>CAZOPU010000024.1:0-17479 GCA_964581965.1 uncultured Methanosarcinales archaeon | reverse complement strand
TCATTAACAATGTGGAGTTTTCTTGCATTAGGTATTGAATTAAATGCAATCTCGTGTTTTACTTTTGCACATCCTAGAACATCTTCTTTCCATTTTAATATTACGAAAGAATTTTCATGTCCTTCAAGAGGTATGTCTTTTCCCATAAGCCAATCGTGCTTCTGTTCTATGCTAATCTCGATAACATTTTTCTTGCATTTTCGTTCTATGAGCTGGGCGCCTTCTATGCTTAGTCTAAATCCATCGTTATAATATTTTCCGAAATACAATCCCATTGAATCTATTCTTAGATTGCTTAAATCTATTTTTTCTATATCTCTTGTTGTAATAAATACTTTATCCTTGTTATTTTTAATAAAAACATAATTCAGTTTTTCATCGAACTCGAATTGCTCACTTAGCATTCTTATTATTTCTTTTATTTCCTTTGAATTAAGAATCTCGAGGCTATCTGTTATTTTCATAATAAATCTATACTCCCCACAAGGGATTGTTTTTTCTTTTTATTTTGACAATTTCTTTAAGAAGCTCCACTTCTGCTTTTGTAAGATGTTTTGAAAGCTCCTTTAATTTTCTAAATTCTTCCTCGCTTATGTCTGAGTAATAAACATCGCCTTCCTTTATGTGTCTTCCTGCAGTTATGTTTGGGAAGCTCGCAGCAACCTGCCTTCCTCGTTCTGCTACGCTTATGTTTTTGTTTTCTGACTGCATTGCTTTAAGGTCATCAAGCTTTGACCCATCCTTTGCCATTAAGGAGGTTCCGCTTTTTATTGTGCCCTCTATAATTTCTATTCCTGCTATGCATGGATTATTCTGCCTGAAAATGCAGTTTTTTAATATCTCTATTTTTGCAGGTCTTGTTATTCCCTCTAGTTCTTTTGCTTCAATGGATTCTTTTTTGTTCTTTCTCCATTCCTGTATTTCTTCAAGCAATGAATATATTACATTCTTAACTATTATTTTCACTTTTTCTGTTGAAGGTTCTTCTTTTATGTTAAATCCTACTATTATTGCATCAAGGGGGTCTGTTTCTATATTTGATTCTGCATCAGAAATGTCTTTCTTGCTTATGTTTCCTATACTTGCCCTTCGTATATTTATGTTGTTTTCTCTCATAAGCTTTATTATTGCCTCTAGACTTCCTAGCGTATCTGCTTTTAATATTATTCCATTTTTGTCTGTATCGAAAGCGACTTCATCTATTTGCTCTTTTATCTGAGCGGCCAATTCATTTTCATCTTTGCCCTCAGTTCCAAAAAGAGGCATTCCTGCAATAACTTCATCTGTAAAATCAGGACTTGACACCTTTACTCCCGTTGCTGCAGCAACTTCTTTTACGCCTATAAATCTTGATTTCTTATCTCTCATGTCTCTTAATGGTTCGGGCATAAATAATCCTCTCACTTTTGCCTTTAAAGGTTCAGACAAAGTGCCTATAAGTAAAGTTTCTCCAACTCTCAATGTTCCATCATACAGAATGACGTCTATGCACCTTCCAAGGCCTTTATCTTCTTTTACTTCAAGAATTACTCCTTTAGCAGGTCCTGTCACATCCAAATTAAGATTTTGCTCCAGGAATTTCTGGGATAATCCTGTAAGAACCATAAGTAATTCATTTAGCCCTATGTTTTCTTTTGCAGAGCAGGGTATTATGGCAACTTGTTTTGTGTAATTTTCCACTCTGTCAAATCTCTCGCAGCTTATCTTGAACTTTTCATACATATCTCCCACAAGAAGATATATTTTATTCTCTATTTCCTGCTGGATTTGAGGAGTCTGTTTTGCAAAATTCATTGCGAAAGAAGAGTCTGTTTTTCTAAAGCCTGGAATCAAGTCAATTTTATTTGCAACAATAACAAATGGAGTTTTATATGCTCTCAATATCTCTATTGCCTCAATTGTCTGTGGTTTGAATCCTTCATTTATATCCACTACAACAATTGCTATGTCTGCAAGATTTCCTCCTCTTTTTCTTAGGCTGGCAAACGCAGCGTGTCCTGGAGTGTCTATGAATAATATTCCTGGGATTGTAATCTTCATTTTCAGCGGGTCTATTAATTTTCCGCATCTTTCGTTTATAACAGAAAGTGGCATTATTGATGCACCTATTGCCTGTGTTATTTCTCCGGCTTCTCCCTTTACAATATTGCTTCCTCTAAGTGAATCTAAGATGCTTGATTTGCCATGGTCTACATGACCCAGTACTGATACAATAGGTGAGCGTGTCGCCATATTTAAAAGAAAAAGAATATATTATAAAAAATTAACTAAAAATACAAAGAATGCATAATGATTAAGATTGTTATTAAGATTATTTATAATTTATATTCAATAGAAAAGTATATAAATAAAGACAAATAAGTCAAATTTGGAGGCGTTCTTATGAATAGAGGCTGTTCAAAAATATTAATCTTTCAATTGACGTTAACGTTTGTGTTTTTATCATTCTTGACTGCAGTACATGCAGCAGATGAATTTGATGTAAGTGCAGCACCGATAGTGTCAAGGATAACTCCTGAAGAGGTTGCTGCTTACAATATAACTATAGTTAATCGAGCGTCTGAAGAAAGAATTTACTCAATAAGCCTTACTCCTGGAGATGCTACAAATTGGATAATATCTCCGAATTTCATAAAAGTTCCTGCTAATTCCTCAATTACAGATGTACTTAATATTTTTCCAAAAACAACAACTGGTGTTGGCAGCTATGCACTTGAGGTAACATTTGAATATGTGAATGATGCTGATGTTGTAACGTTACCTGTAATTATGAATTTTGAAGGGTTTTATCTTGACTATGTTCCTAATGTGGCCTTGACAATATCTGCTCCTGATGTTCAGGATCCTCGAGAAAGTATGAAATTGTCTGTTCGCATGATGAACAAGAATATGCTTGATATGAAAAATATATCTTTAAGAGTTAGGAGTGATTTTTTCTTCAAGGAAATAAATACTACGCTAGGTCCCAGGAAGGAAAAAACAAATGACTTCCTTATAGATTTAGATCCTTTGCAAGCACCAGGAGTGTACAAAATTTATGTCGAGCTCTACTATCCTATAACTGAAAAGGTTGTTGCTGAGTCTGATACTGAAGTTAAAATAGATGCATATTCATCCATAACTCCTAAAAATGAGTATTCTCAGAGTTGGTTCATAAGGAAAGATACTATAACTGTTGAGAATGTAGGTAATTATGAGAGGGTTAAAGATATAACTGTTATAATGCCTTGGTATAAGAGGATGTTTGTTTCCTCAGAGCCAGAGACTGATATGGTAAGAATTGATGGCAAAACATATCTTCAATGGAGTCCATCAATAAAGCCTATGGAAGTTAAAACACTTACAATAACTACAAATTACAGGCTGCTGATAGTATTGATTTTGCTTTTAATCGCGATTACTGTGGCTTATTTTATGTTTAGAAGTCCTGTTATTTTGCTAAAAGAGGCAGGAGTTTTGGAGCAGGATGAGCATGGCATATCTGAGATTAAAGTTAAAATATTTGTAAAAAATAGGTCTAGGAGTGCACTTGAAAGTATAACTATAACTGATAAAGTTCCAGGAATAACTGATTATGTAGAGTCAAGTAATTTAGGCTCAATGAAACCTTCAAGAATGACAAAAACAACCGCTAAAGGCACTATTTTGCATTGGGACTTGGATAAGCTCGATGCATTCGAGGAAAGGATAATAACATATAGATTAAAATCAAAATTAAGGGTTGTAGGGGATATGTCTCTTCCCCGGGCTAAAGTTAAGTTCACATATGGTGCGGGCAAAAAGGAAAGATTTGTAGTGTCTCCTGTACCATTGTTTTTTAGCAAGCTGAAATAATATTTTTATTTATTTCATTTTATTTGAGACATTGTAATATACTTTCTTGCAAGCTTGGGATCATTGCAGTTTTTCTTTTAGTTATTTTTTCTGTAAACAGGTCATGGTATTCTTTATGCACTAAATAATTATTTTAGAAACTTTTATAAAAAAGGGGTGTTTCTTTTTATTTGCCCCTCGGTAGCTCAACCGGTAGAGCGTTCGGCTGTAGAAACTATTGGACTGCCCAGTATATGGGATGGATGAAATATAGTCAGCTGATACCGGAAGGTTGGGAGTTCAAAAATGCAAGGTTGCTTGAAAATCTCCCCCGAGGGACATTTTAAGTCTTATATTGATTTTTTTAAATAGTTATTAGAAAATATATCTTATTCGGGTGCCTGAATTATATTTTTATATCTCCGTTAATGTTGTTTTAAAAGCAGTCTTGATGCACTTTTTGGGAGAATTTGTCATTTTTTTATTGAATTATGCTCACCGTAAGCTTTATAAACGAAATGCTTTTCCGAACTATACCGGTAATTTATAGTAAGCTTGAGCGCTAAGCCGACACAATACTTACTTTGGGGCGAGGAGTAAAAAATTAAATTAAACGCAGTAGCCATATTAACTATAACAAGCCTAGGTAGTGTAGTGGCCTATCATGAAGCCCTGTCGTATACTGAATGTATGCAGAGAGGCTTCGACCCGGGTTCAAATCCCGGCCTGGGCGGTTAAAAAGTATGTTGGGTCGGTAGCTCAGCCTGGTAGAGCACTTGACTTTTAATCAAGTGGTCGCGAGTTCGAATCTCGTCCGACCCGTACTGAATTTACCGGTTCAATATTAAAAAAGCTAAAGCTTTTTGGGGAATGAAAATGGCTAAAAAAAATGTGGATAAAAAAGAAAATGTTTCTAAGAAGAAATCAGAGTTAAAAAAGCCAAAATCAAAGAGGGCAAAAAGAGGCACAGGGTCAAAATTAGTTGTTGAGCATATTCTTGTCCCGATTCATACAAAACTCAGCGAAAAGGAAGCACAGGAGCTTCTTAAGTTTCATAACATAACTATAAAGGAACTTCCTAAGATTTACATTGATGATCCGGCAATAAGGCATCTTGATGTAAAAGAAAATGACATAATAAAAATTGTCAGGGACAGTCCGACATCAGGAAAGTCAGTTTTTTACAGAGGTGTTATAGATGAGTAATCAAGCAGAAGTTATGGCAAACAGGTCAAAAATTCTTTTAAAAAAATATTTTGAGGAGAACTCAATTGTTTATTCTGATATAGATTCATTCAATAGGTTCGTAGATGAGGAGCTTCAAAGAATAGTTGAGGAGAACAAAGAAGTGGAGCCAACTATAATTCCATCAAATGTGGAAGAATTCAAAATAAGGCTTGACAGGATTTCTGTTCTAAAACCTGAGATAACAGAGGCTGATGGCTCTAAAAGAGATCTTCTACCTTCTGAAGCTAGGCTTAGGAAGCTATCATATGCTGCACCAATATTTCTTGAAATATCTGCTCATGTTAATGGAGTGCAAAGAGAGCAATTCAAAACCCAGATAGGAAATCTTCCTATTATGTTGAAAAGCAAATATTGCCATTTGAAGGGTAAAAGCAGGGATGAATTGATAAATATGGGAGAAGACCCAGAAGATCCGGGAGGATATTTTATTATAAATGGAACTGAGAAAGTAATTGTTGCAGTTGAGGATTTGGCGGCTAATAGGTTTGTTGTTGACCAGGAGACTACAGGAACAAAGGAATATGTTGGAAAAATATTCTCAGAGCAGGGCTCTTACAAAATTCCTCATCAGATTGAAAAAGGAAAAGATGAAATAATTTACATAACATTTACGAGAGTAAAAAAAGTACCTCTTATTGTAATTATAAAGGCGTTGGGAATTTTAAGAGATGAAGAAATAATGAGGCTGGTAGAGCTTCCTAATAGTTCTGAAGTATTCATAAATCTTTATGAGTTTGTGGATATAAAGACAGAGGATGATGCGATAGATTTTATCGCAAAACAAATAGGAATAACTCAATCAAGAGAAATAAGAATTGAAAGAGTGAAAGAAATTCTGGATAAATACTTACTTCCACACATAGGAATGAGCGCAGGGCATAGGCAGCTTAAAGCTCAGAATCTTTGCAAGTATATGAAGACTTACTTAAGAACAGCATCAGGGGAGCTTGAGGTTGACGACAAAGATCATTATGCAAATAAGAGGCTAAAACTTTCAGGGGATCTTCTGGCTGATTTATTCAGAGTAAACATTAAGGTTCTCATAGGTGACTTGCTTTACAATTTCCAGAGAATAGTTAAGAGGGGAAAATTCCCTAGTATAAAAGTGATAATTAGGGAGAAGCTTTTGACGCAAAGGATTTATAGCAGTATGGCTACTGGAAATTGGGTTGGAGCCAGGAAGGGAATAAGCCAGAGAATAGAAAGGCTTAATTTTATGCAAATGCTTTCTGCACTTCAAAGGGTTATAAGTCCATTAAGTTCAAGTCAGGAGAACTTCCAGGCAAGGGCACTTCATCCTTCTCATTTAGGAAGATTGTGTATGAGTGAAACTCCAGAAGGAACAAACATAGGACTAAGAAAAAATGTTGCAATACTATCAAGAGTATCAAAAGAAGTAAATGAAGAAGAGCTTATGGTAAGGCTTAAGAGTATGGGCTTGGAAACGGTGAAGGCAAAATGACTGACGTATTTATGGATAACAAATTTATAGGTACAATTAAAAATCCTGCAGAGTTCACAGAGCAAATAATATCTGACAGAAGACTTGGGAAAATATCTGTTGATGTTAATGCGCTTTATGTGGAAAAAGAAGACAAGGTTCTAATAGAAACATCAAGAGGAAGATCTGTAAGGCCATTAATTGTTGTGAAGGATGGAAAATCAACACTAACAGAAAAACATCTGCAGCAGCTTGACAAAAATGAGATTTCCTGGTCCGATTTAATAAAGCAGGGAGTAGTAGAATACCTTGATTCAACAGAGGAAGAAAGCTCATTGGTAGCATTTAGGGAGGAAGAAATAACTCCTCAGCATACTCACTTGGAAATAAGTCCTATTGCGACAGTAGGATTAACTACTGCTATGGTTCCATTTGGAAACTTCAACCAAGGAGTACGTCTTAATCAAGGAGCAAAAAACCAGAAGCAATCAATAGGATTCTACGCTTCTAATTTCCTGGTAAGGCTAGATATGGATGTTAATCTCCTTCATTACCCTCAGAACCCCATTGTTAAATCAATAATGCATGATGTTTCTGATTACAGTAAACATCCTGCAGGGCAGAATGTTATTTTGGCAGTAATGAGTTATAAAGGATATAATATGGAAGATTCCATTGTTATAAATAAAGGATCTATAGAAAGAGGCATGGGGAGATCGACATATTTCAGGCCTGTTGTTGCAGAAGAATTAAGATATTCTGGCGGATTGATGGATGAAGTTAAAGTTCCTGATAAGGAAGTAAGAGGATATAGGTCAGAACATGACTACAGATTCCTTGAAGAAGATGGAATAATTTACGCTGAAGCAAAAATTAACGAGGGCGATGTAATAATAGGAAAAGTTAGTCCTCCAAGATTCTTAAGCAGCTCAGATGAGTATACTCTTGCAGGAGACACTAGAAGAGAGTCTTCCCTTGCATTAAAGCACGGAGAGAAAGGAATAGTTGACTTTGTTACAATAACTGAAAGTGAAGAGGGAAATAAGCTTATTCAGGTAAGACTTAGGGAACAAAGAATTCCAGAAATAGGAGATAAATTCACATCTAGGCACGGTCAGAAGGGAGTTATAAGTATTGTAGTTCCAGAACAGGATGTGCCATTTACTTCTAATGGTTTAAGACCGGACATAATATTTAGTCCACATGGAATACCTTCAAGAATGACAGTTGCGCATATGCTTGAGCTATTATCTGGAAAAGTAGGATGCTTAAGTGGAAGATACATAGATTCCACGATGTTTGAATCAGAAAAAGAAGATGATTTAAGAAAAGAACTTCTTAATGCAGGATTCAGGGAAGATGGCTGTGAGACTATGTATAACGGAATAACTGGCGAGCAATATGCTGTTCATATATTTGTAGGAAATATGTATTATCTGAAATTAAGACACATGGTTGCTAACAAGATACACAGCAGGGCAAGAGGACCTATACAGTTATTAACAAGACAGCCAACAGAGGGAAGAGCAAAAGAAGGAGGATTAAGGCTTGGAGAGATGGAAAAAGATACATTCGTTGCACACGGAGCATCTTTGACATTAAAGGAAAGGTTTGATCCTGATAAAGTAGTTATTCCTGTCTGCGAAAAATCAGGTCTTGTAGGATACTATGATGCAAAAAGAAACAACAGGTCAATTTCACCTGTGTTCGATGAGGACTCGGAGATGTCAGACATAGAAGTTAGTTATGCATTCAAGTTATTACTGGATGAATTTAAGGCGCTTGGAATATATCCAAAGCTAAGACTCAGAAGCAAGTTTTAAGGTGACAAAATGGATAATATAAAACCAATATACAAATACATTGACTCAATAGAATTTGGACTTATGTCTCCTAAAATGATTGAAAGCATGGCTAAGGCTAAAATAGTAACTCCTGAGCTTTACGATAAGGAAGGTTATCCTGTTGATGGAGGATTAATGGATGTAAGGCTTGGAGTCATAGATCCTGGGTTAAGGTGTAAAACTGATGGTCAGAAATTAAAGGAGAGCTTCGGTCACTTTGGTTACTTGGAGCTTGCAAGACCTGTAGTTCACATATCATTCACAGGGTTTATCTTGGACTTGTTAAGATCAACTTGCAGGGCTTGCGGAAGAATACTGATTCCAAAAGAAAAAATAAAGTTTTACTCTGACATTCTGGATAAGATAACTTTGGAGCAAGGGTTAAATGAAAGAAGAGACAAAATAAAGATGATTATAGCGGACCTTAAAACTATACAGACTTGCCCTTATTGTAAGGCTAAACAGCAAAAGATAACAATAGAAAAGCCTACAACATATATGGAAGAGGACAGAAGGCTTTCGCCTATAGAAATAAGATCAAGATTGGAAAGAATACCTGATGAAGATTTGTATGTATTTGGAATAAATCCAAAGGTCGCAAGACCGGAATGGGTAATACTGACTGTTCTTGCAATTCCTCCAGTAACAATAAGACCTTCAATTACGTTGGAGACCGGCGAAAGAAGCGAGGATGACTTGACTCACAAATTAGGTGATATAGTAAGAATAAACCAAAGGTTGTTTGAAAACATAAACGCTGGAGCTCCTGAAATAATAATAGAAGATTTATGGGACCTTCTTCAGTATCACATAACAACATTCTTTGATAATGAGGTAAGCCAGCTTCCTCCTGCAAGGCACAGGTCTAATCAACCTCTTAAAACACTTGCAACAAGAATAAAAAGCAAGGAAGGAAGAATAAGGAAAAACCTGGCTGGAAAAAGAACAAATTTCTCTGCAAGAACAGTTATAAGTCCAGATCCGAAGATAGATATAAACGAAGTTGGAGTACCAATAAGCATAGCTATGAAATTAACTGTTCCAGAAAGGGTAACTGAGTGGAACAAAGATTACCTAAAAACATTCATAGAAAGAGGAAATGACAAGTTTCCAGGCTCAAACTATGTTTTAAGACCTGATGGAAAAAGAAAAAGAGTAACAAACGAAACAAAAGAGCAGCTTTTGGAAGAGATTCAACCAGGATTCATAGTGGAGAGACATCTTATGGATGGGGACATTGCATTATTTAACAGACAGCCAAGCCTTCACAGAATGAGTATGATGTGCCATAAGGTAAAAGTTCTTCCTGGACTAACATTAAGGCTTAATCCTGCAGTATGTGCGCCTTACAACGCAGATTTTGATGGAGATGAAATGAACCTTCACATACCTCAAACAGAGGAAGCCAGGGCGGAAGCAGAAATACTTATGCAGGTACAGACCCAGATAATAAGTCCAAGATATGGTTTAAGCATAATTGCCTGCCTCCAGGATGGAATATCAGGAAATTACATATTAACAAGAGATGGATTCAAAATTCCAAGACAGGAAGCAATAGACTTGCTTGCAGCAGCGGGAGTGGAAGAGTTTGACAGACTTCCTAAGAAAGAAATGGTAACTGGAAAAGAAGTATTCTCTGCAGTACTTCCTGAAGACTTTGACTTTGAAGGAAAATCAAGGCTGTTTAATAAGAATCCAAACGACCCTGATGCAATAGTAAAGATAGTTGGAGGAAAATTAATCTCAGGAGTTCTTGACTCAAGCAATCTAGGAGAAGGATCAGGTTTGCTTTTAAGGACACTGCACAAAAAATATGGGCAAGACCAGATAATATTGTTCCTTAGAAAAATAAACGGGCTGGGCACTGAAGTCCTTGCCAAGTATGGATTCACATCCAAGCTTTCAGACATAGATTTAAGCAAGGAAGCAAGACATGATGTAAATACTGCTCTGGAATCTGCAGAAGCAGATGTTGTTAAACTAATAAACGACTATAAATCAGGACAACTAGAGCCTCTTCCTGGAAGAAGCATTTCAGAAACACTAGAACTAAGAATACTTGAAAGGCTTAACAAGGCAAGAAATGAATCAGGAAAAATAGTTGAGAATGCAGCTTCACAGACAAGCAATACAATGATAATGGTAAGAAGTGGAGCAAGAGGAAATATAATTAACATTGCCCAAATGGCTGCATGTGTAGGACAGCAGGCATTAAGAGGAGGCAGAATAAGCAAAGGATACCAAGACAGGTCATTATCCTGCTTTACAAAGAATGACTTAGGTGCTAAGGCAAGAGGATTCATCAAAAATGGATTCAAATCAGGATTAAGACCTGAAGAAATGTTTTTTATGGCAATGACTGGAAGAGACAGCCTCATGGATACTGCACTTAGAACGCCTAAATCAGGATATTTGTACAGGAGACTTGCAAACGCAATGCAAGACCTAAAGGTGGAATATGACTTTACTGTAAGGGACGCATCCGGTAAAATAGTTCAATTTAATTATGGAGAGGATGGATTGGATGTTTCAAAAACAGAAGGGGGAAAAATAAACGTCAAAAGCGTAATAGATTCCGTCCAGTAAAAGGAGATGAAAAAATGACAACTGACTATAATGATATAATGAAGGAATACGAAGGCAGGCTTCCAGAATCAGTCTTAAAGGAAGTTCAGGATAACCTTCCTGAAAAATGTGGAAAAGAAAGAATGAAAAAAATAATGGTGAAAATAGAGGAAGAATACATTAATAGCCTTGCCGCACCTGGAGAATGTGTAGGGATAATAAGTGCAGAGTCAATAGGAGAACCAGGAACGCAAATGACTCTTAATACATTCCACTTTGCAGGAGTCGCAGAGATGAACGTTACAACAGGTCTTCCTAGACTTATAGAAATACTTGATGGAAGAAAAACAATCTCTACAGAATTAATGACAATACATCTAAAGAAACCTTATTCTGAAGGAAAAGACATCAAAAGAGTGGCTGAATCCATTAAAGAAATGACATTAAATCATTTCATAAAAGAGATAATTATGAACATATCTGAAGGGCAGATGAAAATAATGCTAGACCAGGAAAAAATGGATGCAATAGGGCTTGATTCCACTAAAATAACAAACATACTAAAAAAGACAGTAAAAGCATATAATTTCAAGCAGGAAAAAGACAATTCAATAGCAGTTACTCAGTCTGCAAAGGACAAAGACATAATTCACTTATATAAACTAAAAGAAAAAATAAAAAATGTCCATGTGAGTGGAATAAAAGGGATAAAACAAGTACTTCCTGTTAAGAAAGGGGGAGAGTTCCTTATAATAACTGCAGGCTCAAATCTAAAAGATATAATGGAGCAGGAATTTGTGGATCCATCAAAAACAATAACCAATAATATTTATGAAATAGAGAAAATACTTGGGATAGAAGCATCAAGGCAACTTATAATAAATGAGCTTATGAAAGTAATTGAAGAACAAGGGCTTAATGTTAATGTAAGGCATATAATGCTTGTTGCGGATGCAATGTGCATGTCTGGAAGGGTTCTTGGAATAAACAGATATGGTATTGTAAAAGAAAAACCATCTGTGCTTGCAAGAGCATCATTTGAGACTCCGATAAATCACATAATAAACGCAGCATTGGCAGGAGAAACAGATCCATTAAACAGCGTAATAGAAAACGTAATGATGAATCAGCCAATCCCTGTGGGAACAGGGCTTCCTGGTTTGATTGTTAAGGTAAAGCAAAAAGGAAAGAAAGAATAAAACTCATCGTAAGCATCTTTTGCTAGTCCTGCTTTAGCATATAAAGGCTAAAACTCGGCTAAACTTGTATTCACGGACAAGAAGAAGTCAGGCTTGCAGAACTTAGTAAGGGCATAATATAATAACAAGGTGAACAAATGGACGAAATAAAGAAACTATTAAATTCAGAAAAGTTAATAATGGGAAAAGACGAAACGCTAAAAGCAATAAGAAGTGGGAAGCTTAAGAAATTATTCTTGGCATCAAATGCAGACCCGAAATTTTTGAAGGACATTGACTATTATAAGAATATGACTGAAATAGAAATAGTTAATCTTCAGCTGACAAACGAGGAAATAGGCTCCCTTTGCAGAAAACCTTTCTCAATATCAGTATTAGGGGTATTAAAATAAAAAATGAAAACCGTTTATGACGTAGAGCTCCTAAAGCTCATAAAATTGTTTGAGGATGTAACGAGAGCGAGGGTTAAGGATTGTTTTAATAACAAGGAAAAGTTGGTGTTTGTGGTCCAAGAAGGAGAGTTAATGAAAGCTCTAGGCAAGGACAGGCTTAACATAAAGAAATTTGAGGAGAAGCTTAACAGAAACATTAAAATAGTCGAATTTAATCCTGATATGTTGATATTCATCAAAAATCTAATGTACCCATTAAGGATATTAGAAATGTCGAATGATGATGGCACAGTTACAATTAAAGGAGCAGACACAAAAACAAAGGGTCTTATGATTGGAGCAAGGGCTCAAAACCTAAGAAACTACGAGGAAATAACAAGGAAGTATTTTGATGGTCTCAAAGAGATAAAAGTTGTGTGATTGGTGACTAAGCTTTCAGCGCATGTCGCCTTCGGTGGGTACGGCCGAAAGCGTACACAAGGAAGTATTTTGATGGTCTCAAAGAGATAAAAGTTGTATAATAAAAGGAGAGAGTTAGTATGGGAAAAAAAGCATCAGGATTAAACGCGGGAAACAAATTAATAAAAAGAAGAAGTACAAGCAGAAAACAATACAAATGGTATGCTAAAAAAGTATTAGGCTTAAAAGAGAAATCAGATCCTTTAGAAGGGTCAAGTCAGGCTTCAGGAATAGTGCTTGAAAAAGTTCAAAGAGAAGCAAAACAGCCAAATTCAGCAATGAGAAAGTGTGCAAGGGTACAGCTTGTGAAGAATGGTAAGCAAATAACTGTATTTCTGCCTGGCGATGGCGCCCAGAAAATGGTTGACGAGCACGATGAAGTAGTTGTAGAATGCATGGGTGGAAAAATGGGAAGAGCGAAAGGAGATCTTCCTGGAATAAGGTGGCAGGTAATAAAGGTAAATGATCAGTCGCTTGATGCATTGCTTCATAAAAAACTTGAGAAAGCAAGAAAGTAAGTTTGTTTTTTACTTATTTTTTAAATTATTCTTTTAATTTTAATAATTCTTCTTCATTATTGTAACTTATTATGGGTATTGAAGATTTAGTTTCCTGAAGAAAGTTTTGTATTTGGGCTAAATAGTGATTTTTAACAATAAGGTGTGTTGCGAAATCAAGAGATATCTCTCCTGCCACAATAGGATATTGATTTGGGGCATATTGAATTAGCTTATCTGGTACGTTCATCACAATAAAATTATCTCTGGAGCTATATGGAGTCTGTGAGAAATAAATTCCTTTTGTTCTATAGAATTCCTTGCTATCTGTGGGTATTGCATTTCTAAAGAGCAAGCCGTATTTTATTATTTCCTCAATAGAAAGCTCTTTGCTGAAATTTTCTTTTGCAATATTCTGTATTTCTTTGGAATATTTTATGATCAGCTCGCTTTCATTGAATGAAGGATACGGAAGAATCTCTGAAGTGCCTGCTGCAAAAAGCAAAGAAGGGGACACATAACGTAAAGGTGGTTGGTCTGAAAAGTTCTGTAATGAAGGGCACTGCAATTTATTTCTTGATAATATATTTTCAAAGTTTCTGAATCCGTGATAGAGTTTCATTTTAAGATAAAGTTTACTTAAATGTATATGTGATTCCTGCTTTAAAGTAGCCTTCCGTGTTTACATATGCCATTTCAGGATCTATTTTTTGTTGTCCTGTGATGCTTCCGGTTATAGATATATTTTCTAAGGGTGAATATGTTGCAGAGAGAGAAACTCCTGCATGACTGAATCCTTTTGAGCCTGAAAAATAATTTGAATTATAAATTGCCTCTAAGTTCCCAGAAGCACTTATTTTATCTGAAACTTTGACTGTTTTTGATACATCAACATCTATCATTGAGCCATCAGTTATGTCTTTTGAATCAAATCCGTCTCCATACATCTTTCCCGCTCTGAAGCTTAAATCTACAGGAAGTCCTGTAAGTGTTGCCTTAAAATTTATTTCTCGGTAATCAGACCATTCGGAATTTGGGAACGTCGCATACATTATTCCTGGCTGTACTGTTAATGCCTTATTTTCTCCAAGTTTGAATGTGTGTTTATATGCTGCTAAAAGATCAATTTCTATTAGATGTTTGTCATTTACAGAATAATTAGTCCAGGCAGATGCGACAAAATCTTTATTTCCTACTTCCAAGTATCCTTGATGAAGGGGCATTGTTCCGAAGTTCATCCCGAAAAACATATTCTTGTTTGTAAATGAATTATCGATTAATGCATATTTAGTGCTTTCTTTTGAATTATTATTAGGGGTTATTGCTTCACTTTGGGCTTTTAAGGGTAAGCACATCATTGCAAGTAAGCTTGTTAATGAAATTATTTTGGATAGTGCTTTCATATTGGCAAAGAAATAGATATCTGTTTATATATTTAACTACTATTTAGTGATTATATTATCGGTTTTGCCCTTTTCAAGCCTCGTAGATGCCTTCTGCGAAAAACAAAAGAGATTTAAAGCTGTTCCGAGTCCTAGAATTAAAGGGTGAAGAGATAATAAATAATACATTAAAAGTAATATTTATATATCAGTATACGAGTTTATAGCAAAATGGTGCCGGGTGTAGAAGTTTTAACAAGGTCTAGAGAAGACCAAAAAACACAAGATGAAGTATTCTCTTTGTTGTTTGACAAAGACGAGATAACTTGGCAGGATATAATCTACGACTTAATAAAAAAAGAGCAAATGGATCCCTGGGACGTAGACGTCTCGATGCTTGCGGAAAAGTTCATAGATCTTCTTAAGGAAATGAAAAGAATGGATTTTAGGCTATCAGGTAAAATAATACTTGCCGCTGCATTCTTTTTAAAGATAAAATCAGACAAACTGCTCAAAGAGGATATGGCTGTCTTGAATGATTTAATAAATCCTGCAGAAGGCCAGGAATTGCTAGGAATGCTCGATGGCATGCCCGAAGAAATTGCAGTGCCTATGGAAAAACCAGTTTTGACTTTCAGGACTCCTCAGCCAAGAAAAAGAAAAGTTTCAGTTTATGACTTGATTAATGCGCTTGAAAAAGCATTTGAATCAGACAATAAAAGAACATTCAAAAAAATAATTAATTCTAAGTACGCGCCTATAAAGCTTCCAAAAAAAGACAAGGATGTGACTGTAGTAATAAACGATATATATAAAAAAATAGAGATGAAAATGAAGAACTTAAAAGTTATAACATTCTCGGAGCTTGTAGATTCAGAGTCAAAAGAGGATAAATTGTATACATTTGTCCCATTGATATACTTGGATACCCAGAGAAGAATAGATCTTGAGCAGCCAGAGCACTTTGGGGACATAAACATTTATCTTGTAAAGAAGACAAAGAAATGAATTATTGTGAGGGTGGTTGTTAAATATTATGCACTTGTCTTGGAGCAATTTATAGATAACATTTTTATAGGGTAATCTTTTTCTTAGAATATGCATGCATTAGTAACTGATTTCAATGGAATAGTAAATATAGGACTTTATATATTTGTAAATGACAAATTTGCGCTTATAGGCAGGGAAGTCCCTGACAAAATAGAAGAGCAGATAAAAGAGGTTTTTAAGGTTCCTGTTCACAGGATTACTCTTGCGGGTACATCTCTTATAGGTGTTTTTGCAGCAGGAAACAATGATTGTGTTTTGATTCCAGGCATAACATTTGAGCATGAAAGGGAAGAGCTGCAAAAATTAGGAGTAAATTTCAAAGTTTTTAACACAAAGCTTACAGGTTTGGGAAACAATATCATAATGGGAAAATCATGTGCATTTGTTTCTCCTGAATTTTCTGATGTGGAAGTAAAGAAGATATCCGAATTAATGAATATTGATGCAGAAAAAGCAAAATTAGGCAATATAAATGCTATAGGCAACCTCGCAGTCCTTAATATTGAGAAAGGAAATGCATTGGTTAGCAATGATTTGAATCAGGAGGAGCTTAGGGTTATAGAGAAAAGGCTCAAAGTAAAAGCCACTCCTGGATCTGTTAATATGGGGAGTCCATATATAAAATCAGGAGTTGCGGTTAATAAGCATGGATTTGCAATGGGGTCTGCATCAGGAGGTCCTGAACTTGCTAATGCAGATGAGGCACTTGGATTTTTGGAGGATGATTAAATGCAAGAAAGAGAAGAGGCTGAAAAGGTTTACCAGGATTGGATTCAAAAAGTACAATACTTGGAGAAATTACTTGAGGACTTGGATAGTAACACTAAAAATATAGATGCTTTAAGGGACCAGGTAAAGGAACTCCAATCTTTGGATGGCAGCGAGGAAATACTTGCGCCTATAGCAAATGGGATATTTATAAAAGCAAGTCTAAAGGATGCTAAAACCTTAAAAGTTAACGTGGGCAAGGGAATAATGCTGGACAGAACAATCCCTGAGACTCTTGAATTAATAGATAAGCAGGAAAAGGAAATAAATACAACAAGAGAGCAGGTGCTTCAAAAGCTCGAGGAGCTTTATGAAATGGCTAAGCAATACTAATCAAATAGATAAAATTGATTAATGTATGCCAATTAAATAATAAAAAATAAGTTAAGAGGGGTTAAAGAATAATGTTCAAGTTTCTGAAAGAAAAACTAAATTCTGTTGTTAAAAAATTTTCAAAAGACGTAGAAGAAGAGTCTGAGAAAATAGAGATTAAAGAGGATGTAACAAAGAACGAATCAGAAAATAAAGTTGAAGTTAAGAAAGAAAAGGAACATGTAGAGAAAAATGAAAAAGGATTGTCTATTGAAAAAAGTAAGAAGAAAGAGAAGGATGCCAAAAAAGAAGAGCCTTCTAAAAAAATTCCTGAAAAAAAAGAAGAAACAAAACTTAAATCATTAGAAAAAAAAGAAATTACAAAAAATAAAGAAAAAGAATCAGAATATGTCCGCAAAGAAAAAGAGAAAGAAAAAATTATCGATGATGAAAAAAAACAGGTAGAAAAGGAAGAAGAGATTGCGGAAAAAAAAGAAGAGCATAAGGGA
>CAZOPU010000023.1:0-18826 GCA_964581965.1 uncultured Methanosarcinales archaeon | reverse complement strand
TGTCTTTAAATTCTTAAATTTACATAAGTACAAAAAACTTAAAAAATTTGAGAGCAAATTAGAATCAGAAGAAGCTCTTGTTATAAAATTCAATCATAAGGATACAAAATATTTTTACCAGACGGTATGGATATCGCTTCTGAGCTGGCTGCTTATGTTTGTGGAGTATAAAATAGCAGGAAGAATGGTAGGTCAAAATTTGACTCCTATGCAATCTTTTCTTGTATTTTCTTTTGTCGGCGCAGCATACATGATGCCTGTACCGATGAGTCTTGGAACTCTTGAAGTTAGCCAAATATCTGCTTTTTCAATAATAGGAATAGGTGCAGCAGCAGGACTCGCATTAAGCTTTTTAGTCAGGCTAAAGGATTTCATAATTGCGATGATAGGAATAGTAATACTTGGAATTTATGGAATAAATGTAAAGAAAACTGTCCAGGACACTAAATATTTGGATAGGGATGTTGAAAAACTTAAGAATAAAGAAATAAAAAAAGCGTAAAAAAGAAAGAAATAAAAACAAATTGATTTAACTATAATTTACAGGAATAACATTTAAAGTGATTAAATGAGCATGTTTAAATTCAACGGGTCGAGAGTGTATTTGAATTCTCTTGTAGATGAGCCGAAAAAATATTTTATTCCAGAATTAAAACCTATAGAAGTAAAAATACTAGATGCTTCATTCGAGAGAAATGGAGAGGAACTTTATGTAATACCTGGTCTTTGGGATTATTTCACCAGCAGGAGCGTATTAAATGCGAACAATCCTCAATCTAAGTTTTTTAATGACAAATACTCAAACATTTTGTTGAATATTCTTCTTAAAGAAATAGATGAAAGAGAGGAAACAGAAATTAATTATGAAAAAGAGCAACAACACAGCCCTCTTTACAATATGAAGATAAATCTTGATCAAGATAATAATATAGCCATTCTAGGATTAAATCCTAACAAGGATTCCTGCATTGCGCTTATAAACAAAGTAACCTTGATTTACAGGCAGAGTATAAATGGACGAGAAATATTAGGAATTGAAACGCCGAGGCAGATTAAATAAAACATTATCTCTAATTTAAAAGAAATTATCCTATTCTTATATCTACAAGTGCTTTTACTTTCTTACCGTCAGCTCTTCCCTTTAGTGCAGCCATAACTTTTCCCATAACTAATCCCTTGTTAGCGCCAGGATTCTGCGACAAAATATCTTCTATTACTTTTTCTATCTCTTTGTCATCAAGCATCATATAATTCTCAGGAATAAATTTTCCCTTGAAAGCCACGTCTGCAAGCACATCAGGTATTGACGATGATGCTATTTTTCCTGATGAAACTGAAGAAAATAACTCATCCTTGAAATTAAATAAATTTATCTCCAGTCCCGTCTTTTTTGATATTGAGGGAACTTTTATAAGAATAGTATCCGCAATTGTAGTCGGGGAGAGATTATCTGATGAGAATTTCTTAAAGTCATTCTCGAACAAATAACCTTTGTCGTGCCTGCTTTCAAACTTTACAGCAAGAGATGCCAAGTCCTTGCTTAGTTCATACTGGCGCACATAATTTTCCTCTCTTTCTGTAAGAGTCAACGGTTTTTTAAGATGCTCGTGAATTATCTCTATAGTCTCTATGTCAGTTTCTGGATACATCCTGTCAGCACCAGGCATTGGTCTTGAAAATGAAGTTGTAAAGTCATCCTCTGCATTCCTAACTTCAGGCTCCAGTTTTCCTCCTTCTCTTATAATTGAAAGTTGCCTTCCTATCTCATTATCTATAACTAAAGGAATGTTCCTGAAATCCTGGAATCCTTTTATCTCTGTTCTAGCGCCCCCTTTTATTGAAACATTGACATCCTGTCTTATAGTGCCTATCCCTCGAAGTACTTTTCCTGTGCTTCTTAGAAGCATACCTATATGAGCTGCAACATCCCTGCATTCCTCAGGAGTCTTTATCTCAGGCGCGGTCGCAATCTCCAATAGAGGAATTCCGAGCCTTGAAAGATTGTAAGTATCTTTTTCCTTTGTTCTTTCAATAGGCTGACATGCTTCTTCTTCCAAACAAAGAGATTCAATCTTTATTTTTCTTCCATTAAACTCTATAAACCCATCATATCCAATCAATGCAGTTCTTTGGAATCCTGAAACATTACTTCCATCAATCACTGTTTTTCTCATGAACTGCACGCTGTCAACTATTTTCATATTTAGAAGCTTGGCCATCATTGCAGCAGTTTCCAATGCACTCATATTTACTGGATGAGGAGGCTCTTCATCAAGCTCCACAAGACATGTCGAATCATTATAACCCTGATATTCAAAAAGCTTTGATTTCTGCTGCTCATGAAGCGCAGCTTTATCTACAAACCCTGATTCTCCTGCACTGGCCCTTAACCTTCTTGTTATTGTAAAATCTGGAGAATCTTTCCTTATTCTGCATTGACAATTGCAAAACAATTTTTTTCCTGAAAGTTGTTGGTGAATTTCCAGTCCGCACATGAATCCTAGTTTCTTGTAGTCAAAAACATTCTTTTGATTATGATTACCTTGATCGCTCATAGGAACTCCTCTTTTTCTGATCTTTCGCTTATTTCGCCTCTGAGATTTTGGGAATAAAGCGTTTTAGCCTCTTCTAAAGTATAGTTGCTAAGCAGCCAGGAGAGCTTTATGTATGCAGTCTCTGAAATCATGTCCAAGTTATGTCCAAGAACTCCTGCATCTTTAAGCAATCTTCCCGGGGAGTAAACATTAAGGTTAACCCTTCCAAAAACTGTCTGAGTAGTCATGCAAACAACTTTATTGGATGCAATCTTTTTTATTTCGTCAAATATTTTCTTGTTAAGCTTTGTCTCATCATCAATTTGTTCTATAGGAAAATGACCAAGTCCCGTTCCTTCAAGGATTAATCCGTCAAATTTTTCATACACTTTAAATTCCTCAGGATATAAACCTGGCCTGGATTTCAAGATTCCCACTTTAATATCTGGATTAAACAATTTAAGACCTGTTTTTTCTTTTGCGTGATTAGTTTCGCCATCCGCTGAATTATCCTCTGGAATATTATTCTTAGCTGCAATCAGTTCTATTTTTTTATGCTCAAAGTTTACTTTGGCGAGTGGTCCGCAGTTTACACACCTAAATGCATCCCTCCTGCTTGAATGAAGTTTCCTTATATTTTGCGGAGGGAGAATAACACAAGAAGAATCGTTGCTGGATTCATGCATGCAGACAAACACTCCCTTTAAATTATGCTCATTGAATTTTGATATGAAAAACGCGGCACTTAAAAGATTAAGGGCTGCATCACTGCTGGGCCTGTCGCTGCTCCTTTGAGAACCTACAATAACAACAGGAAATGGAAGCCTCTCAAACATGAAAGAAAGCGCTGATGAAGTATAATGCAAAGTATCCGTTCCGTGGGTAAGTATTATCCCCTTCAATGACTTTATCTCCGTAGCCTTTTCAATTTCCCTCGCAAGAATATTATAATGCTCTATTCGCATGTCATCGCTCCACATATTCCTTATAAGTTTGCTATCTATCCTTGCCATATTTCTTAGTTCTGGAAACAAATCAAGCATTTCATCAGGAGTAAATTTTGTATTCACCGCACCAGTAGTGTAGTCAACCTTGCTTGCAATAGTTCCTCCTGTGTGCATTATTAATATTTCAGGATCATTTATTTTTTCAGAGGGAGATTTAGAGTCTTTTGCTCCTTTGCTTGATTTTTTCTCAATCTCGCTTGAAGATGAAATATTCACTTTTGCTATGCCTATGTTGTAACCAGAGCCTAATTTTAAATAAATGAACGAATCATTCTCAAATACAAAAATTCCTTCCTGTATTGATTCATCTTTCAAAGAAATGCTGTATTTATGCCCTTCAATAAAAGATTTTTTAGCCATAAAACTAAAACTGATGAATTATATTTAAAGATTGTTATGAAAGATGCCCGCATCCAGACCATCTTCCTAAAACTATAATTATTTTATAACTATTTAAAAATCATAGAAATCTTATTATTATTTTTTGTCGATGAAAAACTTTAAAAACAAGATATATATCTTCTAAGTATGAAAGATTGGCAGAGGGTAGAGGCAGTTTTGTTTGGTTCTGGAAAATATCTGACAGAAGAGCAACTTATAACTTTGTCAGGAGTTCCCAAAAAAAATCTTAAAAAGGCTTTAAATGACCTTAAAAAGCATTATGAGCAGATAGAATCAAGCCTTGATGTCTTTAACGAAGGTGATTCCTGGAAACTCAATGTTAAGGAGGAATATTCTTCCATAGTAAAAAATGTGATATCCGAAGCTGAAATGTCCAGACCTATAATGGAAACTCTTGCACTGATTGCATACAAAAGCCCTGTTTTTCAGTCTGAAATAATAGATATGAAAGGCGCAGGAGCATACGAGTATATTTCCCTCCTTGAAGATAAAGGGTTTATTACAAAGGAAAAGTCAGGGAGAACGTTCAAATTAAAAATAACACCTAAATTCTATGATTACTTTGATATCTCAGGAGATTCTAAATTAAGAGATTTATTCAAAGGCATTAAAAAACCTGAATCCATGGGCTCTCTGGAAGTCTATACTCAGGCTAAGAGCAACGAGGAATTAAAAGAGGAAGATTTTACTAACAAGATACTTGATAGAATGAAAAAAGTAGAGATTAATTCTTCTGATCATGAGGAGAAAAAGAAGTTTTTGGATGATTTTGACGCTAAATTCTCAAAGGCAAAGACAGAGATTGATGAAACAGACAAGGAGATGAATGAATTCAGGAAAGTTCCACCTGTACAAGAACAGAAAACTGAGAATGATGAGAATCTTGATGATGAAAACGAAGAGATTGTTTCAAAAGAAGCAGGTTCAAAAAAACGCAGTGCAGAAATATTCGGGGAAAACAATGATGAAGAGGAAACTGAAGAGCCTGCGACATCGGAAAATGAAGATTCTAATTCTAATTACCCTGATAAGATTCTAAAAAAATTTGAGGCAGCATTGGATAACCTAAAAAGCTCATCAGAAGAAGATGAAGAAAATTCAGATGATTTGCCTGACGAGGAAAGCGAACAGGTTAATGAAGAGAAAGAGGATGAGGAAAACAAAATTCCTTCTTATAAAAGTCGCAGTACTCCAAAAAAAGAAAATAAAAAAAATCAAGAAGCTGCAGAGCCAAAGGACATAAAGAAAAGAAGTAAAAAATAGGCGCAAAATACAGAAACTTAAAATTAAATAAATTACATCTAATATTTTAAATAATCATAAAAGACTGGCTTTTATCCTGCATGCCTTACAAAGCCCTCCCGAACTTGGAAATCCGCAAATAGGACATTCATCAAGCACACCCTGCTTTTTTTCAAGATTTCCTGCTATTGATAAATAATGTCTCACAATATTTTCCTTTGTACCTGGAGTCTGAGTTTCTAACTTATTAAGCCAATCCCTTACATATCCTCTAAATGATTCAGACGCAAAAGGACACTCTATAAATGGGACATTGAACTTGTTAAGAAAAGCATAAGCCATTATTTCTTTTTCCTTCATAAAATAAAGAGGTTTTATTTTCCTTACAAAATCCTTTTTTGAGGTTTTCGGACCTTGACGCCCAAGCATTTCTGTTTGAGCCTTAAGTATGTTCATGAGTACTGCCTGCGCCTCATCATCTAAATTGTGACCTGTTGCAATCTTGCTGTAATCCTGGGCATATTTGTTGAGCAAGTGCCTCCTGAACGTTCCACATATATTACACGCAGGCTCTCCTTTTTTAACTACTTTGTCTAGTTTTTTACCAAAATCTTCCTCATATGACTTAATTGTCAATTTAATATTGTTTTTTTTACAAAAATCCCTAAGAAAATCAAGAGTGACATTCCTATATCCTGAAATTCCTTCATCTATTGCAAGAGCCTCAACTTTATAGCCTAGCTTCTTAAGAATATACAAAAGTGAAGTGGAATCCTTCCCTCCAGAAACCGCAACACACACCAATTCATTTTTATCTATTAGATGAAATTTCTTTATTGTATCTGCAACTTTTTTTTCTACATACTTCAAGAAATGTTTTTTGCAGTAGTCAGGATTTAAGTATACTGCTTTTTCTTTGCATAATGAGCATTTCAAAATTTTCGCCTTATTATTTATCCGCCCGAAATTACACTCAATATGCGGATTGTATCTGTATTGTACACTTCGTCGTCTGGAGTCAGCAAGTCCTCATCCCTTACGACCATTGCATCCTCAGGATTTATACCAATTTTTTCGAGAAGCTCACTTACAGTTCCCTTAAACTTTATCTTGATAGTCTTTTCCATTCGCTCAATGTATACTTCCATATTATAAAGATAGATGCAGTCATTTATATTTATTATGAAATAAAGAAAAAACTATTCTATCTTTAACTCCATTCCTTTCAGCTTTCCCTGCTCCTCGAACTCGCTCTTGATAAGAAGCTTTATCATTTCAGATGAAATTATTACTAGCCCGCTTACAGCAATTATTGCAATCCAATTTCCAATGCCTAACGGAACAGTCTTGAATATATACTGCCCTGCCTTTGTGTATATTGTAAGGAGTAAAAGAAGGAAAGACGTACTTATTGCTATAAACATAACTTTATTCCTAAAAAAGTTCTTGTTGAATATTGTAGTGTGAAGCGACCTTGAGTTGAATGCGTTGAATAGCTCAAATATTATCAAGGTTGCGAATGCGACAGTCCTAGCTTTTTCAAGCCCCGAATTATTTATTGACAATTCCCAAAGGAACAATAGGAATGTTCCTGCAAAAAGCAAAGGCGCTATAACTATTATTTTAAGGAAGAGATAATTTGAAAGAAGCTTTTCCTTCGGATTTCTTGGATGCTGCTTCATTATTTTAAGGTGTGCAGGCTCTATGCTAAGGGCCAATGAAGGAAATGTACTAGTTACTATGTTTGCAAAAAGAATCATTATTGCGCTTAAAGGAGTCACCATTCCTATAAGAACAGTCACTACCATCAATCCTACTTCAGTGAAGTTTCCGCTCAAAAGGTAATATACAAAACGCCTTATGTTGCTGTATATTGATCTCCCCTCTTTAACAGCTTTTACTATTGTGCTAAAATTGTCATCCGCAAGGACCATGTCAGATGCCTCTCTTGCAACATCCGTGCCGTTCTTGCCCATGCTAACCCCTATATCTGCTTTCTTTAAAGCAGGGGCATCATTTACTCCATCCCCTGTCATCGCGACTATCTCTCCTTTTCTCTGGAGAGCACTTACAATCCTTAGCTTATGTCCTGGAGTAGTCCTCGCGAAAATGGCAACGCTCGATATTTCCCTGTCAAGCTCATCGTCACTCATTTCGTCAAGCTCTTGACCTTCTATTATAAGATCTCCTTTTGTCTTTATCAGCCCTAGTTTTCTTCCTATACTCTCAGCTGTTGCCTTATGGTCTCCAGTTATTATCACTACTTTTATTCCTGCTTCATGGCATATTTTTATTGATTCGTATACATCAGGCCTAATAGGGTCCTCTATACCAACTATTCCTTCAAATACATATTCAGAACTAAGCTGTTTCAGGTCTGATGCGTTAGGATTTCCTGATTTTTCAAAACCAAATTTCCTTATTCTTTTGGATGCAAATCCCATAACCCTTAATGTAGATGCACTATAAGTATTAACATAATTAAGAAGCTTTTTCTTCTCCTGGCTTGAAAGTATTTTTAATGTCCCGTTGCTTTGCCTTAAATGAGTACATTTTTCAATTACCTTTTCAAACGCCCCTTTCATATATGCAGTAAACTGCTTCTTTTGTCCATGTGTCTCTTCATTTATGCTTATCATGTACTTTATGGAAGGGTCGAATGGAATTTCGTAAATTCTTTTGTTGCTTTCCCTGATTGAAATTTCATCATAGCCAGCACTTTTAGCCAATGTAATAAGTGCACCTTCAGTGGATTCACCAGATATAATCCAATTTCCATTCTCTAATCTTAAATCTGCGTTGTTGCAAAGAACAAAATTTTTGAACAGCTCATCCTTGCTTTTAAGGTCTGAAATTTTTATCTCTTTTTCTCCTATTTTAAATGTCGCTTTAGGATCGTAGCCTTTGCCCTCTATGCTTATTTCCTTTCCATCAGGCAACATTAGCTTAACTGCCCTCATCTTGTTCTCCGTGAGTGTTCCTGTCTTGTCTGTGCATATAACAGTGGTTGTTCCCAAAGTCTCCACTGCATTCAGATCTTTTACTATAGCATTTGACTTTGCCATGTTCCTTACTCCTTTTGAAAGGGCCAGAGTAAGTGCCAAAGGAAAACTCTCAGGTATACCTGAAACAGCTACGGCAGAAACAAGCAAAAGAGTTTCAAATAAGCTGAACTCCTTTATTGTAAGTACTATAAAAAAAAGAATGCATATAATAAGAACGGCATATGAAAGATTGCTGCTCATAGAATCTATTTTTTTCTGAAGAGGACTTTTGTTAATTTCTATTTCTTTTAATGTCAGAGATATTTTTCCAAGCTCAGACTTTAGACCTGTCTCCACAACTATGCCTGTTCCAGATCCTGAAGTTATGCTTGTGCCGCTAAAGACTATGTTGCTCCTCTCAGTTATAAGTGCGTCCTTTTCAAGCTTTGAGGATATCTTCTGTTTTGATACCGACTCTCCTGTAAGTATTGATTCGTCCACAGTCAATCCTTTTGAATCAATTATTCTTATGTCTGCAGGCACAATCATTCCCCTTCTTAAATTTACTATATCTCCTGGAACTAGATGCTCTGCAAGTATTTCATGCTCCTTTCCATCTCTTAAAACAAAGACTTTTTTTGCAGTAAGCTTTGCAAGTGCATCTATGGATTTGCTAGCCCTGTATTCCTGAATGAAACCCAATATCCCTGTAAGGAAAATTATGCAAAATATAACCCAAAATTCGAGAATGTGCTTAGTAAACAAGGATATTAAAGCGCTGCCAGTCATTACGTATATTAATATGCTATTGAAGTTTCTTGCAAGTATTTTTAGTGGACTATTCTTGTTTTCCTTTGCTATAGTGTTGGGCCCTAATCTTCTAAGCCTGGAAAGCGCTTCCTGCTCGTTTAATCCTTTGTGCGCAGTCTTCAATTCCCTTAAGATGTCTTCTATTTGAAAGAGGTGCCATTTTGTCTCCGAGCCCTTTTTGTCACCAGTATCCATAGAAAAGTCATTAGTATTCATAACTCAGTAACCCTCTTTTTTAATCTTTTTTCTTCTCTTGCTTTTTCTTCTTTCACTACATTTATATTTGTTTCGGTGAATTAAAGCAATTATAATATATCAGACTAGATGTATAATTTAATCGTATATACATAAAAACATATTTAAATCTAAAGCAAAAACTCAGGCAGGGGGAACTAAGTTGAGCAAAAAATACAATAAATCAAAAGATAATAGAAGAGAACAATCTGATTCAGGTAGGAAATCCCTTTTTTTCTCAAAAGCCAATGAAAAATTAAACAAAATAGGAAAAGGACTTTCTTGGTTGAGAAAAAACATATTCACAAAAACAGTCAACATTTGTCTTTTGATAATAATTGTAATTGCAATATCCATTTATGTTAGAATGGGTCCCTCGAGTCTTTCAATAACTGATCAATGGGCAGAGAGCACAATACTAAATAATGTCCAGAACAATATAGGCACGCAGATAAGGCAGCAAAGGCCAGACCTTCCTGAAGCAAGCATAAATCAGATGGTCCAAACAGAAGTTAATACATTCTATGAAACAAATAAAGACGAAATAGATTCTCAAGTACAAATCCTATCAATGCAGTTCAAAGAAGAGCTTCAGAACGACGATGGTTTCACACATCTTCTTGGAATAGATGAATACTTATGGTATTCGTATGCAAAATGGTACGATACAAATGGATATTTCGGAACTGAGCTTGTAGATGGAAAACCAAGATTCATGTTAAGAGGAGGAAGGTTCGGACAAGAGTATTACTTTGTTTATCCATCATATATGATAGACTTGTTCCATGGCCTTCTTAAAATATTTGACCATAATAGAACTGTAGAGCAAAGTGCGTTCTACATAAGCATAATATTGATGGCATTAACTTGCATACCTGCATTTTTTCTGGGAAGAAAAATATCTGGTAATGTAGGAGGCTTCTTCGCAGCAACTATAATTGCAGTGTCCTCCACAATAGTAGGAAGAACTCTTGTAGGCGCACCTGAAAGCGATGGATATACTGTGCTTTTCCCTCTTTTGATTACTTGGTTATTTTTTGAAGCATTAAGTGCAAAAAACTTGGCAAAGACAATAATATTGTCCATAATTACAGGAATTTCAACTGCATTATTCTACTTTTTCTGGGGAGGATGGTGGTTCACATTCCTTCTTTTGATGGGAATGACTGGAGCTTATATTGTATATATGGCTATACTAAGACGCATAAATAATGAAAAAATATTCAACAAAGAACTAATCCGTCAAGTTTTAATCCCTATTATTGTTTTTATTTCAATGATATTGTTCGCAATATTGATATCTCTTGCCACAACAAAAACAAGCACTTCAATAGGACCATTAGTAAAAGACATAGCAAGCGTCCCACTTAAACCTATTAACTTCATTACAGGATTTAAATCTGCAGCAGATGAATATACTGTAGGTGGAGATAATTATGCTTTATGGCCAAATGTATTAAGGACTGTAGCAGAACTTAACCCTGCATCAATAAAAAGCGTAATAAACAGCCCAGGAGTCTTGAATTTAGGGAAACTCGCCATCCCTGTATTCTGGTTGGGAGTAATTGGAATAATATTGATGTTTTTAAGATACAATGAGAGTCCAAAATACCCATTTTACGGAGCATTTCTTCTTGTTTGGCTTATAAGCACAGTATACGCTGGAACAACAGGAATAAGATTCATGGTATTTACAGACATAGTAATTGCATTTGGAATAGGAAGTCTAGTTTCTTTCGTAGTAGGTCCAGGTCTCAAAAATATTGCAAGAAACATAGAGGAAAACAAGAAATCAATCCTAAAATGGACTTTTATAATAATATTATTTTTTGCACTACTATGGGCTCCTATAAAATCAGCAAGAGCCGTAGGAGATAATTCAATACCAATTTTTGATGATGCATGGTACGAATCAATGAAGCCAATAGCTAATTCCACAAATAAAGCCATAATAACAAGCTGGTGGGATTATGGACATTTCTTCCAGGCATTCACAAACCAGACAGTCACATTTGATGGAGGAGATCAAGGAAAAAGAATATACTGGGTTGGAAAAACTCTTGTAACTCCTGATGAAGATGAAGCTTTAGATATTCTTAAAATGATGAACTGCGGGCAAGAAGAGGGATATAATCTTCTAGAAAAATATCTTAATGACAAAATGCTTGCCACACAATTAATACTTAAGATAACAAGGGAAACAAAAGAAGATGCAAGGAATACAATGCTGGAAGCGGGACTTACAGACTCACAGGCGGATTCTGTGCTTAAGATGACTCATTGCTCTGATTTATATGACATGTATTTTATAACAAGTGAAGATATGGTTGGAAAAGCAACTGTATGGGGATATTTTGGAAGTTGGGATTTTGAAAAAGCATTCTTCTACTATCACCTTAAAAACCTTCCATTGCCAGAAGCAATAGACTATGCAAAGAAATATTTCGGATATGATTCCAACAAAACACGGGAAATGTACAATTACGCAAAGAAAATATCCAGCGAAGACGAGGCAGCATTATGGATAAGCTATTATCCTGGATACATAACACAATCAGCTGTTCCTTGCAGCAAAGATTCCGCAAAGAATGTGGTAACCTGCAACTATAATTTGATACTGAACCAGCAGGCAGGAGTTAATGTTGTTTTGACAAAAGGAGTTATAAATCTGACAGATGAGAAAAACTCATTGTTTGTGCTTCAGGCATCTGATCAGAATACTGGCGCAGTAATACAACAAAGTACATTAATTCCTTCCGCAATAGTGCTCGACAAGGATGGAAGTCTTGAAAGAGTAAGCCTTGAAAGTTCTAGTCTGGGATATGATGTTGTGTTATACAAAAATGAAGGACTTTATTACAGTCTAATAACGCATGAGGCATTATCCCGGTCCCTATTTACAAAGCTATTCTACATGAATGGACAGTACACAGAGCATTTCCAGAAAGTAAGCGATATTACTAGTTTCAGGGGAGAAAGGATAATAGTTTGGAAAATAAATCCATAATTAGAATATTTAGTTTAACTTTTTTATATTTATTTAGAAAATATTAGTCCGTAAAAAATTATATAAATATTCAATCGAAAAAGAATGAAAAGCAAAAATATATTTATAATAATTCCTTGCTATAATGAAGAAGCACATATATATAATGTTATTTCTAGGGTAAAAAAACAGGGATATAAAAACATAATTCTTGTTGATGATGGAAGCAAGGACAAGAGCGCAGAAAACGCAGAAAAAGCAGGCGCGATTGTATTAAGACATATAGTAAACATGGGCAAGGGAGCCGCTGCAAAAACAGGATGCGATTATGCAATAAAAAAAGATGCAGACATTCTTGTTCTTCTTGACTCTGATGGACAACATAAACCAGAAGACATAAAATATTTTATAAAAAAAATAAGTCATAATGACATAGTATTTGGATACAGGCAGCTTAATTCAAAAATGCCTTTTATTATGAGATTTGGAAACTGGTGGATAAATAAAAGTTCCCAAATAATAAATGGAATAAAGATAAAAGACACACAATCAGGATTTAGGTGCATGACATCTGAGGCATACAAAAAAATAAGATGGCGCTCTAGAAATTACAGCATGGAAAGCGAGATGATTGCCAATACTGCCAAGCACAAGCTTAAATTTGCAGAGATACCAATAGAAACTATATATCTTGATGATTTCAAGGGAACAACAATTATAGACGGAGTAAAAATATTTATAAACATGCTTAAATTCAAGATAAGGGGGAAATAAATGCTTGCAGGAATACAATTGCTAGGAATAATATTCTCTTTGATAATGATATACTTGGCATATGTCTATTACAGAAGAAAAAATTACGGACTTAGAAGCCTTATAATCTGGCTTTGTGTGTGGGGAGCAGCATTGTTCCTTGTTAGTTTTCCAAAAAGATTCTATGGAATAATGGAAATGCTGCAGATAGAAAGAACTGCTGATTTCATTGTTCTTATGGGATTCACATTTTTCTCAGTCATAATTTTCTACCTTTATACAACTGTGAAAAAAAACAATTACAAAATAGAGCAACTGGTAAGGCAGTTGGCAATAGAAGAATTAGAAAAGAAGGAGAAGACAAAAGAAAACAGGCAAGGCAATACTCCGCGAAAAGCCCCAAAATGAAATAAAATGAAAATACTAATTGTCTGTCCAGACTGGTTTCCAAACATTAGCGGATTTGGCACGTCCTGCTATGAATTCTCAAAAAAAGCGGAAAAAGAACATAAGATAACCATAATAACTCCTTTCCAAAAAGGATTCGACAGCAGAGGACTTAACGTAATACCCATACCTCAAATAGGCAAGATGCTTGGAAGGAATCCGTTAGTCCTTGGTCTTCTTAATACAATAAAAAAAACAGATTATGACATAATAATGCTTTACAGCTATATGTTTGAAATGAACGCAAGGGTCGCTATATACAGAAAATTAGGGATAATAAAAAAACCAGTAGTTCTTATGTATAGGGGAAGCCTCGAGGATGATGTGCTTGCCCACTTAAACACCACTACAAAACTAGCAAAAAGAACATATGACAAAACTTTGGGCGCTGCAGTATTCAAATACTCAGATTACATAATATCAAATTCTAAGCCTACTTTAGATGTAATAAAGACAAAGTATGATATAAATGAAAAAAAGCTCGAATACATCCCTAATTCTATAAATGTTTCAGAACACAAACAAAGCGCACTAAAAAACAAAAGAGTTTTATTCAGCGGAAGGCTCATAGAAAACAAAGGAATAAAATTTTTCAAGGAAATAGCAAACATAATTCCTGAGGACTGGAAATTCACAGTTGTAGGAGATGGACCCCTTGAAGAAGAAGTTAAATCACTCAGTAAAAAGCACCATAATATAGAGATAATGGGAAAGCTTCCAAAATCAGAAGTGGCAAAACTAATGACTAAATCAGACGTGCTTGCACTTCCTACGTTTGCAGAAGGCTCCCCAAGGGTGGTTCTAGAGGCTGCAGCATCAGGAGTGCCAAGTGTTGTTTTTGATGTTGGAGATGTACCTACAATCCTAGATAATGACAAAAATGGATTTATAATAAAAAAATACGACATAAATGAGTTTACTCAAAAGCTTTCATTGCTAATAAATGACTCTAAATTAAGGAAAACAAAAGGCGCCAATGCGAGAAAATATGCAGAAAAAAACCTAGATTGGAAAGTAGCATACAAAAGAATGATTAATTCTTTGTCAAATATAAGCAAAAACCATGAAAACAGCTACTCAGAAAGAAGAAGGCTTAAATTTTAGGCAAGATAAACATGAAAAAAAAGAAAATAATATTCCTAATGAATTCATTGGAGCACGGTGGAACAGAAAGAGTAGTCACTACCCTAGCCGACTCAATCAAGAGTAAATATGAAGTTAAAATATATACTTTGTTCGACAAAAAAGTAATAGATACAAAAATAGAGCATCATTCGCTTCTAAAAAACAAAAATCCATACATGTTCTTCTTTCTCCTGCCTGTTTATGTTGCAAAACTTAAAAAAATGCTAAAACATGAAAAACCTGATCTTGTTATTAGTTTCCTGGAATTTAGCAACATTCTTAATATAATAACAAGAAAAAAAGAAAAAACAATAATATCCGTACGTGCACACATATCTGAAGTATACAAAAAAAGAAAAAGCAGATTTTTATTTATACCAATTATAAAATCACTTTATAAAAAATCTGACCATGTAATAGTTAACTCTGAAAATGCAAAAATAGACTTAATAAAAGAGTTCGATGTTAAAAAGGAAAGAATAAAAGTTATATATAATCCTGTGGACATAAATAAAATAAGGGAACTTTCAGAGGACAAAATAGAAGCTGAATACAAAGACGTATTTAACAAAAATAAACTGGTTCTAGTTAATCTTGGAAGATTAACCTATCAAAAAGCACAGGTAAATCTTATAAAAATAATAAAAAATCTCGAAACAACGGAAGATGTAAAGCTTGTAATAATAGGCACAGGAGAACTTAAGGCTTATCTTTCAAATCTTGTCAAAAAATGGAATCTTGAAAAAAAAGTACTGTTACTGGGAGACAAGAAAAATCCATTCAAATATTTAAAGCGTGCAGATATATTTGTGTTCACCTCTTTTTATGAAGGTCTTCCAAACGCAATGCTTGAGGCAATGGCATGCGGCTTGCCAGTTATGTCTGCAGACTGCAGAACCGGACCCAGAGAAATCCTTGCGCCCGACACAAACCCTGAAGCTAATGCTAAGTCAGAAGAAAAATCAAAATACGGCATCCTATGCCCCTCATTTGATCAAAAAATAAACCCATTAGAAAAAGAAGAGCTCTCATATGAAGAAAAGATATTTAAAAAAACATTGGAAAACTTAATTAAAGACAAAAGACTAATGACCGAATACTCAAAAATGTCAAAGAAAAGAATAAAAGACTTTGACAAAAAACTAATAACTGCAAAATTTGTCAAATTTATAGAGGAGCAAACATGATAATAGAAGACACCAAATACTTAAAATGTATAAAATGCGGAAAAAATCTCTCCCTTGAAGTAATTGAAAAAAACGGAAAAAATTGCATTTCGGGAAAACTAAAATGCGAAGGCTGCAAAGCAGAATGGCCCGTTATAAACAGCATACCCAGACTTCTTCCTGAAGAACTTCTCCTTGAGCTAGTATATCCAAGACACAAGGATTTTTTCGAGAAAAACAAAATAAAAACAAAAAAAACAGGAAGCCAAAATAAACTAAAAAACGACACTGCAGAAAGTTTCGGGTTTGAATGGCTGAAATACCCAAAAATACTTTCTCAGTTTGAAAAAGACTGGAAAAGATATTTCAATCCACAGATAAAAAAAGAGCAAATAAGAAATAAAGTAGTTGCAGATTATGGATGCGGAATGGCAAAGCACGGTTACTTTATAGGAAAATACAAGGCAAAAAAATACATCGGACTTGACTTGAGTGAAGCTGTAGAAGCAGCGTACAGAAACACAAGCGAATTCAGCCCACTTATAGTACAGGCAGACATATATAACATTCCATTAAAAGGAGAACTAATAGACTTACATTATTCTATCGGAGTAATACATCATCTGCCTGATCCTGAAAAAGGATTCTTGAGCATTACAAAAATAATGAAGCAAGGAGCAAGAATATTCATATGGGTATATGGAAGAAAAAACAACAAAAGAGCTCTTTACTTATATAACCCTGTACGTGCAGTCACCACAAAAATACCAAAGAAAATACTCTATGCCCTTTGTCATGTTCCTGCATCAGCACTTCACGGACTCAATCTAGTGCATAAAGGACTTAATAAGATAGGAATGAAAAAACTGGCAAGCAAAGTTCCCCTTAATTACTACTCTAATTTTCCATATTCATTCAAGGTAAGCGATAGCTTTGATGTCTTTGCAACTCCAAAACAGCTTTATTACAAGAATGAAGAAATAGAAGCGTGGCTCAAGCATGCAAAACTAAAAAATATAGCAATTCTGGAAGATAAGTACCAAGGGATAAAGGCGTACGGAACAAAGTAAAATGTGCGGAATAAACGGGTTCAATTGGAAAGATGCAGCGCTAATTAAAGAGATGAACCTTGCAATAAAACACAGGGGCCCGGACGATGAAGGCAAATATAATGATAAAAACATGACCTTAGGGCATGTAAGGCTTTCTATAATAGAACTATCAGAAAAAGGCCATCAGCCAATGGGTCTAGATGTAAAAAACAATCAGCTATTCAAAGATGACCAATTGACAAACTCTGAATTAACCATTGTTTTCAATGGAGAGATATATAATTACAAGGAAATAAGGAAAGAGCTTAAAGGCAGATTTAATTCAGAATCAGACACAGAAGTCATTCTACGTGCGTACAAGAAATGGGGAACTGATTGCGTAAAAAAATTTAATGGAATGTGGGCATTCTGCATCCATGATAAAAGAAAAAACATACTTTTCTGCTCCAGGGACAGGCTGGGAGTAAAACCTTTTCACTATTATTATAATCCTGCTGAAAAGGATAAAAACTTTGTTTTCTCCTCTGAATTAAAGGGCATAATTACAGCAAAGAAAGTTAATAAAAAAGAAAATATAAACAAAGAAGCAGTAGAGCTTTATTTCTCACTTGGATATATACCATCCCCTCACACAATATACAAAAATGTCTACAAGCTAGAAGCAGGGCACAATCTCCTTTTTGACCTTAAAAATAAGACACTGAAAAAAGAAAAGTACTATGAACTAAAGAAATATTCACCCATATACAACAAGAAAAAACTAATAGAGGAAGGAAGAAATGTACTCTTCGATGCCACAAGACTAAGGATGATATCAGATGTTCCGGTGGGTGCATTCTTATCCGGAGGACTCGACAGCTCGAGCGTTGTAGGTGCAATGAGCAAAAACACCAAACTTGAGAACCTTCATACATTCTCAATAGGATTCGAAAAAGCATACGATGAAACAAAATACATAAACCTAGTAAAAAATTATTTCAAGACAAAGCATCATCACTATTATTTCAAGGAAAAGGACTTTGAAAATCTAATAGAAAAGTATTCATTCATGTATGATGAGCCATTTGGAGACTACTCAGGGTTTCCAACATACAAAGTTTCAGAGCTAGCAAGAAAAAATGTCACAGTATCCTTGAGCGGAGATGGAGGAGATGAAATATTCGGAGGATACACAATGCATCAGGCAGCATCCATAATAAATGCACTCAAAAAGTACCCTCTCTGGCTTAGAAAAGCAATTTATTCCTCTTCCCCAAAATCAAGAAAACTAGGAACATACGGCCAGATACAAGAGCTTCTAAGGTTAAGCCTATATCCTGAAACGGAATTTAGGGCAAAGCTAATAGAAGGCAAAACGTATATGTCTGAAAGCGCAAAAAAATGGATGATAGAAAAAATAGAGAGCATACACAAAGAAACAAAAGATATTAAAGAAACGTCAATACGATTTGACCTTCTTTATAATACACTCGCAGACAATTTTCTTGTAAAAGTAGACAGAGCAAGCATGCAAAACGCCCTAGAAGTAAGAAGCCCTTTTCTTGACTATAGATTCCTAGAATTAGAGGCCAAGATACCATCCAATTGGAAAACAAATATTACAAAGAGAAAAATACTATTTAGGAAAATAATAAAAGATCTTGTTCCAAATGAAATTGTAAACAGAAAAAAGAGCGGATTCGAGCCACCTATAAGAAAATGGATAAACAAGCCTAAATGGAAGAGTAAAATAGACTCATCAGCAGATTTTCTCTACAAAAATAAAGTAATAAACAAAGAAATAAAAGAAACATATGATTCTATAAAAGATTCAGAAGACATACTTCACAAAATATTTATCATAAGAATGCTAGCATTTGGTGAATGGTATAAAATGTGGGTGAATAAATGAAGAAAATAAGGCAACTAGCATATTTTTTGGGACTTATGGCCACAGGACACAGAAACATATACAATTATATGAATGAAATAGAGCAAAATAATAAACTGTCAAAATCCCAAATAAAAAAATACCAGCTTAAAAAAATAAACGAAATACTACAATATGCATATGACAACACAGAATATTATAGAAAATTGTTCGA
>CAZOPU010000022.1:0-19939 GCA_964581965.1 uncultured Methanosarcinales archaeon | reverse complement strand
ACCCTTATTCGCAGTTCCTCTCAAAAACAAGTTGAGGAAAAACAAGAACCACAACAATGTTGCAAGAGACAAAACACTCAGCAAATCATATTCTTCCATAAACAATCCCTCACTTTATTCCCAGTTAATTAAATATAAATAATTTACGGAAAAGAAACCTAACTCTTATATCATGAAAATAGAATCTCCAAAAAACGAGCAAAAAGCTCAAGCTGCTTTTTCTAGTTCGTGCATAAAATAATACAATACTTTTTTTGCAGTTTCATCATCAGATATATTTACGGAATCAGATTTAGAGAATACCTGAGGATTATGCTTGCATAAATATTCAATCATTCTAAGCCTATTAAAATACTGAAATTCTTCTGGCAGGGCAACGCTTGCATCCGCCTGAGATTTAGCAACATAAAACAGCGCATCAGGAACTTTTTTTACTTTCCTGCCTTCAAAATCATTCCAAGAGCCATAAAACAAATTTAATTTGTTTTTTACTTTCTCAGGAAAATTATTTGTTGTAACACTCAAGGCGTCGCGTACATTATCAAATACTATCTTGTGTATTTTTATCTGTTTTTTACCTTTATTAAATTGATCTGCAAGGGAATAAAAGTATGGTTGAGAGCAAAAATCAGGAGCAGTCATAACATAATCCTGAGAAGATTTGTACATTTTATTTATTTCCTGCATCAAATTATCTGCTTCCATAAAACAATCTGCAAGATTGCCATTAGTTGAAGGAGTCAATATTAGGTCAATATCCCCAAACAAAGTTTTATTATTATCTAAACTATGCAACAAAGCAACTAAACCAAATCTAGATAAATCCACTTCATTCAATGACTTTCTAAGTCTTTCAGAGAATATATCTACATCTTGCAGAGTAATAGTTTTTAGCTGTGCGTAAACATTACTTGAGTTCATAGCAGCATTAAGAAATACGACTATTTAAATCTTTCTATTTTTAATCACTAATAAGTAATAAAAAAAGGAGCGGAGGGAGGGAGCACAACAAAAGCGTTCAAATCCCGAATTATTCTCGAGTGAAAGAAAATTTGAATCTTTCAAAATCAAACATCGAACTGCACAAATACAGTATTGCCTTGCTTTATATAATTCCAGTTACTATCAGCAACCCCAATATTAGCATTATTATTCCAGCCACTAAGTGAAGTTTTCTTATATTTTTATCTTTCCAAGCGCTTGCTTTTTCTACATTCGCAAATTCGAAATAAATCGCGAGCGTTATAATTAAAAGAGGAAGCACAAAGAACAAATTATATAACAAAAGTATTGGTATTGAGGCAATCATTGTTGTTCTCTCAGCCAAAAGCCCCAATATTACAATGTACGGTCCCCCAGTACAAGGCAGTTCAAATAGACACACTGCAAATCCCATTATGAATGCACCAAATGGAGAAGTTACTGCTCCGAGCATTTTTTTGAGTGTTGGCCTCCATGCGCGAGGTATCTCCATAACAAATCCTCCGCCACCATACCAGAAGAAGTCTTTAATATTTGCAAGACCTATTATTATTGCTAACGCGCCAATTATTTTGTAAAACCAGTATGATAAACCCGATATTTGTAATGCTGAAAATAGCCCTAAACCAAAAAGAAAGTATGCAATGTAAATTGATACTGTGAACGCAAGTCCTGCTTTCACCGCTCTTTTCTTGTCTCCAGAAGCCAACAACGCACCCAATAAGATTAAAAGGACTGCTATTGCACAAGGGTTTATAGAATCCACAAGTGCAGCCCCGATTACTGTAAGTAATGATAGTGTTCCTAATTTTTCTGTTGGAGATTTAGCTCCTGCAGTTCCTGTTGCTGAAATCTGTTCAAGCAAGGGACATGTTTTTGCATCCTCTGATTTAGCCAGTGTTTGCACCTGTTCTATTATCGGTTGATCTCCAATTAAGTATTTGTTTGATACAAATACTGCCGGAATTCCTCTTTCGTTCTGTGATACATTATAAGCATCAAAGTATTGATTTAATAAAACCATATTTGAGCGATTATTGTAAATCTTATAATAGTGTACTTCAACAGGATATTCAGATTGAGATTCTAAGTTTTTTATTATTGGTTCTACTTTGGCACAGTGCTGACAACCATCTCCATAAAAGAAATAAATACAGGAAGAATTCTCTGCACTGGCGATTTGAATACTTAAAATCAAAAGCAACATTATTAGTAGCAATTTATTTAGTCTTCTCACTTTTATACTCCCAATATTTTCACAATATACATTATCACAATACCCAATATGAAAATTCCTAGATTGAACAAAGATTTTTTCAATTTTGTTTCCTTTCTTATTTCCGGCATTAAATCACTGGCCGCAATATAGATAAATCCTCCTGCTGCAAAAGGCAACAGAAAGGTCATTGCGGATTCTGAATAACTTGATAAGAAATATCCTACAATTCCTCCAATAACTGCAGTTAATGCGCAAAGAAAATTTAAGAACAATGCTCTTGTCTTTGTATACCCTCCATAAACTAAAACACCATAGTCCCCAATTTCTTGTGGTATCTCATGTAATGCTATTACTATACTTGTGATTATTCCTAATCTTATATCTGTCACAAAGCTTGCAGCAATTAATAATCCGTCGATAAAGTTATGTATTCCGTCACCTATAAGATTCATTTGTGTGAATGTGTGCACTTCGCATTTTTGATGATGGCAGTGTCTCCAATGAAGCAGTTTCTCAATGAGGAAAAATAATGTGAATCCAATTATAACATATATGAATACATTTAATTCTGCGCCTTTCTCAATTGATTCTGGAATTAAATGCAGAAATGCTCCGCCAATTAAAGCTCCTGCAGATAATGCTACGAGCGATAATAATATTTTCTCAAGAAACTTGTCTTTAAGTGATAATGTGAATATCCCTACGAGAGAACCCAAACTAATTATGAATGTGCTTAGTAATATATAAAATATTGTGTACATCTATATTCCTCGTCAATGCAGTTTATCAGTCCTGTTCTTTAATGTACTACTCATAAATTTGTTTAATGCATCTTTTACGGCTCGTTCTTCAGTGACAACTGGAGCAATATTATTTTCTGATAAGTCCTCATATATTCTTCGTCCCATGCCGTAACTTATAACATATCTACAGTCTTTTACATTCTTAATCATTGCCTGATGATCGCATGTTCCGCACTCACCCTTATTCTTTCCTATGTTTTCCCTATATTCTTCACTTACAACTTTATCTTTGTCAATGTCAAATATCATGAAACCTAATGCTCTTCCAAAGTGGTGTGAGATTGTTGTCTTATCATCGCTTGCTATTGCAACCTTCATTTTTATTCACCAACTTCCTCTTTTACTTCTTCCTTGCCTTTCTCAAGCTCTTTTACCTGTTCTTTGTCTCTGTTTAGAAGAAGCGCCTGGAATTCTCCAAGATGTGTTTTCTCTTCTTTAGCAATGTCTAAAAGCATTTTTTTGATGTTTTTATCACTTGCAAGAGCAGCCATCTGCTCATACATGTTAATTGCGTCAAGCTCTGCAATCATCCCAGCCCTTAATATTTCCACATCTATCCGTTTCTTATTCATACCTTCTATCTTAATTGGTATTTGCGACATCATTCTAATCCCTCCTTGCTTTCAGCAAATTCAGTACTAAAATCTCTTATTTTAGAAAATATTTTCTTAAATGATTCTGAGGATTCTGAACTCACAGATACAAATGGTTTTCCTGAGTCCCCTGAAACTGCTATATCTTTATTCATTTTTATTTCTCCAAGATAAGCAACATTATTATCGTAGGCAATCTTTTTTATTGTACCCTCGCCAAATACCCCTCCAGACATGTTCTCAATCAGTCCAAATATTGAAATATTCATTTTTCTGCAGAAATCAATTGTCCTGACAGAATCTATAATTGCAACCTTCTGCGGTGTTGATACAATTATGGCCTTAGAATCTTTTCCTATTAATTGGGCAACACTAATCTGTTCGTCGCCTGTTCCTGGAGGAAAATCAATAACTAAGAAATCCAAATCTCCCCAGTCAACATCGTCAATAAACTGTTTAATCATGCTGTGCTTCATTGGTCCTCGCCAAATGACTGAGTCTTTCTCAGGAATCATGAGCCCCAAAGAGATTACTTTGAGGGATGACTCGTGCTCTGCAGGAAGGATGAATTCGCCGACTGATTGTATTTTTTCATTTTCAAGGCCCAGCATTTTTGGAACATTGGGACCATGAATATCTGCATCCAATAATCCCACCTTTCTTCCAGACAAAGCAAGCCAAATAGCTAGATTTACAGCAACAGTTGTTTTCCCAACTCCTCCTTTACCACTCAATACCAAAACCTTGTTTTTTATTCTATTCATTTTTCAGACTTTTTTGTTCTTCATAATTATTCTATTCTGCCCTTTCGACAACAACCCCTATGCATTCTGCCGTCAACTTTTGTATTTCCGCCTTCTATCTTAATTGCTTTGCCGTTTACTATTGCATCAGCTACTTTCTGCCTGGCGGAGAGAATAAGCCTGTGAAATGTGGGCTGAGAAATATTCATGAGCTTTGCACACTCTTCCTGCTCTTTTCCATCAAGGTCCTTTAGGTGAATGGCCTCGTATTCATCAATAGAAATAACTATCTCTGACAAATCCATTATTGGAACTCCTGCTGGCTTAAAATAAATAATATCTGGTTTCCCAGATATTCTTCTACAAAGTCTTGGTCTTGGCATTCACTGCACCTTGTCTTTTCTAAAGCACATGAACCAATCAAGACAGTATTTTCCGTCTTCTTTGGATTCTACTCTGTCTTTCGCGGCACCGCATGATCCTGGAGGAGGAATTATTACATCCTCTCCTGGCTGCCAGTTTGCAGGGGTCGCAATTCCTTCTTTGTCTCCTTTTTGCATTGCAATAATTAATCTCTTTATTTCCTGCATATTTCTTCCTGCAGATAATGGATAATAAAGTACTGCTCTAACTTTTGCTTTGTCATCAATAATAAACACTGCCCTTACCGCCTGTGTTGTTGAGGCATTCGGTTGAACCATTCCATATTTTTTTGCAACTTCCATTCTCAAGTCTTCTATTAGTGGAAATTTTACTTCAACATTTTTCATGCCTTTGAACTCGATTTTTTCTTTAATTGTTCTAAGCCAGGCAATATGCGCATAAATACTGTCAATAGAAAGCCCTATTAACTCTACGTTAAGTTTCCTAAATTCTTCCTGCATCGAGGCAAATGTCATAAATTCAGTCGTGCAAACAGGCGTAAAATCCGCAGGGTGGCTGAATAATATCACCCATTTGCCTTTATAATCATCAGGAAAATTAATTTCTCCCATTGTTGTTTTTGCCTTAAATGCCGGCGCATTATCGCCAATCAAAGGCATAGTTATCTGCTCTTTAATTTCATTTTCCATGAATTCCACCCCTCATAAATACACAATCTTATGAATAAATATTCATATTCATTTTTAAAGTTTGTGAAACGAGAAAATCGCTTCGCGATTAATTCTCTAGTTTCTAAAGGCCTTCATACTTTATAAACAATTAAAAAAGAAAAAATTAATTTAAGTTTTTTATTCTGGATTCTATTTCCTGCTTTTGGCTTTCCATATTCTTTAGCTGGGCTTCTAGTATTTTTCTCTGCTCTTCTTTACTTAAACTTACATCTTGCTGAAATCTATTGCCGCAGCCTCTGCCGAATCCTCGTCTTTGGCCACCACCACAAGATCCGAACCCTTTTCCAGTCTTTGAACCGAGTCCTCTTGGTCCTGTTCCATTCATATTTGGCATGTTTATCTACCTCCATTTCGTTGTATTATGAATATATATTCATAACTAATATTTAAATTTTTCTTAAATTTGACCGATGCTAAAATAAAGAAGCACTAAAATCACCAACTCATTAATATTTGCACAGTAATTAAAAAAATAGAGCGGAGGGAGGGATTTGAACCCTCGAATAACCGCTGTCTAAGTTTATCATCGCATGCACTTTTTGTCCATGCTCAACACAGCAGTTCGTCTGCTTCTGCAGGCGGTCCCCTTAGGCCGCTTGGGTACCTCCGCACCATACACAAGGACAAATATGTTCTTTAAATATGTTTCTTAAATTAAATTAGAAAAAGAAAAAAAATAAAAAAATTAATACACAGGTATGCTCGATGTGTCTTTAACTGAAAGAGTTACGTTCTTCACACTGCTCAAGTCACTCAACTCATTTATCCTTAGCAAATAAGGACTTTTAGTGTAAAGCATATCTTCTATGTAAAGACTTCTTTCAACGCTCGGGCCATATTTATTGTCGCCTGAATGGTCTATAAGACCTCTCAAAGTTATGCTGCTCTTATCTATCTTGAATACAAGCGCTCCATTCATATCTTCAGTATTTTCTTTTCCGTCAAAATAATCATAGCTGTAGCTATATATTGGCATTACAAGCAATGATTTTTCCTTTGAGAATAGGAATGCTTTATGCTCCCATTCAACAGTTGAGCTAGCATACTTGTCTTCAGAGACATATTTTGCTACTTCCTTCGGATTCTCAATATCCGTAACATCAAACAAGCTTATCTTAAGTCCTTCTTGTCTTCCACTCTCAGTTGCATCCCTTCCTATTCCAATTATAGTATTTTCATCATATGGATGCAAGTATCTTGAAAATCCAGGAATCTTAAGCTCTCCAAGCACTTTTGGAGAGAAAGGGTCCTTCAAGTCTATTGCAAAGAAAGGATCTATCTGTCTGAATGTTACCACATATGCCCTTTCTCCCATGAATCTCACACCATATATTTGCTCTCCTTTTGCAAGTCCTTCTATGGATCCTATAATATCAAGATCTGAGTTCAGCACATAAAGATTATTTACTGATTCAGAAAATGAATCTCTAGGCATTATTCCCTGTGCTGCAACTTTACTTGATGCAACATCTCCTGAACTTGAGACTTCCTCCGAAACAGCAGCATCAAAAAAGGCCGACCATCTCTGGCTTATTGTAGTCGCTATCCTGAAATTTCCCTCAAACTCATCCATTGAAAACTGGCTTGAAACATGTCCTGGAACTTTTCCATTTGCATCCACAGACACAGTGCCTGATTCCACTGAAAGCTTATTTATTATTGTGTATTCCATATATTTATACTCTTCAAGCTTTTTCTTTAATGAGGCATATACTTCTTCCTGAAGGGCATCCCTTTCTTTCTCAGGAAGACTTGACATATATCTTTCAACAACATTAATTATTTTAGCTTTCTTCTCATAACTGGAAAGTATGTCATTGTCTGTATTTTTTACCTTCTCTATGAATGCCTTATCCTCAGATGACAATTTCGGAACAACAATATCCATAGTTATATCCTGCTGAATTTCCCATTCATTTATGTATTCAGTATAAGTTAGGTATAAATTATCCTCAGACATATATACTGTAGGATATCCTTCAACAGTAACCGCCTCTGAGTCTGCGGTTTCCAACGAATCCAAATTAACAGAGTTTACAACTACCAAATATGGATTAGAGTAAGGTATATTGAAATAATGTATACTCCTTACATCCATTTCTTTTTTTACATTTCCCTCAAACATAACTGGAATCGGATAATTATCATACTGAGGATAAAATGTAGATATTAAGTAAACATAACCATTCATCAATCTTGCATTGTTATACTGCCCCTCGAATTTCAATTCCTTTACCAACTCAGGACTAGACCTGTCACTCACATCATAGATATTCATGAATAAATACCCCTGATCCCTTGAAAACCCTCTGTCATTAAGAAATTCAAAGTCATTAACATAACCAATTACTGCCAATTTATCCCCTTCAATAAACAAGCTCGTAGGCATGTTTCCATCGAACTTTATTTTTGAAACAACTTCCGCATCCTCTCCAGGATATGCCTTAATTATAAAGACTACATTGTCAGTTATAGTATATACATATTCACCATCAGTCTTAAGCATATCCGCTTCATCAACTCCTTCTACCTGATTATTTGTTCCAGAATAATCAACAGAACCATCTCCCGCAGAGGCAGTAGGAGCCACAGCTACATCAAGACTTTCAGCAGACTTCATTATTCCAGAACTCCTGCTGTAATAAACGCCACCATAATACGAAACATGATCCTTGACAAAGTTACTATACTCCTCGATAGATTTGAACGAGTTTTCCTTTACACCAGTATCCCCAAGAAGCCCCTCTTGATTGTAAACAACTTCTTCATTGTTACTAGGAGTCACAGGACTTGAGCATCCTGCAACAACTATTGTCGCAATCAAAAATAATCCTAAAAAAATATTCCTGATTCTCAAATTTTCTTGTTTAGTTTTTGATTTCATAAATTCAACCTCCTTAATTTAGTACCATAAAAATACTAAAGCGCGAATTACTTAGATAAGTATGATAAGCTACATATAAATACCTTATGAAAGCTTTAAACTGGATTGAAGCTATAACTCTTTATTTATGATAACTTCTTCCTTTTTCTATCATCATAGCCCTGTATACTTGCTCAAGAAGAAAAAGCCTGCACATCTCATGAGTAAAAGTCATGCTCGAAATAGAAATTAAATTAGATTTTCTCTTAACTTCATCCTTAATCCCATCAGGCCCCCCTATAACAAAAGTTATTTCGTCAATTTTTTTAAGAAAAAGAGAAAAATCCTCCGAAGTAAACTGCCTTCCCTTTGCATCCAAAATAAACAAATGACCATCTTCTTCTGCAATCAAATCACTTATTTTTTTTGACTCTTTCTCAATACCTTCATCCTTTAATTCTTTTACAGACAACTTGATAAAAGGACCTAGGCGCTTAGAATACTCATCAATAAGAGAATTTATGTTTTTTTCTTTTATTTTTCCAACTACAACTAAATTTACCTTGTAAACCATTATCTAAAGAAAAAATAACCATATTTAAAACTTTATCCCCTTAAAAGCTATGCTTTTAGATGCTCATTAATATTCTGAGCCATTTTTCCCAGAGCTACAAAAGTAACTGCTCCGAATACCCCGAAAAACATATCTTCCAAACTAAAAGTCCTGTATGGAATCATCTGTTGAATAAATTCTATTAATATCGCTGCAGCGGTACAGTAAATAATAGCAGCCAAATAAGGAAATTTAAAATTAATCTGCTTAAGCATAAAAACTATTAGAAAAGCAGTTACAAACAATGCTAAAAAATGTGCTACATACCCTGAAAGATATTTTCCCCCGCTAATTCCTGAAATTCTTGCTACCGCAAAATAAAACATCACTATCTGAGACAAAACAAAAACTACCAACGACGGAATAAATAATTTTTTCAAAAAGCACCTCTATTGAAACCAATTTTAAATTAATTATAAGTGAGTTCTAGGATAAAGTCTCTGACAATCCTAGTCCTCAACATTATATAAAAATGAGCCCGAGGGGATTCGAACCCCCGACCTACAGCTTAGAAGGCTGTCGCGCTATCCAGGCTGCGCTACGAGCCCGTACTCATTCTTATTCATCTGAAATAGTATTTCATTTATAAAATTTTATAAAATCATGCTCTTTTCCAGTAGAATGACATTCAAGAAAGTACTTTTAAGGCTTCCCAGAAAAGTAAAGGATGGAGAAAAGGAAATAATAATGAATGGCCTTGAAGAGTATTACTTAACTGAGAGTAAGGACTTTCATTTCAGCGGAGGATTCGTAACAAAAGAGCAGCTAGAAAAAGGAGGAGCATTCACATCCGGAAAAGATTCTTTTGCAGTATTTGATGCAACGTTTATTGACGACTTCTATCACCTTAAAAGGAAAGCCCAGGTCATAACCCCAAAAGATATAGGCCCAATAATAGCATACACTGGAATAAATAAAGAAAGCGTAATTATTGATGCAGGAGTCGGGAGCGGATTCCTTTCCTGTTTCCTAGGAATGATTGCAAAGAGAGTTGATGCATATGATGTAGAAGAATCACATATTGAAGTTTCTGAGAAAAACATAAAATCCCTTAATCTTCAGAATGTTTCTGTTGAAAAAAAGAGCATTTATGAAAAAGATAATTTCAAGGAAAACGAATATGATGTTTTTACACTGGATGTTCCAGAGCCATGGAGAGCATTGGAAACAGCAAACAAAGTCCTTAAATTAGGAGGATACCTTGTTATTTATGCACCTAACATAAACCAAATTCATCACACTATAAATTCTCTCCCTGAAGAGCTTCTCCATGAGAAAACAATAGAAATGATTGAGAGAGAGTGGAGCGTAAAGGAAAAAGTTCTAAGACCTTTAACAAAGGATTTTGGACACACAGCATTTTTAAGTTTTGTAAGAAAAATAAAGAAATAAAGATTTTAACTTCTCTTTTTAATTCCTATTCCTAGAACAATAATCCCTGCTGCAAGAGACAAAATAAATGAAACAAATGCAGCATGCACAAAAAAGCCTTCTGAGAAAACAGTTATTATTGTACTGTCAAAAGGAAATGTCCAATTCCCCTGAGGGAATGCAATCTCATGAAACAAAAAGAATGTTCCTGAAAAATTAAAGGTTATTGACAGCAAAAGAATCAAAATAAATATGAGAGAAATAAGTCCTGTCAATTTGAGAGTCCTGAATATTTCTTTTTTATCAAAAAAATATAGAGCTGAAAAATAAAAAAGTGTAAATATAAAAAGAACCAGTACAAAAGATTTTGCAAAGTCAAGAATTGATTTAACGTCCTCAAAATGACTTTGCTCTTGAACGCTGTATCTGCCGTCAAGAGTTTCTTTTCCTTTCAAATAATAAAATGCATTAATTTGCAGATCCCTGCAGTCTTTCTCGCTAATCATCTGAAAGCATTCTTCATTTAAATTATTCCTGTAAAAAGATTTGCTTCCAGATATTATAATCAAAGGAGAAATGAAAATAACAAGAACTATGAATATAGAAAAAATAATTCTTGGAAAATAAACCAAATAATTAATAAAAGATTTTTTTATTTCTTCTTCATCATTCTTCTTTTTCTTCATTTTAGTTTCTTAACAAGTATAACTTATTTTGTGTAATAAAGTTGGCCTGATGCCTTCTGCTCCTTGTCTTTCTGACTATCCTGTTTGTTTATTCTGGGACGATTACTTTCATCATCCCTTCTGAAAGTTATATCAAGCCCTCTAAGGAATAAATTCATCCCCTTTTCCATATGATATGGACCCTCAGTTCTTCCCTTTCTAGCAGGCATGCCTTCAAAAATCAAGAGCTTCCTGGACAGATAATCAATGAAAAGCAAATCATGATCTATGACAAGAGCAGCTTTTCCTTTTTCAGCCATCATATCTTTTATAGCTTTTGAAACATGAAGCCTCTGCTCAACATCAAGATACGCAGATGGCTCATCCAAAAGATACAAATCCGCATCATTACTCAAGCATTCAGCAATTGCAACCCTTTGCAGCTCTCCCCCAGAAAGTTGATTCAGCTTTTTTAAAAGTAAAGGTTTTAAGTTTAGTGGTCTCATAAGCTGTATCTCATATTTAAGTGCCTTGTTGATGCGCTCAGAGACAAATTCATCAGATTGAATAAGATATTGCGGCTTGTAAGATATCTTAAGCTTTTTTCTAAGCAACTCCTTATCTGAGCCTATTTCTCCCGCAATTATCTTTGCAAAAGTAGTCTTACCTATTCCATTCTCTCCTAATACTCCTATTACATCATGCTTTTCTATTTCACCCTCATTTATCTCAAGAAAGAAATTTCCTAACTCCTTACTTGCACTATTCCAATCGGTAAGCAGCTCATCTTTGTGCGTTTTCATATCAGGATTCTTCTCGAATTTAATTGGTAAATCCCTGAATCTCATGTTTTCATCCCTTATGAATCCATCAAGATAAATGTTAATCCCTGCCTTTGTCGTTTTTGCAAGACTAGTTATTCCATAAGCTCCTTCTTCACCATACATTAAATGTATAAGATCAGTCATATAATCAAGAATTATCAAATCATGCTCAATAACCATAACCGCAGTATTCTCATCAGCCAGAGATTTTATGAACTTACTCACTTTAATCCTTTGCTTTATATCAAGGAATGATGTGGGCTCATCAAAAAGATATAAATTAGCTTTTTTAAGTACAGTCGCAGCGATTGCAACTCTCTGTAGCTCCCCTCCCGAAATCTCTGCAATATTATTATCCAATATGAAATCAAGATCCAAAAGATGGGCAATCTCGTTAAGCTTTTTTTTCTGGTCTGCCTTTTCAAGCAGCTCTTTCACAGTGCCTCCAAACTGCTTAGGTATCAAATCTACATGCTGAGGTTTGTAAGATATAACTATTTCCCCCCGGTCAAGCTTCTCAAAAAATATCTGTGCTTCAGTGCCCTTAAAATGAGCTATTAGCTCCTTTGAAGTTGCCTCTTTTCCCATTTCCCCAAAGTTAGGCTTAAGCATCCCCCCAAGAATTTTCATAGCAGTTGATTTCCCTATTCCATTTCTGCCTATAATTCCCACCACTTTTCCAAATAGAGGAATAGGTAATTTATAAAGCGCAAATCCATTTGGAGGATATCTGTGAATTGGCTCCTGATCAAGGGCTTCAGGAAGATTTATCATCATTAATGCACCGAAAGGGCATTTATTCGCAGCAATCCTGTCTGCATCAGTGATTACATTCTCATTTACTCTAACTTTGCCATCTACATCTTTAACAATAGCTTCCTTTCCTGCACGATTGCTTGGACTTGTTCTTATACAAAGATAGCCTCCGCAACCCTCAGGATTGCATTTATCTTTTTTTACAATCATAATGCGGTGTTTCATTTTAGCTCAACTGTACAATACAAAATATTAGGTATTTTAAAAGTATTTCTTATTTTTAATTTATTTTGCAGTTATTCACAAGTTTTTAAAATATCTCCATTAACACAAAAGACATAGGAGGGAAAGAATGGTACAAATCGGAGAAACAGTTGAAAATTTTACTGCAGAAGCATATTATGAAGGAAAAGTAAAGAAAATAAAATTGTCAGAATATAGGGGAAAATGGGTTGTTCTGTTGTTTTATCCTGCTGACTTCACATTTGTCTGCCCAACTGAGCTCGAGGAAGCGGCAGACCTTTATGAACAATTCAAGAAAGAAGGGGCAGAAATAATGAGTGTGAGCACAGACACAGTTTTTGTTCACAAAGCATGGCATGACCATTCAAAGGCAATATCTAAAGTAAAATATCCTATGCTTGCAGACCCATCTGGAGTAATATGCAGGCAATTCGGCACATATCTGCAGGGAGAAGGGCTTTCTCTTAGAGGGAGTTTCATAATAGATCCCGATGGAGTCCTAAAAGCAATGGACATCCACGACAACAGCATTGGAAGAAGTTCAGAGGAAATACTTAGAAAGCTTCAGGCATCAAAGTTTGTAAGGGAAAGCGACGGTCATGTATGTCCCGCCAACTGGAAACCAGGAGGAAAGACTCTCAAACCTGGTCTTGACCTTGTTGGCAAGATATAAATTAAAAAAGAGAAAATATTTTTTTAGGTTTTTTTCATTTTAGGTTTTTTACTTATCTTATTATACCTAATGGATTAAGCCCCAGAAATTCTTCCCGTTTTATATCTTCCATAACAAAAAATTCCTTTTTCTGAATAGGACCAAATTCATCCATAGCCCTAGTAAATTCGTCAAGCTCCTGCATATCCCTAAATATAGATTCCACCAAAAAATCAAATCCATTGTTTATCCTGAATACATTGTTCACCCTGGGATGATTTATAAAAAACTTCTGCAACTCCTCCCTAGAATCTTTATTTGCAGACACCAACATTTGAGTCCTTATTTCATATCCCAGCTTTTTAAAATCTATCAAAGAAGTATATTTTTTTATCAAATTAGTTCTCTTGTACTCTTTTATTTTGTCGAAAATAGTGCTGACTGGAACTTTTGTCATTTTGCTTAATCTAGTCAGACTGATTCTTGCATCATTCCTGAAGTGGCCCAATATCAATATTTCCTTTTCTTTCAACATAGTTTAACCTCCTATTGTTTTTTCACCACTTTTTGGCTTTATTTTCTAAATATGAATAAAAAATAAAACAATATATTTGCCAGGTCTGGCAAAAATTATAAACGTTATTTCTGAAACAAAACCTCTGTTTCAGGGATTTTCCTGAAACAAACAGAATATACAATGCAAAAACACACCCTCCAGTATACAAAAATATATACTGAAAGCATTTATTTCAGAATTTTCTGAAACAAAACGGGTTTTTTTCAGAAAATTATATAAAATTATGAACCAATATAAATGCCAAATGAATGAAGTAGAACAAAAAATAATACAAATACTAGCATCAAGGCCAGAGAGTGAGATTTCCACATCTGAACTAGTAAAACAAGTTTTCTTCCATGAATATGAAGAACTAAAAAAATACCTATACAATCCACAAAAAGACCATGACTTAATAAAACTAGGAAAAAGGAACAAAGCAAGATTGCACAGGAAAATCCTATATCATTTAAACACCCTTGTAGAGGAAGAATTCATAAAGGTAACAAGATCAGAGGGAAAAGGAGAAAAATATTTTATTTTCAACGGCGACAAGCAAATAAAAACAGACAAAGAAGAAAAGACAAAAAGATTAATAGAAAGTTTCTCCACATTAAAACAGGAGACGTCATTTTTATCTGGACTGGAACAATATGAACACGACAAAATACTAAAGAAATTCGATCCTCAAAACTGGCTAACCAAACTAAACGCATATATATTAGAATCTTCAATGTACCCAGATACAAAAAAACTGTATGAACTAATAACAAACCTTTACCCAACCTACAATGATGTGCTAGCATTAAACGACTTTCAGACAGTCATAGACAAAGAAGATTTAGACTTGCTCACCAATTTTCTTAAGAAAATAAACATAGACTCAAAAGACTACGACAAATACATAAATCTTATAATAGACTTAACACAGATTAAAAATGCAGTAAAACTAAGCGATTTCCTATCATCATATTCTGAATTAGAACCTCAAAACATAGTAATTATTTTACAAACAAATTTTAAAGCACTGTCAAACCAGACAAGAATTGTATCACAGATAATAAAAAATTTTTCAGAGCACAAACTAAGAATAAACCTGCAGAATAAAGACATACACAAAGCACCTTATCTTATGGGCCGTGCAGGAACATATACTTTTAATGATGACGAATGGAACCAGTATTTAGATAATATAAAGGGAAAAACATTAGGCCTATGCTGCTCGAACACAAGCATATATATTGATGTGAACAAATTCTTCAAAGAGAGACACAACTACACTGAATTCAGAGATCTCCTTCTTAAATGCGCAAGGGCACTTTTGCTCGCGACTTCTATGCAAAGGAAAAAATCAGATATAATATTCAAGCCAATAAATACTATAAATGAGAATAACCAAAGCAAATTTTTTTCCATGTCTTACAATTACATAAGATTGTGGAATTATGGAAGTGTATTCATAGACAATCTCACTCTCGAATATAAAGAGAATGAATTTGAGAAATTCAGAAATCTTCTTGAAAGCACACTTACAGAGTTAAATGAATTCTGCAAAGCAGAAGAAACAATATTCAAGTCGTGCGGCATACCCATCAGATACAAAGTGGTCTTGTCTAGTGCATTTGAGAGATTCGATAAAGAATTTATGAGTCCAAGAACATATAAAAAATTCACAGTCAAAGGACTTGATGATTTTTACACTGAAACTGCAATACAAGACATAAGACAAAGAGAAGATTTATTCAGAATATTCAATGGAGGAGACAGAGTAAGATTCTTCAGAGATAGAAATTTTACACCTGAAGACATAATATCTGAATTTAACTTCCTGCTTAATACATTTGCACTCCCCTTAATTTCATATGACTTTGAATCAATGAAGGGAGAAATAACATTGAACAACTTTTTGTGATTAAAAATGGAACTTATAAACAATAACGTAGTCGAATTATGGAAAAACGCACTTTCATTAGTGGTACGTCAAGGAGAAGAATTCAAGGACAATGACAACAGAACTTGCATAGAAGAAAACAACTTGGTACTTACTCTGACAGATACATCCAAAGACATAAGCGCGCCAATAGAGATAATGATAGAAAAAAAGAAATGGGTATATCCATCAAAAGATGAACTTTCAAATATAATGTTCAAGGAATATGAAGCGCCTACATATGATTATACATACGGAGGAAGAATTTTCTCGTTTGGAGGAAAAATGGACCAGATAAATAATTTTGTAATCCCTCTGCTAAAATCAGATCCCTCAACAAGAAGAGCAATAGTTGTAGTATATGATCCTCCAGAAGACTCTTTGCTGTCCAATAAAAATTCCCCCGGAATAATATACATACAATTCAGAATAAAAAAAGACAAGCTAAACCTAAACTGCCACATAAGAAGCAACGATTTGTTCTTTGGATGGCCTGCAAACATATATCAGATATACACACTCCAGAAATACATGGCAGATAAGCTAAAAATAGAGAGAGGAAGCATATCCACAGTAAGCAACTCAGCCCATGTTTTCAAAGATGATTTAGAGGAGATAAATAAACTAATAGAGTAAAATGAAAAAGAAAACACCAACGCCTAAAGTAAAAGAGCTTACAAAGGACGAGATAATACAAATATATAAGGAAGAATTAAAAAGAAAAGATGATTTAATTCTTAAGCTAGAAAATGAAAATAAACTCCTGTTAGACCTAACTCTTAAGAATACCAAAAAAAGACTAGAAGAACTAGATGAAAAAATAAAAGATTAAAATTATTCTTTATTTCTTTTATTCAATTTTTTGCATTCAGTTTTAGCCTTCTTAAAATCAACCTTGCATTGCTTTTTAGAGTATAAGAAGTCCTTATTACAAAGCTTCGCTGCTACTTTTGCATCAGTTGCATTTTGAGAGTTCATTTTACAAGAAGTTCTAATATCCCTAACCTCCTGAAAACATGCATTCTTCAAAAATGCCGCTTCAGACACACACGAACCATATGTTATGTTGCTCACATTATTTAATTTTAGTTCTTTTTCCTCCACATCATCATCCGCATAAACTGCAAAGACAAAAGCGGACAAAACAACAACAAATAATCCTAATAACATAATTTTCTTATTCTTCATTCAAACACCTCATAAAAAAAATCCTTTACTAAATCATTTATATATTTTCTCAAAATTATATATTAATCACTCATCTTTAGCGTTCTTCTCGATTAGATCTTTCATACTAATAAAATCATTTTCTAAATCAGACCTTATTGAGGGCTTATAAAGCATCGCTGCAGGATGATAAAGAGGAACAACAAAAAAATCTAATCCATCAATATTTTTCTGCATGTGCTTCCCATGAAGAAATGAAATACCTCCTATTTTTTTCATATCTTCTACCTTGAAATCCGCAAGAACAAACTTCGTAGAGTAATTTCCAAGTGTAGCGATTATGCAGGGCTTAATTATTTTTATCTGCTCGACAAGATAAGGAGTGTGCCTCTCAATCTCCTCCTTAGAGGGATCCCTATTCTCAGGAGGCCTATACTTTAGAATATTCGCAATGTAAACATCATCAAGTGAAAGACCTATCAAAGAAAGCAGTTTATCTAATTGCTTTCCTGCAGCACCAACAAAAGGAATCCCCTGCAAATCCTCCTGCTCTCCTGGCGCTTCACCAATAAATAATATTCTTGCATCAGGATTACCTTTTCCAAAAACCAAATTATGAGCAGAATCCTTCAATGGACAATTCAATTCCCTTAACACTCTTTCCTTCAAATTATCTAGAGACTCCTGTTTGCTCATGAATAAAAAAAACAACAAATACTATTTAATTATTGCTGTTAAATACAATTAAGGAACATAATAAAATCAAAGATTAAGTAGAGCGACTGGCAGACCTGCACCAATTATTACACAGAGCCATAATACATAATACACAAAAACTATTTAAATACCTAAATAAAAAGTCAACAAAGGGGGTATAAATATGCATAGAAACATAGGTCTAGCAGATAAGATAATAAGAATCTTAATATCTGTGATTCTCATAATAATTGCAGTATATTTTAACATATGGTGGATTCTACTAATAGCAGCCATACCTTTCTTGACTGCATTTATGGGCTTTTGTCCTATATATTCAGTTTTTAAGATAAATACTAAAAATAAAGAAAAAACAATGTCTGATTCCCCAAAAGATAATGCACACAATAAATCAAAACAAAAAGAGCAAAGGAGGAAGTGAAAAATGGGAAAATTAATGAAAGAGTTCAAGGAGTTCTTAGAGGAATACAAAGTAATAGGTCTAGCAATAGCATTCATTATGGGCGTTGCGGCAACAGCATTAATACAAGCATTAGTAAATTACATAATAATGCCCATAATAACTCCATTTATACCTGGAGGCGCCTGGCAAACTGCAACATTTAACATGGGACCAATAGTAATAAGCTGGGGAGCATTCCTAGGAGCATTAATAAATTTCGTAATAATAGCATTTGTTGTGTTTATAGTTGCAAAAAAATTCTTCAAAGAAGAAAAAGTTGCAAAAAGATAAATACAAGAAACTTTTTTTATTTTAATTCTTTTTTATATCAAAACTGTTTTTTAAACATAAAACAAAATACTTATAAATAAAAAATAAATAAAAAATAAATCCTGATAAACACAAAGGTGATATAGATGTCAACAGCTGAGCATATGCTTGATGCTTGCATAATAGGATTTGAGAATTCAGAGCGTGCACTGGAAAAGCAGGCAAATCAAGCAAAAAAAGACCATATAGAAGGGCAAAAACAAGCATACCTTGAGCTAATAAAGCAATTTGGTGAAGAAGTAGACTCCAAGAAATTAGATAAGTTCAAAGTAAAACATAGCAAGTATTTCTGGGAATAAAACCAGAATTAACTTTCCCTATTTGCCAACTTCAAATAAAAGAGAGTCGAGAATTTGAAAAAAAGAGAAATAATCACATATGCTAACTTATTGGAGCAGCATTTGCAAATATTGAAGAATCTGCAGTATAACTCAGGATTATTCGCAGCATCATGCAAGAATGCTTCAACAGGCTACGATAAATCATGGCTAAGAGACAATTTCTATGAATGCCTTGCATTTGAGACTATAAATGACTGGGACACAGTAGAAAAGACGTATGAATCAATATTATGTATTTTTTTAAAGCACGAGTATAAAATTGATGCAGCAATAGCAAAAAAACCCCAATATAAGCATGAATACATACATGCAAGATTCAATCCTGAGACTTTTGATGAGTTTTGGGAAGACTGGGGAAACAAGCAAAATGATAGTATAGGCGCAATTCTATTCCGCATAGGGGAGCTTGAGCATCATCATAAAAGAACCATACTAAAAGATGAAAATCATATAAGAATAGTTAACAAATTAGTTAAATATCTTCAAAGTATAAGATACTGGGAAGATTTAGATAGCGGAATGTGGGAAGAGAATGAAGAAGTACACGCATCGTCAGTCGGCGCATGCGTAGCAGGACTTGAGTCAATAAACAAGCTTGAAAAAATAAATGTTCCACAAGATTTAATAGATAAAGGAAAACAAGCGTTAAACTCTTTGCTTCCTAGGGAATCAAAAACAAAATTCGTTGATTTGTCACTTCTATCTTTGATATATCCATACAACATAGTTAATGAACCCCAAAGAAAGGAAATCCTGGAGAATGTAGAATACCTTCTTCTTAGAAATAAAGGAGTCATAAGATACAAAAATGATCATTATTACAACAAAAATCCGGATGGCTATAGCGAAGAAGCAGAGTGGACTTTTGGATTAAGCTGGCTCGCCATAATATATGAAAAGCTCGAGAATAAACAGAAAGCAAAGTACTTTATTGAGAAAATGCTAAAAACGACAACAACCAAGGGGATTCCAGAATTATATTATTCAAATACTTCAAAGCCGAATGAGAATAATC
>CAZOPU010000021.1:0-20180 GCA_964581965.1 uncultured Methanosarcinales archaeon | reverse complement strand
TAGTTTACAGTTGCTCGTATAATAATGGTTGGAATTGCCATGATAACAGATGGCAGCTGTTAATAATAAACAACACAGCTAGTAGTGGAGGAGAATACCAAAATACAGCTAGTTGCGATGATGGAATAAAGAATGGAGATGAAACAGGGATTGACTGCGGAGGAAGTTGTGAAAATTGTGGCGCTCAACAATATTTGCGTACATTTTATGTCTCAAGCTCAAATGGTGATGATTCTAATACAGGTACGTCTCCTTCATCTGCCTGGAGAACTATAGATAAAGTAAATTCATACACTCTCTTGCCAGGAGATGCTGTTTTATTCAGAAAAGGAGACACATTTGTAGGAACATTGAATACGCGCGGAATAGATGGAACTCTTGCAAACCCAATTACTTTTTCTTCTTATGGCTCGGGCAATAATCCTGTGTTCTCAGGTTTAATCACACTGGAAAATAATTGGGTTAATCAAGGAGGGAACATATGGAGATATGATGTTTCTTCTCTTCCTACTTCACATATAAGATATTTAGTATCTAATGGTATTAACCAAAAAATGGCTCAATCTAGGGCGAGATATTCTGATTCTGCAACTCAAAACACTTTTACTGATGCAGATTTAGGGGGAGCAGATGGTGACTATGCTGGTGCAGAAGTCCTATTGAGAACAACATCATATACATTAGAAATAAGGGATGTTACAGGATATAGAGCATCAACAGGCACTGTTACTTTTTCTCCCGGCACATATTATCCCCTCGGTTCAATAAGTGGATCTGCGGGAGGGTATATATTACAAAATTCATTGAGGGTATTACAACAGAATGCAGCTCAAAATAGCTGGGCTCATGATGGTAATTATGTATATTATTATTCTTCAACAAATCCTTATAATCTCGAGGGAGATATACAAGTTAGCTCAATAGATACTCTTGTTAATATTGAGGACTCAGAGTATATAATAATTGATGGAATTAATTTAATGTATGCAAATAATTTTGCAATATTTGGCGGAGGGAGCAATTATAAAAAAATCATTAATTGCAGGTTTGAGAGATGCGGCTCTGGAATAATGGAACTTGATAAACCTTCTTCTAATTCAATAATAGATAATAATATATTTTTAGATATAGGAAGTGTGGCTATTCACCAACATTCTCCGACAAGTCTCACTGTAACAAATAATGATATGACTAATATTGGAGTTGAACTAGGAAGAACTCCTTATTTGGGAAATTTTGGGAGCAACTCAGTAGCATACTCAGGAATAGTTGCGTATAATGTTAATGGAGGATTATTTGAGTACAATAATATTCGCAACATAGGATATATTGGCGTTCATCTAAGCATGCCCTCGAATCATGTTCTTGTGCAACACAATTATGTAGAAAATCCATGTATATTGCTGGTAGATGGGGGGGCATTTTATTCTTATAGTGAGACACAAACTACAACATCAAATATAGACAGGATAACTTACAGAGAGAATATTGCTGCAGTAACAGATTACAGCAACAGGGATTATATGATAGCAAATGAGGGAGGCTATGGTTGGTTGGTTCACGGATTCTATAAGGACGGATTCTTGGGGGCTACTAATTGGGAAAATAACTTTGCTTACGGTTTCGATCTTCAGTTTTTCTCAAATCCCACAAAATATTCCACGTGGATAAATAATGTAGGAGTTGATACTTATACAAAGGAAGATAGATATAATGCGCCTGTATTTTATTTTTCAGATATGTCAGATATTTCTCAAGTTACAACCAACACCAGAATTATAAATAATACTATAATAAATGCATTTAGTCCTAATTCTATATTGGACATTTACGAGAGTCAGTTAAGCGCTTCTACTGGAAATGTTTTTGATTACAACAGAATTCTTAGACCTAACAATGATTGGAGAGATAGTATAGTAAGCACATATCCTACTTTTGAGTATTACGATTTAAGTGAATGGAAAGCTAAAGATGCTGTAGGTGAGCATGAAAGCACTGATTTATTTTTGTTTAGCAAATCCGGACTTTCCGATGTTAGGGATTTTGTTTGGATAGCTACAAATCCTTCAAAAGAGAACATTAATGTTAATTTTCCTCCTGGCTATCGCTATTATGATATTGATGGAAATGAAATAAAATCAGACACTCTCGGACCTTACAGGGGAGAAGTATATTATAGAACAATAAACCAAGGAATGCCTCAGGCAAAAAATATAGTAATTAGTGGAACTGCACAGACGGGATACGTGCAAACTGCATCTTACGATTATTCACATGAGCAGGGAAATTCTCAAAGTGGATCGACATTCCAATGGTATAGGTCTTATGATGGGACAAAGGAAGCAAGAGCTCCAATATCTGGAGCTAATTCTTTGACTTATCAAACTACGAGCAGTGATAGAGGGCAATATGTATTGTTTGGAGTAGTTCCTAGGTCAGCAGCGGGCTCAGGGTCATTATTGGCAGGCGTAGAAAGATTCAGCCAGCCAAGATATATTAATTAGAATTGTCTGTTTTTTTTGTTTATAATAAAATCTAGAAAGACATTTAAATAAATTGATATTAAGTTAATTAATTGTTTGGCGCTGAATAATGCTAAAAAAGTAAAAGAGGGAGTACAATGGTGAATACAGTTACATGTGATGGAAATACTGCAGCAGCAAAAGTAGCGTACGCACTAAGTGAAGTTGCAGTCATATATCCAATAACTCCTTCTTCTGTAATGGGCGAAGCTGCAGATGCATGGTCTGCTTCTAAAAAAAGAAATATTTTTGGAAGGGTTGTAAAAGTCCAGGAGATGCAGTCTGAAGCAGGGGCTGCAGGGGCAATTCACGGCTCACTTACAGCAGGAGCACTTACAACTACATTCACCGCATCCCAAGGTCTATTATTAATGATGCCCAATATGTTCAAAATTGCAGGCGAACTGCTTCCCACTGTATTTCATGTGGCTGCAAGATCACTCGCATACCAGTCATTGTCAATATACGGAGACCATTCTGATGTTATGGCTGCAAGAGGAACAGGATTTGCAATGCTTTGCTCTTCAAGTGTCCAGGAAACTCAGGACCTTGCAGCAATAGCTCACATTGCATCAATTAAGAGCAGAGTTCCTTTTCTTCATTTTTTTGACGGATTCAGGACATCACATGAAATACAGAAAATACAGGATATAACTGATGATGAGCTGAGACAATTATTTGATTTAAGGGCAGTGGATGATTTTAAGAGCAGAGCAATAAGGCCTGAAAAACCATATTTGAAAACAGGTGCACAAAATCCAGATGTATACTTCCAGGGAAGGGAAAGAGTCAATAAGTATTATGATGCAGTTCCTGAGATAGTAAAAGATGCCATGAGTGAATTTTTCAAAAAAACAGGAAGAAAATATTCATTGTTTGAATATATTGGTGCAAAAGATGCAGACAAGATAATAATAGCAATGGGTTCTGCGACAAGGACTGCAGAAGAAACAATAAATTATCTTAATAAAAGAGGAAGCAAGCTGGGTCTTTTGAGAGTTCATTTGTACAGGCCATTCTCAGTTAAGGATTTTATAGGATTAATACCCAGTACTGTAAGAAAAGTTGCAGTTCTAGATAGAACAAAAGAATCTGGAAGCATAGGTGAGCCGCTGTATCTTGATGTAGTTGCTGCGTTTGATCATGCAAGACAAGAAGGAAAATTCAGGGATGTAAAAATAATAGGGGGGAGATATGGATTATCTTCTAAAGAATTTACTCCATCAATGGTAAAAGCAGTTTTTGACAATCTTGAAGGAAAATGCTTTCATAATTTCACTGTGGGAATAATTGATGACGTTACAAATAAGTCTCTTCCAATATCTGAAGACCTAGATCCAGAGCCTGAGGGAGTAACAAGATGCAAATTCTGGGGATACGGTTCAGATGGAACAGTAAGTGCTAACAAAAACGCAATAAAAATAATAGGTGATTCCACAGATATGTATGTTCAGGGTCATTTCGCTTACGACTCAAAGAAATCAGGAGGAGTAACAGTTTCTCATTTAAGATTTGGAAAAGAAAAAATAGATTCAGAATATGAGGTAACTACTGTTGATTTTATTGCATTGCACAGACCAGCATATATAGGAAGATATGATATTCTAGAGGGAATAAAGGAAAAAGGAATATTTCTAATAAACTGTCCCTGGGCTCCTGAAGATGTTTTCTCCAGATTCACAAGGGATATGCAAGAAACAATAATAGACAAAAAAATAAAAGTTTACACAATAGATGGGTTTAGGCTTTCAAGGGAATTAGGATTGGGGGACAAAATAAATACAATAATGCAGACTGCATTTTTCAAGCTTGCAAATATAATTCCTGTAGAACAAGCAATAGTCTTAACTAAAGAGCATTTAAGACAGCAGTTTTTAAAGAAAGGAGATGCTGTAATACAAATGAACAACAAGGCAGTAGATTCTGCAATAGAGAATATAAGGGAAGTTCCTGTTCCAAGTTCTAAATCAGAAATAAAATCATCTGCTCAAATTGTCGAGCCTATAGGAAATAATGCATCTGATTTTGCAAATGATATAGTTAAGCCAATAATACACATGAAAGGAGATACTATTCCAGTTTCAAAGATGCCTCTTGACGGAGTAATTCCTACTGCTACTGCAAAACTAGAGAAGAGAGGAATTGCAGTTAAAGTTCCGGAATGGATAAAAGAAAATTGTATACAATGCGGAATGTGCTCTTTTGTATGTCCTCATGCAGCAATAAGGACTAAGCAAATAATTCCGGAAGACCTTAAAAAAGCCCCTTCTACATTTGAGACACTAAATTCGAATCTTAAGAATGACAGAAACCTAAAATTCAAGGTGCAGGTTTATCCTGAGGATTGTGTTGATTGCGAATTATGTGTGGAGATGTGTCCTACAAAAAATAAGTCTTTAAGAATGGTGGACTTGGAAATTGCAAGAGAAAAAGGAGAGGTGGAAAATCAAAAATTCTTTGATGCACTCCCTGATGGAATAACTGATGGTGCAGTTCAGGGTACAGTAAAAGAAACTCAGCTTAATCCTCATTACTTTGAATTCTCTCTTGCATGCGCTGGATGTGGTGAGACTCCTTATGTTAGGTTGCTTACTCAGTTGTTTGGGAACAGAATGGTTATTGCAAATGCAACTGGTTGCTCATCAATTTACGGAGGCTCTTTTCCAACAACGCCTTATGCAGTCGACAAGGAAGGAAGAGGTCCAGCTTGGGCCAACTCACTGTTTGAGGATAATGCAGAATACGGTTATGGCATGAAGCTTGCAATAGAAGAGAGGAGAGACCAGCTTAAGGATACTGTAAATTCACTTCTTAAATCTGGCACGACAGAGAGGTTAAGAAACGCACTTCAAAAGATGCTGGATATATGGGACAAAAAAGGAAAAGAGCAGAGAATTGTGGAAAAAGAAATTCTTGCTGCTCTTCCTGAGGCTGTGGAAAAAGTATATGGTATGAGTGCGCCTCTTTTAAATGAACTTGTAAAGAATAAGGATTATTTAGTTGACAAATCAGTCTGGATTTTAGGAGGAGACGGGTGGGCGTATGATATTGGGTTCGGAGGCCTTGACCACGTTCTTGCTCAGGGAGAGAATGTGAAAATACTAGTATTGGATACAGAGACATATTCAAATACAGGAGGACAAATGTCTAAAGCCACACCCAGAGGCGCAACAGCGAAGTTTGCAGTAGCGGGAAAAGAAACTCCTAAAAAAAATCTAGGATTGATGATGATGACATATGGCTATGTATATGTTGCATCCATTGATTTAGGAGCAAATAAAGTCCAGGCAATAAAGGCGCTTAATGAAGCAGAGCAGTATGATGGTCCTGCAATAGTTATTGCTTACGCGCCTTGCATTTCGCACGGGATAGACATGAAAAATAGCCAGCGAGAGGGACAGAAAGCACAGGACTCAGGATATTGGCCTTTATACAGATTCAATCCATCAAACAAAGATTCCCCAATGACAATGGATTCTCCTGATCCAAGCATTCCATTCAGGGATTATATAATGGGAGAAGACAGATATAAAGCACTTACAATCCAATACCCTGACAAGGCGCAGAAATTATTTGATAAGGCGGAGCAAGACTCAAAGGACAGACAGGAAAAACTAAAAAAGATGAAGTAAAGCTTCTCTTTTTATTATTGGAAAAAAATATAATGTCTTTCGTTTTATTAAGCAACATGAGTATAAATGAGCATAAGGAAAGGTATTCTAATTTGATTAGTGATATAAAATCAAAAAAGAAAAGAACAATAAATTTCTTAGGCGAAAAAATAGTTATCAATAAGAATGTTTTTCCCGTTGATTCAGATTTTTCATATTCCTCAAAAGTGACTGCTAAAAGAATTCCAAAAAATGCAGGTGTGATTCTTGATGTAGGTACGGGAACAGGAGTACAGGCCATAATTGCAGCAAAAAAAGGTGCAAGTAAAGTTGTTGCTATTGATATAGATAGTGCGGCTTTGGAAAACGCAGAAGAAAATATAACATTAAACAAAATGAAAAAAATTGTAGATGTAAGAAAAAGCAATCTTTTTAATAATGTAGATAAAAAGGAAAAATTTGATTTAATAATTTCAAATCTGCCATTTGCAGATTCAGAATATGGTTCTGATGTAGACCATTTTCTTTTTGATAAGGGATTTAAACTTCATGACAAATTTCTACATTATGCAAAAAATCATCTTAAGGAAAATGGGAAAATATTTATTCCAAGTGGAGATGCAGCAAACGAGAAAAAACTGAATGAGCTTATAAGAAAATATAATTACAATATTGTAAGAATATATTGCGATGAATTTCAGGGATTAATTTGGAAATTGTACGTGTTGAAATATTAATCATTCTTAAAATTTCAAAAAATCAGAATTCTTACCATACTTTTTAAGTACTTTTGTTGATGTAATATTTGTAGTGTCTTTCATTGTATATCCTAGTTTTTTTACTGTGTTTGGAATTGTATTTTTGTTCCCTTCAACTTCCAAGTAGGGAGGGACTCCGGGGTATGTGTCTATTTCTATGCTTGTTTTTCCAAGCACGAATGAAGTTCTCCTCTTTTCTCTTTCCTTTACAAGAACAAGACCAAGAGAAGAAATAATTTTTGAAGTATTCCTCTCGTTGCTTACACCTACTTCTAGCTCTTCCCTTACTGCAAGAAATGAGTCTCTCATTTTTTTTGTGGCATGCTTGAATGTAAGGGTGGTTTTCTTTTCTCGCGTCCGTAATCTAAGTATAGAATAGTCAGATTTTAGTTTTCCATCAGGAAAATCATAGAATTTCTCATTCATGAGTCCGCTTCCTGTCTTTTTTCCGCCTAGAGAGAGTATTTTTCTTTCGACAATTTCTGGATTTATTTCAAGAATTTTAACTTCTATTTCTTTCATAATTCATAAATTAATCATTTGTTTTTTAATTTTGCGGATTGATATAGCAAATAATTTAAATAAGAGTATGTGGATATTATTTACTTAAAGCAAGGGTGAGCTATTGGTTTCAAAAAAAGAGGATAATAAATCATCAAACAATCAAGATAAGAAAATAGAAAAGAGGGCAATACGGGACGGGTTTTCTGACGGTTTGCTCGAAGCAGCAAAATATGATGACAGGGTTTATGCTGTTACTGCAGACGTTGCTGGTTCTGTAGGGATGAAGGAATTCTCAGAGAAATACCCTGAAAGATTTGTGGAAGTTGGTGTTGCAGAGCAAAATCTTGCTGCTGTCTCATCAGGTCTTGCTATGGCTGGTAAAATACCTTTTGCCGCTTCTTTTGCAATGTTTAATCCTGGAAGAAATTGGGAGCAGATAAGAACTACGATATGTTATAATGACCAGCCTGTAAAGATTGTGGGAAGTCATGCGGGAATAGGTGTTGGTGCTGATGGGGCAACTCACGAGGCGTTAGAGGATATTGCAATAATGAGGGTAATTCCAAATATAGATGTTATTGTTCCATGCGACGCAATACAGGCTAAAAAAGCAGTAATTGCAATAGCCAAAACAAAAACTCCCACATATATAAGAATATTCAGGCAAAAGTCAGAGATTATAACAACTGAGAAAACAGAATTTACAATAGGCAAAATGCAGGTTCTTAAGGAAGGGGGAGATATATGTATAATTTCGTCAGGACCTATAATATGCAATGTCCTTGAGGCGGCAAAAAAGCTGGAGCTTTCAAATATATCTTGCGCGGTTCTCAATTGTCACACAATAAAACCTTTGGATGAAGATACTTTGATAAGGTATGCAAAAAAATCAAAGTTAATAGTAACTGTGGAAGATCACCAGATTGCAGGAGGACTTGGGGGGGCAGTGGCAGAAAAACTTGCATCCAAATATCCTAAAAAAATGCTTTTTATAGGTATAAATGAAGCATTCGGAGAATCAGGATCAGAGCAAGATTTATACAAGAAATATGGTCTTGATACAGCAGGGATAATTAATAAAATAAAAGAAGAGCTCAAAGTAAGTGCGATAGAGGAAAAAATACAAATGACAAAATCCTCTAAGAAAAAAGTTAACAGGGGTAAAATAAAAATTTCAAAAGTGGCAGCGAAAAAAGCCAAGAGGAGAAAATGAGAAATACAAGATTTCTTCTTTTTGATATAGGCGGAACATGGACAAAAGTTGCTGTTGCGGAAAATGGAAAAATAATATCTAACAAGATATTAATTACAGGAAATTTGAAAATAGAAGATTTAAAGGCCATTTCGGAGGAACTTGGCGGAAAATTCTCATTAGTAATATTAGCGTGTGCTGGTCCTGTAAAAGAAGGGATTTGCAAGATGACAAATGCGTCCCTTGAATTTGATGAGGAAACAATAGCAAATCTGCTTAAGACTAAAGTAATTATATTAAATGATTTGGCGGCTATAGCGTATGGATTGAAATCACAATATAAATCTTGCCTTGTTATAGAGATAGGAACAGGATTGGGAGTCAGTTTGATATCAAAAGATAAAGTGGTGATTCCGAGTGAGGAAGGGCATTTTCTATTAGATCACGAGTTTTTCCTTTTGGTTCCGGAATTCAAAGGAATGATGATTCCACAGTACGAACATCTATTGTCTGGCAAAAATAACCTTTTAATAAAATTGTTCAATAAGTCATTCGTCAATCTAGGAATGAGCCCAGACCAGATAAAGGATTCGGAAGGAGGAAGAGAAAAGAGCAAAAAACCAAAGTCTTCCGGTAAAAAAGATGAATTTTTGTACAATGACAGGTTTACGGAAATTTATCTTCAGACTCTTGATTCGTTTGTGAGCAAGATGCTTTTAGTTCATAAAAAAGAATGTGTAGAGAATATAATTTTTACAGGGGGAGTAATTTCTGGAAACAAAAAGCTTATTGCTAAATTTCTTTCCGAAATGAAAAAGAAATTTTCCAGGGAGAAGAAAGGAATAAAAGATATAAAAATAATTGACGATGAGTTCCTAGGAATAAAGGGAGCGCTTGCTTTTTGCAATGAAAAACAGAAAAACTTATGAATAGGTTTAACCAATTTTTATTGGATTAATAATTTTAATATTGAGAGGGGGTATTTTGAAAATATTTTTAGATAGTGCAGATACTGATGAAATAACACAGGCATATAGTTGGGGAGTTGTTGATGGAATTACAACCAATCCCACTCTTATGAAGCATGCACTCGATAAGAAAAAATCAAATATGGACCTTGAGATTTACATAAGAACAATTTTAAAGACTGCGAAAGGAACGCCTGTTAGCATAGAAGTAACAGAAACTGAGTCTGAAAAGATGATAGAACAGGGTAGAAAGCTTTTCAAAATGTTTAATCATACTGCAAAAAATGTCTGCATAAAAATACCAATAAACACCGCTTTCGATGAGCATGGGAAACAATTTGAAGGATTAAAAGCTATAAAAGAGCTTTCAAGACAGAAAATTCCTGTTAATTGCACATTGGTGTTTACTCCTGAACAGGCGCTCTTGGCTGCGAAGGCAGGAGCTAAATACATAAGTCCGTTTACGGGAAGAATAGATGATTACCTAAGGGACTTGAATAATATAAAATATTCAAAAAGTGATTATTTCCCGAAGGAAGGATTGGTTGATGCAGAAGTAAAAGAGGATAATGGAATATGCTCTGGAATAGAATTGGTAAGGCAATGTGTAGAAATACTTAAGATACACAAATTAAATTCAGAGATTATTGCAGCGTCGATGAGAAATCACAGACAGGTGAGAGAAGCGGCGCTTGCAGGGGCTCATATTGCAACAGTTCCATTGTCTGTTTTAAAGGAGTTGGTTAAGCATCAAAAAACTTATGATGGAATGAAAAAATTCACAGAGGATTCCGTTTCCGAGTATGATAAATTAGTAAAATAAGTGAGTAAAAATGAATGGAATGATTTTTGAGAACAAAAACAGCCTTGTTAGAACAAGTGACTTCGAAAAAACAAAAAGGAAACTATCTCTGGAACTAACAAAAATAAGAGAGTCAATACAGAAAAAAGAACAAGGGTACGATGCTGTAAATGTTCCTTCAAATTTTAAGGAATTGGAAAAAGTTTCTAATTTAATAAAAGCAAAACAGTCATTAAATATAGGCGCAGTGGTAGTAATAGGAATAGGAGGATCTAACCTGTGCACACTTGCAATACATGAAGCAATAAATGGCAAGTTTCACAATCATAAGGAAAAAACAAAAATATTTTTTGCAGACACAACTGATGCAGATATTATTTATGAAATAAAAAATGAAGTGGAGCACATACTTAAGTCTGAGAAAAACGTAATTCTTAATTTGATAAGCAAGTCAGGGAAGACAACAGAGAGCATAGCTAATTTCGAAGTTCTTTTGGAAGTATTAAAGAAACACAGGAAAGATTATCAGAAATATGTAATAGTTACAACAGATAAGAATTCATCTCTTGAGCAGACTGCAATAAAAGAGCATTTTGAGGTACTTAATATACCTAGTACAGTGGGAGGAAGATATTCTGTTTTTTCTCCCGTAGGATTATTTCCTTTGGGAATGGTAGGGATAGACATAAAGAAACTATTGAGAGGGGCGAAGAGCATTACTGATAAATGCCTTTCTAAAGAAATAAATAAAAATCCTTCAGCACAGGCGGCAATAGATATGTTCTGCAATCACAAAGAGGGAAAATCAATACATGATTTATTTATATTCAGCTCTGATTTTGAATCGTTGGGAAAATGGTATAGGCAGCTTCTTGCTGAAAGCCTTGGAAAGAAATACACAAGAAGCGGAATAAAAGTAAATGAAGGAATAACTCCTACTGTTTCAATAGGCAGCACTGATTTACATTCTATGGCTCAGCTTTATCTAGGGGGACCTTTTGACAAATTTACAACATTCATAAAAGTCCTTCCAAGGCAGAAAGAGAAAGTGCCTAAATTAAAGGAGTATGAATCTCTTGCAGGAGGAATACAGGGAAAAAAATTATCTGATATAATGGCGGCGATATTTTCAGGGACAAAAATAGCATACATAAAGGGAAATAGGCCTTTCAATAATATAACAATAGAGAAGAGCGAGTATGACTTGGGGCAGTATATGCAGTATGAAATGATAAAAACAATAATGCTTGGGCATTTGATTAATGTTAATCCATTTGATCAGCCGTCTGTAGAGGAATACAAGGAAGAGACTAGAAAAATACTGGGAAAATAATTAAAAAAACAAATCAATCAATTATTAAGATTTAAGATGTTTAAAAATATTATTTATCAATAGTTTTTACAATTCTAGAAGACTCCTGGGAAGAATGTATTTTAAATGAATGTCCGCAGTAAACACACTTCTTTACCTTTGAAGTCATATCTCCTTGTTTCTTAATAATAGGATTGGTTTTTTGACCTTTCCCGCAATGTGGACATCTTACAATTAGCATAAAACAAATCTATTTTTCTCATTTATAAATAATTTTTCCATATTTGTCCAGTGTTTTTATAAGCAAAAAGGAAAATTGTAATTAAATTACATAATTGGGCTAAATGATTTAGTTATACTATGTCTATTTTAGCAATATTTATATTACAATAGGATAAAACCAATTATATGTTTATAGATGTATGCATACCAAGCAATAATGAGGAAGAATTCATATCTGTCGCAGAGAAGATAGAGACAAAAGGATTGCTTTTTCTCTATGAAAAAGAAGAAAAGAGAAAAATGCTCCAGGAACTTCAAAAGAAAACAAAAATAAAAATTTACTCAGGACTTTTGGTTTCCAGGAACACAAACAAACCAGGAATAACATTTGCAAAAGCAGAGCAGCAAAATATAGAAAATAGAAACCTTAAATTCCTCTATGATTTTGAGGAGCAGGAAGAAAAAGACTCATTCCATTACAGAAGAAGCGGAGCAAACCAGGTTTTATGCTCGGCTATGAAGGAAAAAGAAAAAGTCTTTGTTTTTGATATGGAGAAAATAATTCTTTCCAGAAGCAAGGATAAACTATTGGGGAGAATGAGGCAAAATTTGATGCTAGTTAGGAAATACAAGTTAGATAGTATAATATGCTCCCTTGCTACAAAACCAGAAAATCTTAGAGCTGAAAAAGAGTATTCATCTTTGATAAGGGCATTTGGCTATGAAGAAGAGGCAAAAAAACTAACAAACAAACTTAACACTCTTCTCAGGGAAGAAGACACATAGAAGTATTTAAAGAATAAAATTTATATAGTATAAATAAACAAGTTTTACGTATGAAGGGTAAAAGAGGGTTTAATTATATACTTGTGTTCTCGCTTCTTGTAATTGTTTTGGTAGGAGTTACACCTGCCCTTGCCCAAGTATGCGACCCTACATGTAATCCGGGATCTGGTACAGATGATACGGCAAAGATAAATTGCTGCAATTGCAGAGGAGGAATCTGGTGCGGAACTAGCTCCGGAGGACAATGCAGAGGTTATACATCTTTTAATTATAATTTTGATGGAGCATGCGAAGTCACTGTAGATCAAACAGTAATTCTTGACTACGGCTATATATATCATATAAGTCCAACTAATCCAAAGAAATTTGAATTTGACACTTTCACAGTTGAAGACGGCATAACATTACAATTTTACAATACTAATTATGAATCAAGCATGCCAAAGGCATTGCCCGCAACATGTGCAGGAGCCGATTCAAGCACAGATAATTCTTATCCATTTGGTGGATCAAGTATTAAAGTCCTTGATTTATACACAGCTAGTGCTGGTGGAAATGGAGGAAAAGGAGGATCTGAGAATAAAGCATTTGCCAATCCATGGGGTGGCGGCGGTGGAGCGGGTGCGGGAGGAGGACAAATTGGATATTCTGGAGGAGATGGATATGATTTGACTCCTTCATCAGGAGACACTCCGAAATACTCAGGAGGCGCAGGCTCAGAGCCCTGGCACGTGGATACAGATGAAGATGAAAGAGGTCAGTGCGCTGCAGATCCTGATATAATTTTAACTTCAACATTGAAATTGTCTGGACATGGATTTGGCGGATACAATGGAGGAAGAGGAGGAGGATTTGTAAATATAAAAGCAGAGACAATAAACATAATGGGTACAATTTCTGTCAATGGAGAGATTGGAGATAGCGCAAGTCCAGGCGTAGCAAATGACAATCATGCTGGTTCCGGAGGATTCGGAGGAGGCCCAGGCGCTGGCGGTGGCGGCGGAGGAAAAATAATATTATACTATAATACTATAACAGGATCAGGCACAGTAACTGCAAATGGGGGTCCCGGAGGCGTTGGAGGAAACGGAGGAAACGGAGTAGACTGCGCCAATGGCGGTGCAGGTGGCGGCGGTGGCGGCGGTGCAGGAGGAGTTATAAGTTTTATTTCATTAGTAAATGATGAGGATACGCCTAGCATAGATACTACTTGCGATGGCGGTGCAGGGGGTGCGCCTGGAACTGCAAGGGAAGATGGTTGCGGTGAATCTAAAGATAAAAAGCCAATTCCTGCGTTGAAGGGAAGCGACGGTCCTAGTGGATTCTGTGGAGGGTCAACTGAAATAAATCCCACAGATAGCCAGGGTTATGATATTACAAGATGCAGTGATGGAGTAGATAATGAGAGAGACAGCCTTATAGATATGGATGATCTTGATTGTTACACTAACAATGATTGGGATGCTTCAATATGGGATGAATATAATGAAAACAACCAAAAACCTTCATGGTATGATAGATCTGGAAATATAACCAACGGAAGATCAACAAAAGATTTAGCCTGCGGAGATGACCTCGGAACATGCACAACAGATCCTGCGTCAATACCTTCAGGAGAATGTAAGATTGTGCCAGGAAAGACTTATGAAAGCTATTGTGTAACTGATTTATCAAGCTGCACATACACAAATCCTTACACTGGTTATTATACAGGTCAGGCATGCGGATGCCAAAAATACTGGTATGATTCAGAAACAGATTCTTTTAAAGCTTATCCCTTTTGCATGGAAGATGAGAATAAAAATTGTGTTTATGATTATAGCTATTACTACGAGAATTATGGAAGGGAATTCTGCGAGTCTCTTAACGAAATAGATTGTGCTGAAGAACCAGGTCTTTGCTATTGGGAGCCTCCTGAGCCTGGAGTGTCATGCGGAGATTTCAAGAAAAAAGCTAATTGTATAGAAAATGAGAACAACGGCTGCGTTTGGAACACGCCTCTTCCAGGAATAGCTGACTTGGGAGGACTTACATCAGACAGCAAGTATTTATGCCTTGATTCAAAAACAGCGGGTGCAAAAGCGATAACCACTCCAGATAACACATATGCTTGGTTCGGAGCAGATGGGACAATAATGGGTAGTGATGTATTTGGCGCATCGCCTTACTTAATATTCCAGGCAGACAAAACACAGTTTATATCAAACGGAGAAAAATGGTTCCAATGTGCGGCAGTAGGAGGAATTAATTATGCTCCCCAAGAAAACAGGCTATCTGAATATGCTACATTTACAATGTCTGAGTTGGCATCTGGAGGAGATTTGGATACATGCACAGGAATGCTTAACTACCTTATAGGAAGAGGATGCATAACAGATCCAGAAGTTGACAAGGACCTTAAAATTTATACTTGTGAAGGCACAAATGTAGGAACATGCAGGGAAACATGCAGTAATAATGATAATTGCGGAGGCTGGTGCTTTGAGGACACATTCGAAGAAGGAAACTTTGGAGACTTTACAACAGTCTGCGATTCACAATGTCAGCTAAGAACTGAAGAAGGATACACTCAAGATATTAATGAAGTTAGTATTGATTGCGAGAATGGCCCATCAGGAACTTCAGATGGGGGAATTGAAATAGATACTGATGATGGATATTCCGATTTTAACTTATGTAAACGTTATGGGGATTTATGTCTTGCAGTAAATACTGGAGAGCAAACAAGCACTTCAACATCAACAAAGTCCTTGACATGTGAAGGTGCCCATGCAGCATTAGGATTTGTTTATTCAGGCAATTCTGAAAAAATATGCAATGATGTTGAATACTGCAATGGTGGCGAGTTTATATCTGTGTCAAATACTGATCGCTGCTGCTTAGGACAGAGCGCAACTTGCAGGGAATATAACGCGGAAGATTGTGCAGGGATAGGAGGCGAAGAAAAACCTTCCAATTGTGAAACATGTATCTGCACTGGAACTTCTGTTTCAGGCTCAAGCGATGCTGTACCAACATGCTGTGTAGATGGGGCATGGCTTGACATAACTAATCTTAACCAGGATACAAATAAGGCATTCATGTGCTATAAGGAAAATGGAAATTCATTCATACAGGAATGCTGCGGAGTATCAGGAGATTGTTATAACGCACAAAATGAGCTAAATATTGACAAGGCAACAAAACAATTTTTACTATCACCAAATACGTATTCATTAGATGGAGTCCCATTGCATGGATTAATGAACTTTGACAGGAAGAAAATAACTGATGAAGGAGATAATGATGTAGTAGAACTATCTGCAAAAGTAAGAACACTTAAGACAGGATATAATGGAGGCAAACAAATTTCACTAAATAATTTCAGGACAGATGGTTTCCCTGATTCAAGCTCTTATTCTTTTGACTGGAGCTCATTTGATTATCTTGAATTTGACTTGCTGTACAATGTAAATACAGAATATACTATAATGTTTAAGGATAATGATGGAACGCTGTGCTATTATAATTTAAAGGATAGCATGGCCACAAAGAAAGGGATATATACCTGGCAACATGTCGCTATAAACATAGGAAACCCTACAACAGGACTTACTCGCTGCAATAATTCAAACCTCGACCCAGAAAATATTGTAGATATTGTATTTATAATTGGAGGAAGTCCTGAAGAGGTAAGCGGAGTCCGCCTTGGCTTTGATAATTTCTTCCTAAAAAGCAATTCGAACACTGAAAATTCAAGAAATATGTTCTGCTCTGGAAACTGGGGACAATGGGTTGAAAACCTTGATGGTCCAAGTATAGCTAATGAAAGAGGATTCTACGGTACGACTCCAGAGCTTTCAGTTTATGGTCCATACAGTGCAGCATGCGAGGGAATAGCATCTTTCGGCTGGACAGGAACAGTATGCTGCGGAGATGATACAAAAGCAGGTCAGTACGGAGAGTTCTGGAAAGATACAGAAGGGGCATGCTGGAAAGGAACAACTATTTACAATGACAGAACAGTTGCAAGCTCCCTTGGCATAACAAAACTAATGGATGAATGGGAAACGTCTCTTGATGAGCGCTCACTATTATATTATAATGGAGAATTAATATCCTGTGACAGGGAAATCTCAAATTATGAGTCTTACTTAGAATCATTCAATGGAATGGATAGGGGAGAGTCCATAGAGGTAAGCTCTGAAGTAGCAGAGCCCTATACAATAAGAGGAAGCTGGATGTGCGAAGAAGGGGAAGGATGGACTAATGTTAAAAATGTAAATAGAGTAAGGCTTTTAGCATCCACCCTAAAAAAAATAGCCGAAGATGAGCGCGAAGACTATACTTTAATGTGCGGAAACTTCTCGGATGCAGTAAACTTATTTGGAACAATGATAGAATCCCAAAAAAATATGACTGGATACAGTTGTGTATTAAGAATAGGAGATAATGAAGATATGGGTTTTGGAAGCAGCCAAAAGCTAATAGTTGGGCTGGAATTTTATGATCCTACTACATCATACACATCATATAAAAGCAGTGTGCTTAACAAATTCGCTGTTATGACAATAAACGAAGAAAGTGATGAATGTGCATCTGTTCCTAGAGATGTAGATGCAGACAACTTCTTTACAAGATGCGCAAGAAGCGAAGAGTCAAATTTTCAAATATACTATAATTCTCCCCTTGGATTGATATTGCTTTCAGATGGAAGGATAAGCTCTGAGGAAATAGTTGAAAACAAAGGATTCCTCTCATTCATCCAGGGAATATGGGATGGATTCAAGAATTTCTTCTCAAATCTTTTCGGAGGAGAAGAACAACCTGTTATAATACGGGGCTTTGATGAAGAGAAATTATCAAAGGACTTTTATGTTTCGGTTCAGGGGGGAAAGACAATAACAGGAACAATAGAATCAGTGGGACTTAACACATCATTAAGGGTGGATTATACAAATTTGGAAACTGATATGTCTATGCTTTACTACGCATTAAAGTCAAATTATCCTTTGGCATTTGTATCTTATTCTGCAGGGGTTTCTGCGGAAAGCCAAACAATATACCTAACAGCATTAAATTCATTAAGGATTGACTGGAGATTAATAACTTCCATGCTAAGACTTAATTCCTGCGAAGACTGTTACGAAGATGATGGTTATGTGGATATTGATTGGAGCGAGGATTACGAGTACTACGCTGAAATCAACGGCATAACTGATGAACCAGGCACTGGCTCTGGAGGAGGCGGAGGTGGCTCTAAAGGAGAGGAAACTTGCATAGATGATGTTAGGAATCAGGATGAAACAGGAATAGATTGTGGAGGCGAAGTTTGTCCTCCTTGCGAAAATTTACCTTATGAGCCCGGAGATCCTGGAACTATAACCTGCGGTCCTACGGATGGGGAATGCCCTGATGGCTGTACTCCTGAAAGGGGAGATCCTGATTGCTCTCAATGTGATGTTGCAGCTGATTGTCCAACAGGAACAGCTTGCCAAATAAGAACGTGCACAGGTGATCCAGGAGTATGTGGTTTTACTAATGACCCAAGTTGTGATGATGGAGGCGATTCAGATGATTCTGGTGATTCTGGGGGAAGTCAGACAACTGGCTTTGTAGTAGGTTATGAAAATACAGATGTTACTGAGATACCTGATTGCTGGATTGATAAAGCAAAGGAAAGTCTAAAAATTGCATATTCTCATGCATCTCACGGAGATCAATTAGTTAGTGGTATGGAAGCGTTAAAATCATATGATTCATCATTATATGATTTGACTGTGGGATGGGATTGGTCTGCATCATCCTGGAATTCAAATAAGTTATACCTGAGAGAGTACCAAGGATGGGAAGACGATGAAAATATGTTTCCAGGAATATCTGATATTGATTATTCATATGCTCACGCATCCGATGTAAGTCACACATTAACAGATTGGGCAGACTTGACAAGAAAATACCTAGATGGAAATAGCGGAGGCGGCCTGGGAAGCAATATAAATGTAATGATGTGGTCATGGTGCGGTACAGGAGATGGGAATGATGATAGTATAACTCCTGAAAGGGTCCAAAATGAGTACCTTAATGAAATGGATGCCTTGATGAATGAATATGATGGAAGCCCAAAACGTAAAGTGGCATTTGTCCTAATGACTGTTCACGTTTCTAAATGGGGAGAGACCAATTCTAATAATGATAGAATCAGGTCATGGTGCGATTCTCATTCCAATTGTATACTTTTTGACTTTGCAGACATGGAAGAGCATGACCCCATGGGAGAATCTTATTTAAGTCAAGATGTAAGTGCATCATTGAGATATGATTGTGATTCTGACCAGACTTGGGGTTGCAATTGGGCATCAGAGTATCTGGATTCAAACTCAAATACGCTGAACTACGAGCTTACAGATATTCTAAAAGAAAGGTTAGATGATGATTTGAGTGCTTGTCAACATTCTCCCGAGCTTAATTCTAATTATAATGGCTTGGGTGCAGGAGAGTCTCCAGATTCTGTTTTAAACTGCGCCCTTAAGGGACAGGCGGCATGGTACCTTTGGGCAAGGTTGGCTGGATGGGATGGAGAATCTACAACATGTAGTTGAGCTTTTAATGGTTATTTGGAAAAGTCTATTTCAACCAAAAATTTATAAATAAATGAGTATATTTTCTTTACATGAAAAAAGCAAATCTTTCTGGGGTATATTATAATGCTATCCAGATGAATCTGGATAAGCAGTTGGAAGAGGCATTTACAGGAAAGAAAGGACCTGGAGAGTTGCCCGTAAAGTTCAGCGGAAAACAAGAAGACATCATAAAAGGAATAATTGTTCCTAAATATAAGTATGATGTTGCTGGATACTGCGCTGCGTGGGCATACAAAGCACTTGCTGAGTCAGAGATTCCGGATGTTGTTATAATTGTTGGCCAGGTAAAAGAAGGGGCTGGAATTACAATGGAATCATGGGAAACTCCTTACGGACTGGTAAGAGTAGATCAGGCACTTGCTAGAGCGCTTATATCAAAAGGAACTATCTCAGAGAATAACGAGTTGTTTGACAACGATGAGCAGATAGAGTCACAACTTCCATTTCTTCAGTTTGTCTTCAAGAGCAACAAGGAAGCGCTTAAAATACTTCCAATACTTGTCAGCCATGATGTACAAATGAAAAAGCTGGCAGTTGACATAAAGGAAGTCTTGCTTGAGCTGGGGAAAAAGGCAGTTGTTATAATACCCACAAACTTCACATACTATGGTCCTGAATATAATTACATACCTTTCTCACAGGAGCCAAACAAGAAAGTTTACGAGCTTGACAAAGGGGCGATAGACTTGATAAGTGAAGACAAACCTGTGGAATTCCTCCAGTATGTTGATGAAAAAGTAATGAACCTGGACAATTTCCTTGGAATAACTTTTGCTCTTTTGTTGCTTAAACCTAAAAAGGTGCTTTTGGAGCAATATTACACAACTGCAGACCTGAATGATGATGACAAGAACTTCATCAGCTTTGCGGGAATAGTATT
>CAZOPU010000020.1:0-20214 GCA_964581965.1 uncultured Methanosarcinales archaeon | reverse complement strand
AGAAGATTTGTTTTCAGATTCAGAGTCTATTAGTTCTGATATTTCTTTGAATTCAAACGGTGTTTCTAGTTTCATTTTCCTAATATTGTTCTTTATTTATTTGTCTACTTAGCTTATCAACATGAGAATGGAATCTAGCTTTTAAATATTTCTGTATTTTACTACTTTATAATTAATACTGTTGCTTATTTTTTTCCGCTGCTTCCAAATGCGTTTGAGCCCCTGGCACTTTCTGATAAAGTATCGGATTCTTTTAGCTCTTCAACATTTGCGGTTATTATTGGTTGTATAAGCATCTGGGCAATCTTGTCCCCTTTTTCTACAGTATATTCTACATCAGATGTATTTAGGAGAACAACCATTAATTCTCCTCTGTAGGTATATTCTATTACTCCGCCCATTGTCTTTATTCCGTGTTTTGACGCTAATCCTGATTTATCCCATATTAAAGATACGTATCCTGGCTCTAATTCATAAGATATTCCTGTTCTGAAAGTTTTTCTTTCGCCTGGCTGCAATGTATAGGATTCTATTGTATATATATCAAGTCCGGCATCTCCCTCGTGAGCATAACTTGGAAGCCTTGCATCCTGATGCACTTTTTTTACTTTTAGTTTCATAATTTGGAAAAAATACTTTCTGAATAAAAATTTAACTGAAAACTTGTGGATGGAAGATTCACAAGTCTTTTTAATATTTTAATTTAACATCAATTTTCTATGAGATATGATTTCAGCCAGAACTATATAATAAAAGTGAGAGGAAAACCGGATCAAATAAAAGAATGGATTAGAGAAATCTCCATGTTCATGGACAAAGGTGTAGGATACATGATTATGGAGAAAGAAATAAAAGGATTTGAAAATTTAGAAAGTATAATTGAGCCTATGACTTTTACTTTTGGGGATGTTCATCAGATTTATTTTAAGAACAGATACTTATGGTATTCGCCTAATGTAAATGGCGCGGGTGATGAGGAGAAAAAGAAGTATTTTGACAGGTTTAAATCATTGTTTGATGATGCCAGAAAAAAGATGGATGAAAAATATAAGATTGAATGTCATAAAGCAAAATAGCTTAAAACATAGAAAAGCATTTTAATAAAATAGTCTTTCTTTTGTATATGAGATACGACCTCAGTCAGAAAAATGTAATTAAAATAAAAGGAAAAACAGATGAAATAAGGGACTGGATAAAAGAAATCTCGCTTTTTATGGATAAAGGCTCCAGTTACAGTATTATAGAAAAAGAAGTAAATAACCTTGAAAAAATAGTTGAGCCTGTTAATTACACATTTTTGGGATATCACAGGATTTATTTTAATCATAACTCGTTGATTTACCTTCCAAATGTATCTGAAGAATCTAGGGAGATTTATTTTAAGTTTTTTAAAGAAAAATTTGATATTGCCAAGACTAAGATGGATGAAAAATATGGTCCAAAGAATACAAGAAGAGATAAATAATTAACTATGTATGTCATTTTTACTTTTGAATTACTTTGTTCCTAAGTCCCCTATTCTCTATGTAGTCAAATATATTATCTAAGGTGGAATCAAGAATTCTTGTGACTGCTTCCCTGCTGTAGAATGCCAGGTGCGGAGTAACAATTACATTATGAAGTCTCATTAGTGCATAGTCCTGGAGAAGTGTAGCCATTTGATCTCTTGCTAGTGTGCTGCTGGTGCTTATCACAGCTTTTTCCTCCTTCATAAGCATCTCTCCTTCTAGAACATCAAGACCTGCGCCTCCTAGCTTTCCATTGTTTAATGCTTCTAACAATGCATTTGTATCGACAATAGGTCCCCTGGCAGTATTTATCAAGATTGCGCCAGTCTTCATTTTTTGGATGCTGTCTCTGTTAATAATATGATATGTCTGGCTGTTAAGAGGAATATTTATAGAAACAACATCCGAAGCATCTAAGAGAGTATCAAAATCAACATACTTAAACCCTAACTTTAACTGAAGTTCTTCTCTAGGGTAGGGATCGTACGCAATTATACTCATCTCGAATCCATTTGCAATTTTTATTACATTCTGACCTATTTTTCCAGTTCCTAGAACTCCCAGAGTTTTTCCTTTAAGGTCGAAGCCCATAAGGCCTTCATAAGAGAATTTTCCCTTTGATGTAACTTGATATGCCTTGTATATTTTCCTTGAAAGATTAAGTATAAGGCCGAATACATGCTCCGCGACTGTATTCTCTCCATATGTGGGAACATTGCACACTGATATATTTCTCTTTTTGCATTCTTCTAAATCTATGTGGTCATAGCCCGTGCTCATTGTTGATATTAATTTAAGATTTCTGAATTTATCCAGAGTTGCTTTGTCTAATTTGGAAAAGATAAAAGAGGATATTATTTCTGCATCATATATGCTTTCTGAATTTGTTTCATGAATTCCTGTTTTATAATATTCAACATTTTGATTGAATATTCTTTCCCTGAAATAAGAAATTTCCCATTCTTCAAGTTCGAAAAATACTATTTTCATCTCTCTCCTCTTTTTTGGTAATGAACTATTAAAGAGATTACTGGTTAATAAATGTTAGTATTTCAGATATTAGCTTTTGGTCAAGCATATTTGTCCCGTGCCCTTTATTATCCAAATATATAAATTTTGAAGTAGGGCTTACGCTTTCAAGCTCTCTTACAGAGTCATAAGAATAAGAATCTTCTTTGCTAACTATAACAAGAGATGATGTGTCTGTCATTGAAAGTTTTATTCCTCTGTAATTTATTCCGGGAGAAAGAAGCACAGCTTTGTCGTGAGGGTACATGCTTACATAATTCTGGACAGTATTTGCGCCTATGCTCGATCCTATAAATGAAATGTTTTTTCTGCTTATTCCCTTTCTCTCCAGCATTTCAACGGATGCCGCAACGTCTTTTTTAATGGCGTTAAAATCATCATCAGAGAAATCCTTGTAGTCCCCCGAGCTTTCTCCATGTCCTCTTAAATCTATCGCGAGTACATTATGAGTTTTTCCTAATTCAGGAATCCATTGTTTCCAGGAGTCCTTGTTTTTGGCTAGCTGATGAAGAAGAAGTATTCCTTTTTTAGACATTGAATTAGGATAATATATTCCCTTGATTACCTGGTCATCAGATGTCTTTAGTGTAATATTTTCCGGATTTGCCATTTTAATCATAAGCTTAATATTTGTTTGTGCATTTGCCTTAAATGAAGATAATCCATTTTGCTTTTTAATTCTTCCTAAAGATATGCTTCAGCAGTTACTTATTCTTCATCATACATCAGACGGGAATAACCTCATCATCAGCGATTTAGGATATTTAGTAAGTACATCTATGGATAATCTGACTTTGCTTATGTGATTCATAAGCATTAAAAAAAGCAAAACCAATAGATTAATTAATATTGTCTTTTTCTTATTTTTATTTTCAGGTTTTCCTGAGAAAGGAGGATTAATATGGCATTTGATAAAAATCTTGACAAAGAGTTGTTTGGAGAAACTATCGAGTTTGAAGTTACCAGATTGAGAGTAAGTGTATTTTCATACAATAACGGCACGCCTAAACTGCAAATTTCAAGAGAAAACAGGCTGATGGAAAGTGGCGAGTGGACTTTTGCAAAGATGGGCAGATTGACTAAGGAGGAGGTAGAAAAAATACTTCCATTAATCACAAAGGCAATGCAAAAAATGGATAAAGAGTAATTTCTTGATATTAATAATATTTTTTTTGTTTCATTTTTATTATCACTAAAAACATTTATAAATTAGTGATTTAAGCATAATATAAAATCTGCAAATGGTTTTTTGCAGTTGCGTTTGAAGTCGATAAATCGTGGATCCAAAGAAAGAACTTTCAAAATATATTCCTGTAAATATTGGTGCTGACTTAAGGCGCCTTTCTCATAAAGAGAGAAGAGTAATAGATAAACTAATCCAGGTTGCTAAGCTTCTTGACTATATTTATTTTGATCAGGTTTACTCTAGGAACAAAGAAATACTTTTGCAGCTTGAAAAAAATCCAAGAAAGAACAAGGATGCGCTCAAGCTCTTCAGATTTTACTATGGTCCATTTGACAGGCTTCATCATAATAAGGCATTTATAGATGGATACATAAAGCCTAGTGGGGCTAATTTCTATCCTGAGAACATGTCTATTCAGGAATTTGAGGAGTTCATAAAAAGAAATCCGGATGTGAAGAATTCTTTTCAAAGCAGCCTTACATTGATAAGAAGAATAAACAACGGTCTTGTATCAATTCCTTATTCTGATGCATACAGGGAAGAGCTTTCAAGAGCTACAGTATTGTTGAGGGAAGCAGCGAAACTAAGCCAGAACAAAAGCCTTAAGAAATATTTCAATAGCTTGGCAAATTCATTCACAACAAACGATTACTTTGAATCTGATGTTGCATGGATAGACTTAAAGAACAATAAAATAGAGCCTTTGCTAGGTCCCTATGAGGTGTATGAGGATGAGCTTCTCGGTCTTAAGGCATCATTCGAAGCATTAATAGGAATAAAGGATGAGTCTGCAACAAATCAGCTTAAAATACTGGAGAGACACATAAACAGGCTGGAGAAAAATCTACCAATTCCAGACAAATATAAAACAAAGAGAACTGGAAAATCTACACCTATAGTTGTTATTGATGAAATACTTTCTGCAGGAGACAGCAGGGCAGGAGTTCATCTTACTGCTTTCAATCTTCCTAATGATGAGAAAGTTAAGCTTGTAAAAGGGTCTAAGAAGGTAATGATAAAAAATGTTGCGGAAGCAAAGTATGAGCATTGCATGATTCCCATTCTTAAAAAGGCACTTTCAGACCAGGATTTTAATGAAACATCTTTTGATGCGTATTTCACTCAAATATTGCTCCATGAGATTTCTCACGGATTGGGTCCTGGAATAATATTGAAAGGAAAACAGAAAATAACTGTTAACAGGGCTTTGAAAGGAACTTATCCTGCACTTGAAGAAGCCAAAGCAGATGTTTTGGGTGTATACAACTTGTTTTATTTGGTAGACAAGGGGCTTTATCCAAGAGAATTGGAGAAAAAAGTAATAACTTCATTTATAGGGGGTATTTTTAGGTCAATAAGGTTTGGAACTCAGGAAGCTCATGCTGCTGCAAACTTAATTATATTTAATTTTCTAAAGGAAAAAAAGATAATTTCCTACAAGAGCAGTAAGGGGCATTTCAAGATTAACCATAAAAGGGCAAGGAGTGCGTTCAAGAATTTGTCAAGGAAAATACTTATGATACAGGCGAAGGGATCCTATGAAGAAGCCAAAAAATTCATCTCCAAGTATTCTGTAATGAGTTCGGATATGAAAAAAACTCTTGAAGACATGAAAAATGTTCCAATAGACATACTTCCTATATATAGGAAGGATTTTGAGTAGTATTTTAATCTAAATTAATTTCATTCTTTAAAGAAATTATTTATTATTTAGTGCCATTTTCACAATCAACGAAAAAGTTTTATATTGTGTATCATATAATAGGGTCATGAGGGAAATAGAATCTGAAAGCAAGTTTATATGGAAGTTTATACTTCATATAATTTTAACTCCATTAACATTGCTGCAGGTTTTACTGGGGAAAAAAAGATGCAAGGATTTGCTAAGACCTTTCTATGAGCTGTTTAAATTTATATTCGAGCCTAAATTTACTATAACTCTTATTATTGTTAACATAATTATTTTTATTGTAAGCATGATTTTCTTTAGCGAGGAGTTTTTCTCTAAACTGGTGAGCTATCCCTCAGACATACTCAGTTTCAGGGTATTCACATTAATAACATCTGGTTTCTTGCATGCCAATTTTGCTCATTTATTTGGAAATATGCTGGGAATATTTATCTTTGGGAGAGTTGTTGAGAAAAAAATAGGATCTGTTAAAACAGCACTTATTTATTTTGGTGCACTAATAATATCAGGAGTATTCACATCGCTCATACATCTTACATTAATAAAAGATAACACTGGGGGAATAGGCGCATCAGGAGCATTAATGGGTCTTATATCTGCAGCCATGCTGCTTTCTCCATTTTATATAACTTACGAACTAATAATTCCTCTTCCGATAATAATTTGTGGTTGGATTTTAATATACGCGGATATAGTAGGAGTAATAAATCCTGTTGAAGATGGAATTGGCCACTTTGCGCATATAGGTGGTTTTCTGTCTATTGCACTTCTTATGTTCTTTTTCGGAGGAGAGGATAAAAAAGAGCTTAGAAAAGGATTGCTTTTAAACATAGTCTCTGTTTTTATTTTTGCAATATTGTATTTTATTTTAATAAAATAGTAATTTGAATGGTATTATGCTCATTCAACATACAACAGCAAGCTTTATAAATGATAGATTATTCCCATCATAAGCGTCCGAGTTAACAGCGTATAGGACGAATACGTACTTTGTACTTATTCTAAGTTGTTATATCGGATTTAAAGTGAAATAAAATGGCTGAATTCAAACACATAGTAAGGGTTTGCAACACTGACCTTAAGGGAGAGAAGAGCATACTTTATGCGCTTACAAAAATAAAAGGAGTCAATGTCATGTATGCAAATATGGCCCTTTCAATATCTGGAATTGACAAGACAAAAAAGGCAGGAGCTCTTTCAGAGACAGAAGTAGCAAAAATAGATGAGATTCTAAGGTCCCCATCAAAATATAATGTTCCTAATTGGTTATTCAACAGAAGGCTTGATTATGAAACAGGAGAAGACAAACACCTTTTAGGTGCAGAATTAGCTCTTGAAAAGGATAATGATCTAAAGAGAATGAAGAAAGTCAAGACATACAAGGGACTAAGACACCAGTGGGGATTGACTGTAAGAGGTCAGAGGACCAAATCAAACTTCAGAAAGAACAAAGGAAAAGGACTTGTTGCAAAGAAAAAGACATTATTGAGAAAGTAAGGAAAAGATGAAAAATGGGAGATCCTAAAAAAATATCAAATAAATACCAGAAACCTGCACACCCTTGGAATAAGGCAAGGATAGAACAGGAAAAACCATTAATGAAAAAATATGGCTTAGAAGCAAAGAGCGAGCTCTGGAAAATTACTTCAAAATTAAAGACATTCAAGCAAAATGCCAAAAGACTTGTCGCAATGAAAGGTTCTCAGGCTGAAAAGGAAAGAACACAAATATTTGACAAATTAAGATCATATGGGTTAGTAAGCTCAAACAATGTTGATGACATACTAGGTTTAAGCCCAGAGCAGTTGCTTGACAGAAGGCTCCAGACCATAGTGCTTAAGAAAGGACTTGCAAGATCAATAAAGCAAGCAAGACAAATGATAACTCATAGGCATGTAATGGTAAATGGGAAAAAAGTTACTGCTCCAAGTTATCTTGTTAAAGTATCTGAAGAGCACACAGTTGATTTTTATCCAGGCTCAAAGTTTTTCAGGGAAGACCACCCAGAAAGACCTGTAAGAGAAGAAGTTCCTGGGAAAGTGCATAAGGAAGCAAAGAAACCTGAGGAAGAAGAATCAAAACCTCAGAAGCAGAGAAAACCTTCAGCAAGAAAACCAAAGGAAGAGAAAGATTCAAAATCAAGTGAAGACTCAGAAGGAACAGAAGACTCAGAAAAAATAGAAGGAGAAGAGCAAAATGAGTGAACAAGGCTTTAAGCCAAGATGGGGAATTGCATACGTGCTTGCATCATATAACAATACTATAATTCACATTACAGACATAACTGGTTCAGAGACAATTGCACTTGCATCAGGAGGACAGATGGTAAGGTCTGCAAGACTTGAGAGCAGTCCAACAACAGCAATGGCTGCAGCAAAAAAAGCAGCAGAGATTGCAATTGACAAGGGAATAAATTGCGTTCATGTAAAGATAAGAGCACCAGGAGGACATAATGGACCAACAAATCCGGGTCCAGGTGCGCAAGCTGCAGTAAGAGCATTATCAAGAAGAGGACTAAGAATAGGCATGATTGATGATGTGACCCCTATTCCTCATGGAGGCTGCAGGAAAAAAGGCGGAAGAAGAGGAAGAAGAGTATAACTCTTAGAGGAAAAAAATGAAGCTAGAACTCATCAAGAAAAAAAAGGGAAAGGTAACTTTTGAAATAAAGGATGAAAGTGTAGCATACGTTAACACATTGAGAAGAATATTTACAACAGAAGTCCCAACAATGGCTATAGCAACTGTGGAATTCAGGCAGAACTCATCTGCTCTTTACGATGAAATAATTGCTCACAGGCTAGGATTGTTAGTATTAAAGACGGACCTTGACTCATACAACATGCTTAATGAAGGAGAAACAGACTCCGCAGCAACAAGCGTAACATTCACACTTAAGGCAGTGGGTCCGAAAACAATATACGCATCGGACCTGAAATCAAGCGATTCAAAAACAGTGCCTGTGTATCCTGAAACAATATTGCTTAAGTTATTTGACAAGCAGGAAATAGAATTTATCGCGACAGCAAGACTAGGCATAGGAAAGAATCATATGAAATGGAGTCCTTGTTTGGCATCATATTACTATAAACCAAAAATAACTGTAAACAACAAAGGAGTAACTCCTGAGCTGCTGGAGCAATATCCTCCTCAAGTCAGGACAAAAGGACAGATAGATGAAGAAAAAATAGACTCTGCTGAACTAATAGATGCTTGCAGGGACATAAATAAGGATGTAGTAAAAATAGAATATGAAAATCCACACAGAGAATTCGTATTTACAATAGAATCATGGGGGCAATTGTCTCCTGATACAATAGTTGAAGAAGGAATAAAACAGTATAACGCCCAGCTAGATGAGTTCAAAAAACTCCTTAAAGACATTTAACGACTGGTGCGTCAATTTCCCGCTAACGCGGGGGTGGCAGAGTGGTCAAATGCGCTAGCTTGAGGGGCTAGTCCCTTAGTGGGTGCGAGGGTTCGAACCCCTTCCCCCGCATGATAAAATATTCACATTCAAAAAAGGAAACAAAATGACAAGCGAACATAAACATGAAGAATTGAAAAAGCTCATATCTGAGTTGAAGAAGCTTTCAATAGATAAGAAAGTGAAACTCTGGAAAAGGGTTGCTGAAGATCTGGAAAGCTCAACTAGAAGGCACAGGATAGTAAATGTATACAAGCTTGCAAAGTCCGCAAAGGAAAATGAGACAATAATAGTTCCTGGAAAAGTACTTGGAACAGGAGATATAAGCAGCGCATTCACAGTCGCAGCATACAAATTTTCGGATGAAGCAGCTAAAAAAATATCTGAGAAAGGAAAAGCAATATCCATAGAGGAGTTAATGAAAAAAAATCCTACGGCTAAGAACGTAAGGATATTAGGATGATCAAAATGATAGTAATAGACGGAAAGGATTTAATATTGGGAAGGTTATCAGCATATGTGGCGAAAAAAGCGCTGCTTGGAGAAACCATAAATATTGTTAACGCTGAAAAAATAGTAATAACCGGAAAGCCTGAAAATGTTCTTGCCGCCCAAAAAAGAAAAAGAGAAATGGGTGCGCCATTGATAGGTCCTTATTATCCAAGAATGCCTGAGAGAATAGTTAAGAGAACAATAAGAGGAATGCTTTCATATAAGAAACCAAGAGGAAAAGAGGCATTCTCAAGAATAAAATGTTATTGCGGCATCCCAGATGAGCTAAAATCTGAGAAAATGATCACATTCGAACACATGAACATAGAGAAATCAAATGCTAAGTACACAACAATAGAGGAAGTAAGCAGGCATTTTGGTGCAAAAACAAAATAAACATTTAAGGTAAAAAAATGTCCAAAAAAATTATTTTAGAAAGCGGAAAAAGAAAAAGAGCTATAGCAAAGGCATCATTAAAATCAGGAAAGGGAGTTGTAACGGTCAATGGAACTCTTTTGGATTTGCATGAGCCAAAAATGTCAAGATTAAGAATACAAGAACCTTTGATACTCGCAGGTCCTAAAGCTAATGGGGTTAATGTTAGCATAAGGGTCAGTGGAGGAGGAGTAACAAGCCAGGCGGATGCAGCTAGACTTGCACTTGCAAAGGCTTTAGCAGAGAACGATAATACATTAAGGCAGACATTCCTGGATTATGATAGGCAACTGTTAGTTGCTGATGTAAGAAGAAGGGAATCAAGAAAGCCAAACAACAACAGCAAAGCAAGGGCAAAGAGACAGAAGTCTTACAGATGAACTGTTGCGTCAGTTTATACTGCAGGTGACATTCACGCTTTCGCGTTCAGTCGCCTAATCCATTGCTCGCTTAGCCTCAATGTTTGTTAGCAAAGTTTATATTTTAAAAGAATAAGAGGAAAACAAAAATGATAATTCCGGTAAGATGCTTCAGTTGCGGAAAACCAATAGGACACCTGTGGGAGAAATACCTGGAGATGTCAAAGACTGAAGACAAAAAGAAAGTTCTTGATGAGCTAGGCCTTGAGAGAATATGTTGCAGGGGAATGTTCCTAGGTCACGTAGATCTCCTAGAAACAGCATCCAAATTCAGGAAATTCTGAATAATTCTGAATTAATATTTATTATTTTATGACATTTTTTATATTCTGGTTTCTGATAAGATTTATATATATGAATTAATATTTATTTGTTCTATGAACAAAAAATTATCCTTGCAAATAATACTGGGAATATCTATAGCTGGAATTCTTTTTTCAGGATACCTAAGTTATACTGAGCTGTTTGCAGGATTCTGTGGCGCAGCAAAATTAGGGATGGGACAATGCACAAATGTAGTGGGAATTCCCGCATGTGTTTATGGGTTTGCAATGTACACTGCAGTTCTAATAATATCAATTCTAGGATTAACAAGTAAAGACTAGAATTGTATTTTTCTTTTTTTCTCCAAAATATATTTAAAGAAGCACATTGTCTCGAAAGACATGGGGGAACCATCAGGAAAAAATGAGAAAATTGAAGGCAGAGCCATTAGTCATAAGGAAATAACAGAAAAATGGCAAAGAAACTGGGCAAAAGCAGAGATATTCAAAACAGATGATTTATCAAAAAAGGAAAAATTCTACGTTCTTGAAATGTATCCTTATCCTAGTGCTTCTGGATTGCACATGGGACACGCATTAAATTATACTATAGGAGATATTTATGCAAGAATGAAAATAATGCAGGGATTTAATGTTCTCCATCCTATGGGATTTGATTCATTTGGTCTTCCTGCTGAAAATGCTGCAATAAAGGCTAAATCTCATCCAAAGAAATTCACAGATGATGCAGTGGCTAATTACATAAGGCAAATGAAAGGACTTGGATTGAGTTATGATTGGAGCAGGATGGTGGAAACCCACAAGTCAGATTACTACAAATGGGACCAATGGATATTCCTTAAAATGTATGAAAAAGGCCTTGCATATAAGAAAACTTCTCCTGTTAACTGGTGTCCCTTGTGCAACACGGTACTTGCAAATGAGCAGGTTCATGATGGTAAGTGCTGGAGGCACGAAGATACAAAAGTAGAAGTTAAGAATCTTGAGCAATGGTTTTTCAGGACTACATCTTATGCAGATGAATTGTATGATGGAATAGATAAATTAAACCAGTGGCCTGAAACAATAAAGAAGCTTCAGAGAAACTGGATAGGAAAAAGCCATGGTACAGAGATAGTTTTTAGAATCAATGGCGAGGACTGGAAAATATTCACAACAAGGCCTGATACTTTATTTGGGGTTACGTTTCTTGTAATAAGTGCACAGCACCACAGGCTTCATGAGCTTGTAACTTCTGAGCATAAAAGTGAGGTGGATAAATTCCTTAAGAAAATTCACTCTGTAAAACAGGAGGATATAGATCAGCTTGAGAAAGAAGGTGTTTTTACAGGAAGTTATGCGGAACATCCTATAACAAAGGAAAAAGTTCCAGTATATGCTGGAAACTTTGTACTTGCAGACTACGGTTCAGGGATGGTTATGGCAGTCCCTGCTCATGACCAGAGGGATTATGAATTTGCAGTTAAATACAATATTCCTATAAAACAGGTAGTTGCACCTTTTTTCATAAAAACAGATGGAGAAGATGCGGTAAGGCATGACAAGGAAACAGTTAGAAGAGATTCGGTTTATGCTATTGTAAAGCACTGGAAGGAGGATAAATATCTCTGCCTTGACTGGAAAGAATTCAAGTGGAAAAGTTTTGTAATAGGGGGAATAGAGGAAGGAGAAACTCCTGAGGACGCAGTTGTTAGGGAAGTAAAAGAAGAAACAGGATACCAGAATATAAAATCAATAAAGAAAGTAACTATGGATGTATTTTCTGAGTTCTTTGCAAAGCACAAAGGAGTAAACCGCCGTGCAAGATATATTCCATTCATTGTTGAGCTTGATTCAGATGAGTTTATACATCCACAGCCAGAGCATATAAAAAATCATAATGCGGTGTGGCTGGATAAAAATGATGTGGAAAAATTCATTAATCTTGAAAATAATCGTGTTATCTGGGACAATTACATCAAGGGAGGTTATGCGTTTACAGAATATGGAATCCTTTTTAATTCAGGAAAATTCAATGACCTGACTAGCGAGGAAGCCAAAGAAAAAATAACAGAAGAGCTTAATAAGCATAATCTTGGAAGAAAAGTAACAAACTTCAAATTAAGGGATTGGCTTATTTCAAGGCAGAGGTTTTGGGGAACACCTATACCTGTAGTATACTGTGCAAAATGTGGAACAGTTCCAGTCCATGAAAAAGATTTACCTGTGGAGTTGCCTGAAAATATAAATTTCTCTGATGTTAAAAACCCACTTATAGATTACGAACCATTTGTTAACACAAAATGCCCTGAGTGTCAAGGTCCTGCGAAAAGAGAAACTGATACAATGGATACATTTGTAAATTCATCATGGTATTACTTAAGATATACTGATCCTAAGAATGACGAGAAAATATTCAATCCTGCGCTTGCAAAGAAATGGGCGCCTATAGATTTCTACATTGGTGGAAAAGAGCATGCGTGCATGCATTTGATTTACATAAGATTTTACACAAAATTCCTTAGGGACTTGGGAATCTTGGACTTTGATGAGCCTGCAGTAAGACTGTTTAACCAGGGAATGCTCCAGGGATCTGATGGAGAGAAAATGTCCAAATCTAAAGGAAATGTGATTCTTCCAGAGACAGTATCGGAGAAATATGGATTGGATGCTGCAAGGCTATTCCTCGTTTCAGTTGCAAGCCCGGACAAAGACATAAACTGGAGCGACAAAGGAGTAGAGGGAAGTGTAAGATTCATAAATAAAGTAATTAATTATGTGGACAATGTAAAACTAGGCACAACTTCTCCTAAAACACAAAGCAAACTTAATAGGGCAATAAAGGAAGTATCCTTTGATTTGGAGAATATGCAATATAATATTGCAGTAATAAAGATAAGGGACCTATTCGAGTCGATAGACAATGAAATATCAAGGGAAGACTTGGAGAAATGCATTAAGCTTCTTGCACCTGTATGTCCTCATACAATGGAGGAATTATGGGAGAGGATAGGCAACAAAGGATTTGTTTCCCAGGCTCGCTGGCCTGAATATGATGAAAGCAAAATAGATGATAAAATAGATTACCTTGACAAAATATATGAGGGTCTAAAGATGGACATAAAAGATGTCCTTAAACTAATAAATGTCCAGTCTCCTAAGGAAATAAAGATATTGATATCCCAGAAGTGGAAATATGATTTTGCAAATGAATTTAAGAAAATATTTTCAGAGACAAAGGATTTCAAGGAAATATCTCAAAGAATGCTGTCTGGAAACTTAAAGCAGCATGGCCAGGAAATAATGAAAATTCTCCCAGGATTAATAAAAGACCAATCCAAACTTCCTGAATTGGTATTATCTGAGGAAGAGGAAAGGAAAAACCTTGAGAAGAACAAAAGTTATCTGGAAGATGAATTCAAATGCGTAATTTTATTTGAAAATGCAGATGAATCCAGGGAGCAAAAGGCAAAGAATGCTTGGCCGGGCAAGCCTGCGCTTATAATTAAATAAATTATTTGTATATTGCAAACCTGTTTTCTTCGCACATCACTATCATTATTATTTCTGGATTTACAACCTGATTGGATTTTAGTGTACTTAAGTCTGTAGATGATGCAACGCAGCTTTTATAAGGATGTGTGTGGAACATTATTAATGTGTCCTCAGAGCATGGCTCGCTAGTAACATGCCTGAATGACTGCTCATATATTTTTGGAGTATATACTTCATCTATTAAGTACGCTTCAGTTCCTGATATAGTTCTTAGTTCTCCCTTAAGGCATCTGCTTGTCTCAAATTCCTGGTTTATGGAGAATGATTCCCTCAATTCATACATTGCGCCTTCAGTAAATATTATTTTAAGATTTTTTAATTGGAGAATGTTGCTGTCTGCGCTTTTTGATTCTATTTGCCCCTGGATGACATTAAACAACGGGTATTGTATGTATATCAAGGATATGAAAAGAAAAATAACTACGAGACCTATGAATGCAACTATTGCTTTTTTTAATGAAGGACTTAATTTTTTTTCTTCTCTGAGCAGTTCAGACTCATCAATTGTGCTAAGGTCTTCCTCTACAGTTTTTGGGATGTGTTTTGAGTTATTTTGCGTCCTTTTGTTTTTCATCTAACTCTGCCTTTTGATTTATTCCTTTGCTTTTCTCAATCATGCGCTCTATAAGATTGTACACTTTTTTGGGATTTTCAATGTCTTTCATCGCATCATAAATAATTGTGGGCTTGCTTGGGTTCATATTAAGTCCCCTTATTTCTTTTCGCTTCATTTCGCTGGTGACTATTTTTCCAGAATCTATATATATTGTTCCCACATTGAAAAAATGTCCCATTAGTCCATAACTTATGTCCATGTGCCTTATCTGGTCGTGATATGCATAGCTTGGACTTTTTGGTACCCATCCGTGCTGGACTATTATTTTTCTTTCAGTTATAACATATGCTGATGCCTGTTTATTATAATATATTGAGAAAGAAACAACGAATCCTATTAAAATTATTACTGAGGCAATAGAGCTTCCGCTTGTAGACTGTTCCCTTCCTAGAAAATGCTCTACTGATCCTTGGGAAAAAAAGAACAGGGACAGAGCAATCGTTATTATAAGTCCTGATATAAGATAAAAATTAAGCATTTTATCATTTCTTTTTCCTTTCCAAAGTATTTTTTCATCAGGAGATATTAGGTCTTCTATTGTTTCTTCCATTTTATTCACCTTTTTCAGTTAATTAGATGGTGTTTTACTTGTCCTGTAAACTATAATGCTAAGATGGTATATAAATAATAAGTGCACGCCTGAAAGTGGATCAAACCAGGGACAAACAGTTTGCTCTATGTCTTTCCTCCTTCCTGCGACCCCTCAAACGCCATGGTCTAAAGTTATGGCTGCTTCATTCCTGACCTGACCAGATTCCTAGAGGTCACGACCAAGAGGGACAGGAGATCGACGGTAGGACACAGACTGCCTATCAATGGCAGACCTCCTTTCAGGCTTCGCCCCATCCATGAAGCCGGTTTGATGTGACAAGGCACGGCTACCGCCCCGGGCTAGCGATAGAAGGAAGCATAGGGGATTTATAAAGTTTAACAAGATATTTGCCAAACACATAATCGCTCAAAAGAAAGCTTTAAATATTAATACTTGCAAAGACACAAATAACTTACTTATGTTATGTAGTTTAATTAACTTTAATAACTTTAATAAGTAAACTAATTTAGCTAAGTTACATAAGTTAGTTTAGTTAATGCTAGTTTGAGAGGCGCCTGTAAATGACTAAGAACATAAACATAGAGCTTCCTGAAAGCCTTCATAAAGAATTAAAAATTAAGGCTCTAGAGGGAAATATGACTCTTAAGGATTTGGTTATTGAAATTTTAAACAAATGAATGTTTTTTGTATTGTGGCTAAAATAATTAATTAATGGAGCAGAATGAATGGTCAACCTTAATATTGATTTGCCTGATGAAACTCACAAGTCCTTGAAATTTCAGGCTATAAAAGAGGACAAAACTCTAAAGGATTTGATAATACAAAGGCTTGCTTTGGCTGTTGAAGGGAGGAGGAAAGATGGAAAAAGAAAGCAAGCATAAATTAATCCATAAAAAGAGGATTGGCTTTGTATTGATGTTTGCAGTAGTGGCTATAGTTCTTCTCTCAATAATAGGATACTCTCTTAGTTTCTCTTCAAATCCATCTATAAACAGCGGAAGCATAGTATACACAACTAACAACCTTACTTGCTCGTGGGTTCCGTCTGCAGACACTACTCAGACAAATGTTTCATGGTATAACGGATCTACTTTATTCTCTAACGGTACTGTCTCTCAGAATTACTCAGTGCTGGGAAGCCAGTATACTGATAGGGATGAATACTGGACTTGCCAAGTGTTATTAAGTAATGGAACTAATGTGTATTCCCAAAATGCAACTGTATTGATAAATAATACTGGGCCTTCATATCCTGTTTTGACTATAGCCGGAAGCGAATTATATAATTATTATTATCTTTATGAGGACACGCTTTACTCAATTTATATAAATTCAACAGACGCGGACAGTGACACTCTTATCTATGGCAGGACAGACACAGCAGTGTATAAATTATGCTCTGAGCCAGGAACGTATACTGGTTTGATGAGCTGTAATGTATCTCATGAAGTAATAATGCAAACAACTAATTTGAGCGCAGAGCAGCAGAGAAACCACACATTCAGGGTGACTGCAGGAGAGGAGATTTCTCCAGGATACACATCCCACGCAGATTACATTCTGACACTTATTCCTGTTAACGACAAGGCTTATTTCAACGGATCAGTATCCTCCCAATCTATAAATTCAGGAGCTAACTGGAGTGTTATTGTAAGAGCTGCCGACGAAGAATTAAACTATCCTATAAATTTCACTATATCAAGCACATTAGATGGAATAGCGCCTGGTCTTGTAACAATAACAAATCTTAGTGCCACAACTGCTAATATAACATTCAGCAGTCCAACAACTAATACACATGCAGGAAACTGGACTGTGACTGTCAATATATCTGATGCTGGAAGAACAAATGTTACACAAATGAATTTCTCACTTCAGATAAACTCATCCAATAACAATCCTGTACTTACAACTAATTTCACTCTTCTCGGATTGCAGAGCTGGACTCAAGGAAACAGTCTTCAGTTCTGGCTTAATGCTACAGACCAGAATGCAAATAACAATCTTACATTCAGCATAACTGTTCCAACTAATACTTCACTTAGATGCAACATCACATTTCCATGGAATGTAACCACTGTAAACTCCAGTTATCTGGGTGCCACAGGAAATGTTTCTGTATCTAACCTTACAAATGACTATGTTGCCTGCAGATATGTTGATTTAGTAGTAACTGATAACTTTTTGGGAACGGCAAGACAGTCAAATTTCCTTATAAACATAACAAATACAAATGATGCTCCTGTTATTTATGAGGTAGGATCAAACGGCAACATGAGCAATTTATCCCTTAAAAAGTTCCAAAGATTACTTTATTCATTGAATTACTCTGATCCTGACTTGCTTACTTATGACCGCAATGCTACTGCAAACCTGGTATTTTATTCAAATGACTCTAATTTTCCAGTTAATTCAACGTCAGGAGTAGTCACAATTTATCCTAGTGATGATTCATTTATAGGAAATTGGACAGTTAATTTAACTATATCTGACGGATTGATTAATTACTCAAGAACTATGAGTATTGAAGTAAGAAACAATTCAGTTCCTTTTTTGAACCTATCTCAGAATAATGTTACATTCACTCAAAACAATGTGAGTGCAATAAATTTCACAGTAATAGAATATGACAACGATACTATTAATTTATCTTTTGGAAATATTTCATCTTTTCCTAACAGCACATATAACTCAAGCTTTAACCTTTCCAGCCATAATTATGTGGGAGGAATAAACAGGGAATATTGGAAATTTAATTTAAGCATATATTCAAATGATTCTGGCGAAGCTGCGCAAAGGGAACTAAAAAGAAGAAGAAATGACTTGGTGGGGAACCATCTTATAAATATATCATTTGTGGACTCTTACGGAGCATATCTTGACAGCTCATCATCTGGGATTTTGAATGTGACTATAACCAATGAAAATGATGCTCCCTTCTTTGACGGTAACAGAAATAATGTGTCTGATTCAATAAGCTTTCCCAATGTAGTTTTCAACAGGTCTTATTCAATAACAATTAATGCTACGGATTTCGATCTTTTCCTATCTGGAGTGAATGAAAGTTTGACGTTCAATTATTCTCAGGCCACGGTAGGGATAGAGAACATATCATTAGTCATGGTTAATAATTCAAATAATTCGGCTGTACTCAGCTTTACATGTGTTGAGCTAGACAACGAATCAATAAACCTAACAGTTACTGATTCAGGAAACTTAAACTATTCTCAGCTAGTTTCATTTGAGGTAGAGCCGAGGACTGCTGCCCCTGAGTTCCACTTGATAAAGCCTTACTTTAATTCCACTCTTAATTATACTGTAAGTGAGTTTGTAGACAGCTCATTGTATTATGATAATACTACAAGTATAAATTTATCAGAAGGGACTACAATTTCATTTGATGCACTTGTTACAAACGACTCTCGCGCAGGAAACTACCTTACATTTAGTTGGTATGTTGATGAAGATTTGGAGACAACTATAATAAATGTGACTCCTGGAGTAAATTCTGATTTAGATTATTACTTCGATTACTTCAGCAGCAATAGGACTCATAATGTTACTTTGGTTGCGTCTGATTATAAAGGATCGCAGTCTGAGTGGACTTGGATAGTTAATATATCTAATATAAACAGACCTCCTGTTTATTGTAATGGGAGCTTTGAGAATTTATCAATAGAGGGAACAACCACTGTCAGTGATTATATGAGCAATAGACTTTTTGTGCAAAGGTTCTATGATCCCGATGATGACCCATCAAATACTGGGGAAGAGACTCTTTCCTGCGAAGATTATGATGTTAGTAATTTGTCCAGTCTTACTTTTGAGGTTTATGAGACAGCGCCTTGCTCTATAGCGGAGTTCTCGTTTATAGGTGGTGATTTGAAAATAGTTCCTTCGCTAACAGGAGTCTGCCTGTTGCAATTTATTGCGGAGGATAGTTATGGTGAAAATGTTACTTCATCAGATGTTGTCCAGATTATAGTTGAAGTTGCGGAATCTGTGGGTGGAGCATCTGTTGACTCTTCCAGGTCAGGAAGTACTGTGCGTCCTGAGCCTATAATTGTTCCTGTAAGGGAAGAAGTGGACAAGCCTGCACCTATAGAGATTCTTTCTCCTGGAACTGCAAGCATGTATGCTAACAGGACAATATATACTAGTATTAAGATAAAGAATACATGGACTACGGATGTGAAGGGAATAACTCTTTCTGCAGTTACTAATTTGTCTAGCGAGGAAGGAAAAAATCTAACTGTTTCATTTGACAATTCTTATTTCGGAAACCTGCCAATAGGGAGTGAAACAGAAGCAATATTGGAGATATCAAATTACAGGGAGGAAGGGCCTTTTGAAATAGTTGTTTCATCCAGGGTTGCAGATCCTGAATTTAATGACTCTACAAAGATTTTAATCTCTGCAATAGAGCAGACCACTAAAGGAGATGAAGCAAGAGTTAAGGTTACTTTTGCAAAAGATCTTCTTTCCGAGAATTCTGAGTGCAGGGAGCTTAACGACCTTCTTGACAGAGCTGAAGGTGCAGTTAAAACAGAGGATTTCGATGAAGCACTTAAACTGGTTGATGGAGTAATAAATGGATGCAGGTACATGATGCAGCAAGAGGAGATTAGACGAGAGTCTCCAAGTATGATAAGAGCAGGATTTGATTTTGCAAGACAATACACTCTTGAAATAGTTGGGGGTGCAGGATTGCTCCTTATTCTTGTGCTTATTTTCTATGCAATAACTGCCCTTAAGAAAAACCTTACGGAGAAATAATTATTCTTAGTTTATACAGTATTTAGTTGGTAGTCTGGGTTTAGAATTTTTGAAGCTATTGACTATTTTAATTTTGATATTCTTTCGTATAATTTCATTATCTTTGGATAATGTTTAGATTGAAGTGCTACATCTTCTGTATTGTATAATTTGTTTATTTTTGTGTATAATTTGGTAAGCTCTCCTTTTTTTGAGGTTTTATTTGCAGTTTCAAGCAACTTGTCTATTTCTGGTTTTTTATCTACTTTCTTAGATTTAGGTGCTG
>CAZOPU010000019.1:0-20594 GCA_964581965.1 uncultured Methanosarcinales archaeon | reverse complement strand
TCATTCTAATGTTTTCAAGCCACCTGTAAACATTAGAATGAGGGCTTCCCTGCAGAAGACTCTCAACTGCTTTCTTTGAAGAAACAACACCATCCGGATCTCCTATTATACTTATTGTTTTTCCATATACTGATATGAATGCACCTGTAAGACCTTCTATAGTTTCCCTTGATTTTCCTTCTGCACCAATAACTCTTCCTTTTACCCTCTCAAAATGACCTTTGTTTTTTACAAAATCAAGAAGGTTTATTATTTCAAGGGAATAATCCTGCTTTAGCAATAGCCTAGCTATCTCAGGGTTAAATCCTCTTCCTATGGCTTTTACAACTTCTCGCAGAGCATACATTTTAATTGAGTCCTCTCCACTTATATGAACATCCCCTTCCTTTGAATCCACATTTATCTTGCATCCTGTAAATTCCTCTAATTCCTTTTTAGTTTCCCCGTTCTTTCCTATAAGCACTGCAACTCTTTCCTTAGGAACCCTTATGTCAAATGCGAAATTCATCCCTGTACTCTGAATATTGCTATCAAACCCAAAGTCCTCTTCTTCAGCTGTTTTCTTCTTAGTCATATTATAAAGAAAGTGCTGCCCGTTTTTAAAGGTTTAGGAGAAAATATTTAAGAGGAAATTCTCTTTTTAATCTGATGTTTTCTTATCGAAATAACCCAGAACATCCTTTAAGACCTTTTCTTCATCTATTTTTACATTTCTCCTGAATACATTTATTACATTTTTAAGGTCTCTCTGGAGCAGTTCCCTTGCGCCTGGCGATTTTATCAGCGTGGATTGACTCATGTCTATAAATACCGGACTTTCATTATAGTTAAGAATATTAAAGTCTGAAAGATCTCCGTGAACCAGTCCTGCATCTATAAGCTTTTTAATGTTTTTTACCACCTGCTTAAAGAATTCCTCAGGATTGTCAGGAAAAGAATCCTTTACCATAGATGCAGGAGTTTCATCACCTATAAATTCCATCATAAGAATATTGTCCTTGAATCCTAAAGGTGTGGGAACTTTTATTTTTTCCCTTGCAAGAAGAAGATTTCTATATTCCCTTTGAACCCAGGAAAAAATTATTTTCCTTTTCTGATTCTCTATTCCCACAAACCTCGGGTCAGAACTTATGTAATAATACATATTGTTAAAATTCCTGTTTTCAAGACGATATATTTTTACTATTATTCTGCTTCCATCATGCCTTTCTGCAACAAAAACATTTGCTTCTTTTCCCAGCGCCAAAGGAACTTTAAGTTCCTTGAAATATTTCTGGCTAGAAAGCTCAAATATTCTTCTCTCTGTATGCTGGTCAAATACATTTTTGTATATTTTCCATTCTTCCCTTGATTTTCTTGACTTTCTTACCAATAAAAGAGAGTAATTTATTTTTATTTATAATATTTTATAATATTTGATGAAACACAAAGTTCCCTTCTTCAAGCATACAGGGACAGGAACACAACAAAATTTAATAATGACCCCTTTCTCTCTAATAGTATGACAATAACTATTGATGAAATGGCTTCGTTTTGCAAAAGAAAAGGATTCATATATCCTACCGCTGAAATATACGGCGGACTTACTGGTTTCTTTGACTATGGACCATATGGCTCCGAGATGAAGCTTAATATAAAGAATAATTGGTGGAAATTTTTTGTTAGGTCCAGAGAAGATATAGTTGGAATAGACGGAACAATAATAACACACCCTACTGTTTGGAAAGCGTCAGGTCATGCTGAGAATTTTGCAGACCTTATGCTGGAGTCAGAAGACGGCTCTGTTGAAGTGAGGGCAGATGTATTTCTGGAAGAAAAACTAGGACAGAATTTTGATGGAATTACTGCGGAAAAAGTTAATGAGCTTATTGAAGTGCATAAGCTTAAGGCGCCAAACGGCAAGCCTTTCAAGAAATGCGAATCTTTCAACATGATGTTCACTACAACAGTCGGTCCTAAGCATGATGAAAAAGCAAGGGCTTTTCTAAGACCTGAAACTGCACAGCTAATGTTTGCAGATTTTAAGCTGGTCCAAGAAAACTCAAGGTTAAAGCTTCCATTTGGAATTGCTCAAATGGGAAGAGCTTTCAGAAATGAGATAAGCCCAAGAAACTTTCTTTTTAGGTGCAGGGAATTTGAGCAGATGGAAATAGAATATTTTATTCATCCTATGCAAAGGGATTGTCCTTTTCTTAAGGGATACGAGAATTTTGTATTAACTGTTTACAGCGAAGTAATGCAGGAAAACTGCGAAAAGCATCAAAGAATGACTGTGAAAGAAGCTGTTGATAATAAACTTCTCAATGAATGGCACGCATACTTTATAGCTATAACATTAAATTGGTTTAAGCTTATGGGCGCTAATCTTGACCATTTCAGGATAAGACAGCACATAAAAACTGAATTGGCGCATTACAGCAGCGACTGCTGGGATATAGAATATAACTTCCCTTTTGGATGGAAGGAAATTGAAGGATTTGCAGACAGGTCAGATTATGACTTGAGAAGGCACATGGAATACAGCAAGAAAGACCTTTCCTTATTTGACGAAGAGACAAAGGAAAAAATAGTGCCTCATGTGATTGCAGAGCCTAGTCTTGGAGTGGACAGGGCGTTCCTTGTTTTCATGTATGAAGCATACCACGATGATAAGGAGCGTGGAAATATAGTTCTTCATTTAAGTCCAAAACTATCACCAATAACAGTTGCAGTTCTTCCATTGCTGAAAAATAAGCCTGAGCTTGTCGAAAAAGCAAGGGAACTATATGAAAATATTAAGAATGAATTTTCCTGCTTTTATGATGATGGTGGAAGCATAGGAAGAAGATATGCAAGAATGGATGAGATTGGAACTCCATACTGTGTAACAATAGATTTCGACACACTCAAGGATGATACTGTTACTGTAAGGCACAGAGATAGTAGAGAGCAGGAAAGGGTAAAAATAAGCAAACTTAAAAACAAATTTATAATATAATTTGATAAATTAAAAATGGCAAATTACAAGTCTTCAACTGATGAGGGAAAGTGCATATTTTGCGAGATTATAAATGGAAACATAAAAACTCCAGGTATATTCTGGCAGGATAAAAAATATATGGCTTTCCTTTCCACATGGCCAAGCACTGAAGGATTTACTGTTGTTGTTCCAAAAAAACATTATCCAAGCGACGTACTTTCAATGCAGAACAAGGAGCTATCTGAATTTATCCTAGTAGCTAAAAAAGTCTCTAAAATTCTTCTTAATCATTTTAGTGATGTTGGCAGAATAGGACTTATAATGGAAGGAACAGGGGTTGACCATGCACACATAAAGCTAATACCTATGCATGGTACTGCACATATGAAAAAAGGAATATGGAAACAATATCTGAGCAAAAAGTCGGAGTATTTCTATAAATATGAAGGATACATTTCTTCTTTCGATGGACCAAAAGCAGATCCTGAAAAAATAAGTTTTTTGGCAAAAAAACTAAGGAAAAACAAATGAGCTAAAATAAAAAAAACATATTTTCGTTTCTAAGATTATCCACTCCATCCTACAATTCTTGCGAGCATCCACCATGCAGCTTCTCCTTTGAGGGCACAGTTAAGATATGCCCCTGTGGGGCTTGATGAATGGTCGCATCCAAAATTTGCAACATAAGGTATTAATGCTGTATGAGTATTTGAATTAGAAAGCCTGTATTCTTCCCCCCAATTTCCCCCATCATAATTAAGGTTCTCTGTAACACAGTCATCCATATAATCTTCTCCGTATGGATTATGCTCTTCTATATCTGCAAAATCAAATAATATACACTCATGATTGTCGCAGAATTCGTCGTAATAAATAAAGTCTCTAATAATATTGTTTCTTAAATCCACAGCTGCATTTTCACATGTTCCTTCAGTATGACCCGTCATAAAAACAAAATGAACATCAGGGTAATCTGTTATCAATGACTTCATGCTTTCTATATATGTTTCAGGATTATGTGAGCTTATGCTGCACCAGCTCCACATAACAACATTGAACTCAGGATGGTCATCTAGATAATTTGCAGTAGGATAATAAATATCATCACCACAATTTCCTATATCATAGCATCCTCCAGTGCCACCTATTCCCCCATAATAAGAATATTCGACATAAAGTTTTCCGCTTGTTATGTAATCAGATATTCCATATAGTGAATTGTATGATGCGAGTGCATTAAGTCCCCAATATACTTGTCTTCCGTGAGAAGTTGATGTATAAACTAATCTAAGATTATTCTTTGCAAGATTTATGTATGTAGATGGAATTCTGTTTATATCTGTGGTTTCGTGATTTATAATTATTCTTGAGCCGCTTGGAGGACTACAATCAGTGTCTCCTCCTGAATATGTACATCCACTAGGACAGGAGCCGTCATCAGGAGTGCATTCCTCCTGTACAGGTCCGCATTCATTAGATCCCACTGGCTCATATCCATCGTCGCACTCCTCTAAAATACATGTTCCCCATGAGCCATATCTTCCATCAACGCATTGCCTTGTGTAAATCCCCGTGCCATGATCTATATCACAATATTCGGTTTGACTTGAAGAACATTCGCATGCAGGACAAACCCCTCCGCAATCAGTAAAAACTTCATTTTGATTTCTTACTCCATCAGAGCAGGTCGCTATAGGAACTGCGTTCACTACAAAATTTCTCATTCCTGAATTTCCAAGATTTCCTGAATCATCCACTGCATAAACAGTATAGTTATGTCTTGAATTTGTAAGTCCTGAAAATGAAGCATTGAACTTGTTTACATTAGAATTGTAAAGCGCCTTAATTTCAGAGGGAGATAATACTCTCTTGAAAATCATCACTTCATCTATTGAACCACTAAACTGTCTTGTACTGTCTCCTATATTGCCTATGTAAAGGTTCCATGGAGCATCTGAACCTATGTTTTCTGTTGCATCTTGTCCCCAATCATAGCCTGTTTCGACTCCGTTTACATAAAAGTGAAGATTTGAATAATATCTTGATCCATCGTATGTGACAACAACATGCTGCCAGGAGGAATATCTTATTGAATTCTCTGAACTAAGACCTACAAGAGGATATCCTCCCCAGTCCTTCTCAAAGTAAAGGTTATTTGAAGGTCCCATTGTAAATCTCCAATATCCCCAGCATGTAGTGCAATCATCTTTTCCCACTATTCTTCCTTCATCCAATCCTCCTGCATTTGTAGGATTTATCCATGCAGAAACAGTAATTGGAATTATATCGTCTAATCTTGAAGAGCTGCTTAAGTTAATCATATCATTAACACCATCAAACCATAATCCTTTTCCTCTTGGACTTTGAATAAGATTATCTGTGTTTTGTCCTCCTGCAAACCTTCCGAAGTTTGAATAAGGAGAATCATCGAATACTCCTGTGGAATTATATCTATCCATTCTCCAATAACCAATCAAGCTCCCGTCAAAGTTTATCCATGAGGATGTGTTTCTTCCTGAATTGTCTGAAACAGATGCTACAATCCTCTGTGTTGACAAATTTACAGTTGATCCATTTCCAGGAGTTGGAGATTCAAAACTTATTATGGGAGGAGTTGTATCTGTTGTGTTTGTGTTGTTAGCTACTCTTGTATTGTTTATTACAATAAGCTGCCATTTATTTCCGTGACAATCCCACGATAAATTATATGATATGTTGTATTTGCAGCTGTAAATTATTACGTAATGCTCTCCATCTCCTAAGTTAGTAAAATTACTTAAGACATAATCCTTAAGCCAAAGCTGCTCGGAATTGTAATAGTTTCCTGAGAATGTAAAATTTCTCCAGGAAGTACCGTTTACGCTGTACCATCCTGTTTTGTATATTATGTCATCTGACACAGATACAGATGTATTGTTTGCCCTAAACCCATTTTCTGCAGAGCTATAATTTGAATGAAGAGGATGGGTAGCATAGCCACTTATCCTGTTTAACTTATATTCTTCATCATTATTTCCAGAAGAATAATTACCTGATGAGATTAAGAAAAAAAATAATGCAATTACTGAAAACAAAGAAATCAATATTTTTATTTTTTCTCCCTTAAACATTTTATCCTCTTTATTACAATCTATTGCAGAACACTTAAAATTAATTTATTTTATCTTCTGAATAGATTCATCAATACATCTTCCCGCCATCCTTTATTGATGAGCTGACCATATATGTAATTATCATTGAATCCTCTTTGCCTCATAGCAGAAATATAATTTAATGCCTGGATTTCCTGGGGACTTAATTCCTGCGAAGCTATCTGCTCAGGCATCCTAACATTTGTCTGCGAATAATTTACAGTATTTATCATTGTCCTAAAAGTGTCTACAGGCTGCTGCATTCCACTACTGGATTTTGCAGGGTGCGAAAATATTTTATGAAGAAATATTATTCCCTCTCCTCCTGCTTTTCTCCTGGAGTAGTCTACTATAAATATTGCCAAAAATGTTACTATGCACAATGAGATTATTATGACAATTATCATTTTCCATAAAGAAAAATCCTGGAAAAGCCTAAACAAATTTTGATTACCTTTTGTCATTGAAAGATTATTTACCTTGTCAGAAAGAGGCGTTACTTCGAGCAGACTTACATTAACAGTACTATTTGATGGTTTTTCAATAGATGCATTTACGTTCTTAGATGTATTTGAGGAAGAAGAGCCGGAAGATGAACCTGAGGATGCTGCATTTTGAGGTGCTTGAGATGACCTGCTAGAGCTGCCCGAAGAACCGCTGCTAGGAGAGGTTGTGGAAATTCTTGAAGTACAATTTTCATCTATAAAACCGTCGCAGTCATCATCAATAGAATTGCTGCAAGTTTCATTCTTTGGCAAAACTGAGCAGCCCGACCATACTCCTGCACTGCATATTTTTATGGCACCATAACAATAACCTGACTGAGTGCAGCTAGACATATCTGTGAGGTTTTCGTCAGTTACATTGTCACAATCATTATCTTTATTGTCGCAAGTTTCATTAGCTGGACCTATTGAGCCTACGCATGAGGATCCCCATGCTCCTGAGATGCATGATTGGATTCCAGATACACATTCTCCTACGCTAGAGCCACAAGTTCTGTTTTCTCCTGTTCTGCAGCTGCAGTTCTCATCAACAACTCCATTGCAATTCTCATCTCTCAATCCATCGCAAACTTCGGCAGTGGCATTACCGTATGGATTACATGTGCTTCCTGTCCAATTACCAAGAACACATGTTTCTGTACCTACACTATTTACACAGTTTCCCAAACCACCGCAAGTAACTGCCCTTGTCAGACCTTCATCAATGATATTATCACAATCATCATCAATCGCATTGCAAGTTTCGTTGCGGGGAAGTTTAGAGCAAGCACTCCAATTACCAAAAGAACAAGTCTTAAAAGAACCACTACAATAACCAACCTGACTACACCCAGAAGAATTAGTCAAACCCTCATCTGTAAGATTGTCGCAATCGTTGTCCACATTATCACAGGCTTCTATTCCTCCATTTGTTATTGTACATGTGCTAGGAGGAGTTATTATTATATTCGGAGGGGGAGGAGGAGCACCTGTTACAAATATAGTACAACATAGAACCATTACTATTCCTAAAAGAAACACCCATCCCTCTTTGTTCATTATTCAGACAGAGAAAAACGTGTTTATATACTTTGTGCTCAAAAATAATTATACAGAATCAGTCATCTTCCTCGCTTGCGCCTTTTTCTACAGGAATAAATAACTTCTCTTCTTTTGCTTCCTGTTTAGGCTCTGAGGGCTTGTCTTTTTTTTCTTCCTTTAGCTTTGTCTCTTCTTTTTCCACTGTTTCAGCTATGCTCTCCTCATTCATTATTTTGGCAGCAGATATTAATCCATCGCCTTCTTTTAGTTTTATTATCCTTACTCCTTGAGTATTTCTTCCTATTACTGAGAGATCTTTCAAAGAAATTCTTATTATCATTCCCTGCTTTGAAACAAGCATAAGGTCTTCGTTTCCTGTCACATCCCTTATTGCAACTACATGGCCTGTTTTTTCAGTCAGATTTATGTTCCTTACTCCTTTTCCGCCCCTGTTTATAAGCCTGTATTCTGATGCATCAGTCTGCTTACCATATCCTTTTGAAGTTAAAGTGAGAACCCTTGTGTTTTCATCTACAAGAATCATCCCTATAACTTCATCTTTATCATTAAGCCTTATTCCCCTGACTCCTTTACCCGTTCTTCCTATTGATCTCGCATCTTCCTCTTCAAATCTGCATGCGAGACCGTTTTTTGTAGCTAGAAGTATCTGTTTTTTTCCATCAGTCATTGCCACTGAAACGAGATCGTCCTTTTCTTCCAAAGTAATAGCAATTATTCCCCCTTTCCTGGGTTTTGAATATGCTATTAAATCTGTTTTCTTTACGGTTCCATTCTTAGTTGCTATAATAAGGAAATGATTTTCGTCGAAAGACTCCACAGGTATTATGGCACTTATTCTTTCTCCCTGTTCTATATCTATAAGGTTTATTATTGGCTTTCCTTTGCTTTGCCTTGATGACTCAGGAATCTTGTATACTTTAAGCCAATGAACCATTCCTGTATTTGTGAAAATCAAAAGATATGTGTGAGTGTTTGCTACAAAAACTCTTTCTATAAAATCATCTTCCTTGCTTTCCGCGCCAATTACTCCTTTTCCACCTCTTCTCTGTGTCCTGTATGTATCTATAGATGTTCTTTTTATGTATCCTGCATTGCTAAGTGTTACAACCACATCTTCTTCTGGGATGAGATCCTCGTATTCAAGGTCTTCATCTTCTCCCTCTAATATTGATGTTTTTCTTTCATCTCCGTATTTTTCTATTATTTCCTGCTGCTCCCCTCTTATTATTTTTAGTATCTCTTTTTCATCTGAAAGTATTTTGCGGAGCTCTGAAATTATTACAGTTATGTCCTCTAGTTCTTTTCTTATTTTTTCAGTCTCTAGCTTTGCAATCTTTTGAAGTTTCATATCCAGAATTGCCTGGCTTTGTATTTCAGAAAGAGCATATTTTTTCATCAATGCTTCTTTTGCCTCGTTAGCGGAGCCTGCTTTCTTTATTACTTCTATTGCCTCATCTATGTGGTTTAAAGCAATAACAAGACCTTCAAGGATATGCATTTTTTCTTCTGCTTTTTTAAGGTCGTACTCTGTCCTCCTTCTAACCACTGAGATTCTATGCTTCAAAAATTCCTCTAGCATTGCTCTGAGTGAAAGTACCCTTGGTCTGTTATTAACTAAACTTAGAAGTATTATTCCGAATGTTTCCTGAAGCCTTGTAAAATTATAAAGCTGATTTTTTACCACGTCAGCATTAGCATCCTTTTTTAATTCTATTACAATCCGCATTCCATTCCTGTCTGATTCATCCCTTAAGTCTGATATTCCCTCTATCTTTTTGTCTTTTACACAATCCGCTATCTGGACAAGCAGGTCAGCCTTACTCATCATGTAAGGTATTTCTGTTATTATAATCTTATTCTGCTTGTTATGAGTCTCATCTTTCATCCTCGCCTTAACAAGTGCTTTTCCTTTTCCTGTAGTATATGCCTGAATTATTCCTGCCTTTCCCTGTATTATTCCCCCTGTAGGAAAATCAGGTCCCTGAACATTTTCATACAACTCTCGGTCTGTGCATTCAGGATTATCAATAAGATTAATTACAGCAGAGCATACTTCTTTTAAGTTATGAGGAGGAATGTTTGTAGCCATTCCTACAGCTATACCTGTACTTCCATTGATTAAAAGATTAGGAACTTTACATGGAAGAACAATGGGCTCCTGTAAGCTTCCGTCAAAATTATCCACGAAATCCACAGTTTCCTTTTCTATGTCCTGAAGAAGCTCATCTGATATTTTGCTCAAGCGCGCCTCGGTATACCTCATTGCTGCAGCACTGTCACCATCCACAGATCCGAAGTTTCCCTGTCCCTGAACAAGAGGATATCTAAGTGAAAATGTCTGTGCCATCCTTACAAGTGAGTCGTATACTGCACTGTCTCCGTGAGGATGATACTTACCAAGAACTTCTCCTACAATCCTTGCGCATTTCTTGTATGACGAATTCCATTTCATACCAAGATCATTCATTGCATAAAGAATTCTTCTATGTACTGGCTTTAATCCATCTCTTATATCAGGAAGGGCTCTTCCCACTATGACTGACATTGAATAATCAAGATATGCAGACCTCATTTCGTTCTCTATAGGCGCATACAATATGTTTTCTTCCACAATTTTTGACCCTGGTATATCTACAGATTTGCCTGACTGCTTATCCTTGGAAGAGACTTTTTTTGAGGCTTCTTCCTTTGGGTCTTTTTGAACTTTCTCCTCTACCATTCTTATAATTAGGCAAAACTCGGCATTTTATAAGTGTTTTGATTATCGACCTGAAAAAGATAAATAAAACAGACAAAAAACAATACAAGAATAATAACTTATAATTAAAAAAAATAATAAAAATAAAACAAAAATAAATTACTTATGAACTTCGAACAACCTGTATCCTAGGAAAATAACTGCGATAACTAATATTAATATTATTATATTAGTTACAGAAAATAATTTTCCGAGTGAATTTGATGCTGCGCCAACTTCGACAGGTATTGAAACCGAGTCAAGAACAACATTGTTTTCGTTTATGCTCCTTATTTCCAAATCCAATATGTGTTTCTTTGGAACTGCATCCTTGTCAACTGTGAATTTTATTATTGCCTCTCCTGTTTCTCCAGAGTTTAGATTCCCTATGAAATCTGATTTCTCGTCAAAGTTGAATGGCTGCGATGATTCCTTGAATGCTTTTACAGAAACAGACTCCGCATCTTTTCCTCCTGTATTTTTTATTTCAAGCTTTAATTCCACTGTATCTCCAGACGCAATCTTTTCAGGTAAAGACTTCACAGATATAACTTCAAAAACAGGCCTGCTTATTATTGATATATTCAAGGGAATGCTTGAAGTATAATAATCAGTCTTATCCAAGTCCTCTTTGTATCTGAGCTGAAGCTCCGCAGGATGCTGGCCGCTCATAACACTCTTGTCTACATCAACATAGAACAAAGCAGTCTTGCTTTGGCCTGCAGAAATTGTCCCTAATGCATCTGCATCTGAATAACTGTATGTTGTTGTAAATCCATATGGAAGAGTAAGAACAGCGTATACATTATACGCATCACTGTTTCCTATGTTCTCAACTTCAATAGCTATCTGTCCCTCTTCTGTGTCGCTGACTAGTTTTTTTGGAGATGTAGATATTGAGCCTACTAAAAGGTCTGGTCTTGTCTTGTCTCCAACTCTTATCGTATAATCTGCTTCCTTAACAAATGTTTCGGCGTTATTTGTTATGGTTGACTTAAGAGTCAAATCGTAATCTCCTTCTAGCGCGTCATCTGCAACTTTAACCTTGTAATATAAGAGATAATATTCCTCGCTGTCTGAGACGCCCAACCATTTATCTATCACTTTTATCTTATTGTCAGAGCCGTCAAATGAAAAAGGATATTTCTCTTCAAGTTCGTAAGATACTTTATCCATTTCATCATTTCCATGCTTCAATACCTGCCATCGCAATTCTAGGTATTTTCCTGGCTCAGCAGGGTCAGGGTCCTGGTTAAGAAGTTTTTCTTCCACATATGCATCGCTTTGTGCATAGGCAATATTAGCTGCAAGCATAATAAAAACAAAAACCAATCCCATCAAAAATAAAGCTGATTTATTTCCGTATTTTTTACTCATTTTCTTTTTCCTCCTGTATTCTTTTCCATTTTATTTCCATTTAATATTTTTGCAAAAACATGTTTTTTCTCTTTTAATCTGGAGCTTATGATTAGAATTATAGGCACTATAGTTATAGCGGAAAGGAAACATGCCGTTATTCCGAAGCTCATCATTTTTCCCATGTCTGCCATCAATGTTAATTCTCCCATAGCCATAGCCTTGAATCCTATTAATGCTGCAATAGTAGTCGTGAACATGGGGATTATTACTTGTTCCAGAGTCTTTATCATAGCTTTATTTGCATCGCTAAACTGCAGCTCATCCCTGAACCTTGTTACAATCTGAATTCCGAAATCTATCCCTATTCCCATTATCATCGATATTACTCCAGATGTAGCGGAATTCATATTCATGCCTATTAGACCTATGAATCCAAAAGCCCATACAATACCCACTCCTAATGCCGCCATAGGTGAAAGAGCATACTTAACCGACCAGAACATAAGGAATAATATTATTACTATTCCTACCATAGAAAGAGAAGATGTTCTTCCCATATCGGGACCTATCTGTTCGCTTACTATTATATCAGCAACAGTTTCTCCACCCACATTGACTGTTATTCCCTCAGGCCTAGGGGTCTGTTGTATTATGTCTCTCATTTCAGCCAAGACTTGCTCTGCATCAGCATCAGTCTCTACGCTAAGTTTTACAAGAGCCATTGAATAATCCTTGCTGACATAATTGTAAATAAGAGGATTCAGCTCAAATGCATAATTTATATCATTGCTTGACCTTGGAAGCATACCTTGATTAAGCGCTCTCAGAACTGTAGATGCACTTGTCGATGATGATATCCCATCTATTGAGTCTCCTGCTGTAGTTAATACATCTATATATTTTATAACCTCTGGAAATCTTATATCCTTAAGAGATTCATTAGTCAATTCATTTCTATAATCCTTGTCCAGCTCTATAACAAATAATGCCTGATCTGTTCCTCCAAAACTGTCCGTGACTAAGTTGCTTGCTTTTATTACTTCTATGTCTTCGGGAAGAAGAGTAGAATAATCCATATCCTCTGTGTGAACTCTTCCAGACAACACAGATGCTATAAAGAATATTGCTATAAATAAAAAAAGCAGGAAGTAAGGTTTTTTTGTTATAAGCTCAGCATACTTTGTTATTATTTTCATCTTTTCAACCTCGCATGCTGTTTTCTTTTTTCTGAGATTTCCCTGTGTGATTTTTCTGCTTTCCAATATTCATAATCTTCTTCATAAAGAATTATTAGTGGAGCTACAACAAGTGCAGCTATAAGACTGTATGTTATTCCCAAAGCAAGACTTACACCAAGATGCCTTAACATAGGCATTGCAGACAAAGTAAGCGCAAGGAATCCCACTATTGTTGTTAGGCCGGATCCAAATATTGCAAATCCGACGCCTGGAACGGATGTTTTAAGTGCATCTTCCTGATTCTTTCCTGTTTCCCTTTCTTCATAATATCTTGTAAGCATAAATATTCCATATTCAACTCCCAGACCAAGTATCATTGCCCCAAGACCTACTGTAACTATAGAAAGTTTTAGTCCTATCCAACCCATTGTTCCTATAGTCCATAACAATCCAAGCATAAGAGGAGTAAAAACGAGCATTCCTTTTGTAAATGATTTAAGCATAATAATCAAAAGAAATAGTATTATTATTGATGCTATTCCAAGAGTGAATATAGCATCCTTCTTAAGCAAGTCAAATATAGTTACCCTCATAGGAGGATTTCCTGTGGCATACACTTTTATTCCTGAAGGAACAGATAATGTATTAGCTTTTGACTTGACAAGGTCAGTTACATCTGTTATTTTCTTGTCTCCGGATCCCACATCGATCTGAACATACATTACTGCTGTTTTTTTGTCCTTGCTAAAAAATGAGTCTCTGGCGGAGCTTCCTTCAGGGAATGAAGCCGGACCTGTTACTGAGTAAATTGTACTTTCCCTTGAAAGCTCGTACTGCAGGTTAGCCATAAATTCTATTACATTATCATCAGCAACATCAACTGGGGCAGTCTTGGAATCAGATGAATCATCAAGGGTGAGAACTATTAATATCATATCCTGGCCCCCGAACTTTTCATCAACTTTCTCGTTTAATTTGAAAATTGGAAGGTCGTTTGGCATTTCCTTTGACAGATCTGTCTGGAGCTCCATTTTCGCAACTCCAAAGGCCATGAATACAGTAAATATAAAAACAACTAATATCATCGAGAACCTATGCTTTTTCTGGGCTTTTGCCAATTTTGTCAGTAATTTTCTTACGAAGTTCATCTTAATCACATTTTTTCTTGCTCTTTTTTCCAGAGGCAGCATTTATTCTTGAGACCGCATCATTTATCTCCTTGTTTATAATTTTCTCATTTATCAAGTATTTATCGTCAAGAATTGAATCCATTAATGCTTCTTTTAAATCTAGCAGCAATTTTGCTGTTTCAGAGGATATTTTTCTGGAAACCTTTATTTTATCAATAATATTTAAAGAAGAATTCTTAGTGCAAAGCTTGTGCCTTATCATAAGCCTGAATAATCCTAGGTGCTTTGATATTAAATGCTCTTTTTCCTTTATCTTTTCCTGTAGCTTCTTTTTTCCAAGATTAGTCAATGAATATTTCTTTTTTCTTCCCTCTTTTTTAAGGGAGATAAGACCTGATTTAAGCATATAATTAAGCAAAGGATACATGGACCCTGGAGAAGGCCTAGCCCCAAGTTTCTTGTGCAGAATATCCATTAATTCGTATCCTGTCCTTGCTGAGGATTGGAGCTCGTCAAGCACAAGCACTTCAAGGTATCCTGTTCTTTTGTTTTCTGTCATAATATCGATTACCGATATATCGGGACACGATATTCATTTTTAAATCTTTCTGTTTAGCAAAATTAAGACAACTTCACATTCCATCAATGTACCTGAATATTTTCTCCACAGATTCTTTTTTGAAACCAGGAACAACCAAAACATCTTTCTCTGTTATTTTCCTTCCCATTATGTTTGATGTATGCTCAAGAAGTATTTTCTTATTGAAAGTTGTAGTAAGAGCGACAACTTTAGTCCCTGCTCTCAATGCAGCAACTATTCCGCTAGGAGCATCCTCAAACGAAACACAGCTCTCTGGCGGAACCCCTAGTTTTTTTGCACCAAGCAAGAATATGTCAGGTGCGGGCTTATGATTCCTCACAAGCTCAGTCCTGTAAATATGCCCCTTAAATAATCTAGTAATATTAAGCCTTTTGTCTATAAGCTCAAAATACTCCTTTCTGCAGCTAGTCACTATTGCCGCATTCCTTCGGTATTTTTTAGTTAGTAATGAGTAAAATTTTTTGAAACCTTTCATGTAAGGTATTTTGTTTCTGTAGAAAAAAGCCCTTCTTTTTTTTCTTAGATTATCAAATTCAATCCCGGAAATTGGTAAGTTATAATATTCCACAAGGAGATTCATTCCTTCAATGTCAGGAATGCCCACTAATTTTGGTTTGACTGTCTTTACATCATGCTTACGTCCGAATTTTTTAAGCAAATCCGCTGTGGCTTTATCACTATACTTTTCACTATCTATAACTACTCCATCCATATCAAAAAGAAATCCTTTTACAGACATGCAAATATCTTATCTCATAATTTTATAAATGTACCGCTCCCAATCAATCATTTGAATTAAGAACCCTCACATGGTCCTCATCTATGTCCCTTAGCGCTTTTATGAATTCTTCCTGCTCAGGAACTTTCCCATGCCATTTATAGTTGTTCTCAAATATCTTTACTCCCTTCCCAGGTATTGTATTCGCAACTATAACTAAAGGCTTTTGCCTTTCGTGACCCACTCTATCCAATGCAGAAATTATTTGAGGAATACTATTGCCATCTATTTCCAGAACCCCCCATCCAAATGCCAAATACTTTTCCTTTAATGAGCCGAGAGGCATCACATCTTCAGTATTTCCAGAAATCTGTATCCTGTTTCTGTCTATTATAACAGTAAGATTGTTTAGATGATACTTATGCGCAAACATTACTGCTTCCCAATGATTGCCCTCATCATGCTCCCCATCAGAAGTCATGCATATTACCCTGTTTGATTTATTATCCCTTTTTAACGCGAGGGCAAGACCTGCAGCCTGGCTAAGCCCAGAACCCAAAGGACCAGAACTGGTCTCAATGCCTGGAAGATAATTTCTATGAGGATGACCCTGCAATCTTGAATTTATCTTGCTCAACGTAGCTAATTCCTTCCTCTCAAAATAACCTCTGTTTGCAAGAGTGGCATAAAGTGCAGGGCATACATGTCCGTTAGACAATATAAAATAATCCCTGTCCTCCTTCCAAGGGCTCTTTGGGTCTATGTTAAGGAAATCAAAATATAGAACAGTAAAAATGTCAACGACCCCTAAAGATCCTGCAGTATGGCCCGAGCCCGCAACATAAAGAGCGCTTATAACATCCTTCCTTATATTGTTCGCAGTGAACTTAAGATCCCTTATTTTTTTATCAATCATCACAAACCTCTTTTTAATTAACCTATCAATCAGGCGAATAAATTATATTTATTCAACAGCTTATTTTAATATTTTTTTATAAGTCATCCTAGAAGCTCTTCTATTGCCTCTTTGGGATTCTTGCTCTCACATACAAAGGATCCTGAATTCAATATGTCTGCACCAGAATCAAAAAGCTTCCTGGCAGTCTTTGGATTGACTCCTCCATCTACCTGGACTATTATTTTCCTTGAAAATGATTTTATTTTTTTTATTCTTCCCAATATTGACTTCTTAAGAGCCTGCTTTTCCTTTCCAGGATGAACCCCCATCAAAAGAACAAATTTTGTGAGATAAATTTTGTCAAGGATTTTACTGGAAAGCTTAGTCTCTGGATTTATTGCTACAACAGGAATCATCCCTAAAGCAGTTATCCTGTCAGTAAGCATAGAGAAGTCATCGTCATCTACAGTTTCCACATGGAATATTATTTTCTTGAATCCCTTTCTCCTAAGCGACTCTATGTATTTCTCTGGGTTCCTGACCATCAAATGAGCCTCAAGAAACATCCTGGATCTTGAAAAGCTAGGAATGGAATTTGCATCAATAGACTTAAATGAAACAAACCTTCCATCAGCTATATCCACCTGTATTTTCCTCGATACACTGTTTAGTTTCCTCAATCGTTTAGTGAAAGATCTCTTGTCATGAACAAATATTGTTGGAATTACCTCTTTCATAAAAATAAATATACTTATTTGTTTTATAATCTTTTTGGAATCCTTTCAAAGGAGAGAAACACAAATAATATAAATCAGGCGCCTGTCCTTAGACGTAAGGGACCCTAGCTCAGACTGGGAGAGCGCCACGCTGAAGAATTTCCTAAGCGATGAAGAAATTATTGATACGTGGAAGTCCTGGGTTCAAATCCCAGGGGTCCCATGCATTTAGAGAAAATTTTTACAGCAATTATCTGTCAGGAAATGTTTTCTCGTATGCCTCGTATATTCTAAGATATTTGTTTAGTATATTCATCTTTTTTGATGATGGAAATAATCTTACAAAAGGATGAACTGCCCTGTATTCTTTGTCATTTATCATGTTAAAGTTATAAGTTATGTTCATCGCTAGAAAATCTGAGTATTCACAGTAAGCTATTCTTATAACTCTTCCTATCCCTATTAAATCTTTCCTGTCAATATTTTTAGTATCTGCTATATAATCTACTATATCCCCTAAATTTTCACCTATGTTTTTCCAATCATTATCATTCAGCTTGAAATAATAACTTAGAAGATTGTTGGCAACAGCCGTATCCTTGACCATACGACAAACATCATAAACTTTTTTCTCTTTGACTATAGTAGATTCTTTACTCTTCAAATTTTCACCTATAGTAATTACTGTGTTAGTTTTCTTGATAATTCCTGCCAGATTCTTTCATGAACATCCTCAGGAGTGCCCAGTCCATTTATTATTTTTATCCTTCCATACTCCTTTGAATCTAAAGGCAGAGAATTGTAATATGCTGCCTCTTCAAGATATCCCTCTCGTATCTTATAATGGAATGCATCTTCTTGTTCATCAAAGAAATCTTTTGTTATTCCAGAATATCTTTTTTTCTCTAGGCGCAAAGCTTTTCTTTTTTTTACTTCCTCTACTGGCAAGTCAAGTAAAAAAGTTATGTCAGGAACCGTACCTTCCATTGCTTCTTTGTTTAGTTCCCTTATTTTGTCCTTGAGCGATTTATCTTGCGCGTGACCCTGATAAACAGTTGTAGAATCACCCGACCTGTTTATCGTTACAAAATCATATTTTTTAAGCGCATCTTTTATTGGCTTATGATATATTATATTCCTTGATGCCATAAAAAGGTGCATCTGTGCCTCGGGAACAAGGACTTCGGGAGTGTAGAATACTCTGAAAAACCATTCTGCTGGAGTTCCTCCTTTCTTTTTTTCTTCATTTAATATTTTTATTGCCTTTTGCAAATCTGTTTCCGTTTCTCCAAAATTATTTTTAAGAAGAAAATTAATAGTATCATATTTCATTACTGACTTGATAATTTTCATTGCATCCCTAAGATGACTTGCAGCGATTTCAGGCACTTCTTCTCTGCTAAATTCAAAAGAGTATTTCTGAAAGTCAAATGTTTCTATGAAATCTCCTGGAAACTTGAATTCTGAATTATGCTTGTTCTTAAGAAGAATCCTTATAACCTCTGCTTTTAGGGTAGATCCAGGTTCCCAAAACTGCGAATTAACAGTATACCCATTCTTGACCAATCTTTTACTCAATAAGTCTATCTGTGTGTCTTTTCCGCCGCATTCTCCACTTTCAAACGTTATTAACATTCATGCACCCCTGCAAATTATAATGAAAATTCTAAAAAAACAAATGTTTTCATTTTTTAATAGTAACTTATTTATAACTTTTTCGCGGCGAAATAATCTATAATTCTCCAAGTAGGTGCTTTACAGCCATTGTTGCGTATGCTCCTTTCTGAAGGAAAAATTGAATTTGTACTTTTTTTCTATCTTTATTCAATTCGTCGTTTTCAAAATCGCCGCATTTAAAATCAAAAACCCGCGCATAAACATCCCTGTGTTCCCCCTCAAGACTTATCTCAGGGAAATCCCTTAAAATAAAATCCCTTAGTGTGATTTCCTCCTCTGAAAGTATTTTTTCATATATTTCATTTATTTCTCCTTCTAGCTCAGTCCCGAATCCTAGAATAGGTATTTTTTCTAAATCTATTTCTTGGAGTATTGCCTCTTTTGCTGCCTTGTTCCACAAAAGACTTTGATATGCATGGACATATATCATAAGGGTTTTTCTCGGAATCATTTTTAGTGCATTCAGATATGCGTTTTTATTATCGACAAGAAACCTCTTTAGCTCATCAGAAATTCTGGATTCTTCAAGAATAATAAGCTCGCAAGCTTCCTTGTATTTTCTTTTTAAAATCAATTTTCCTAATTCTGCATTATTTTTTGAGAATCTCTGCGAATCAAAGTAATTTATGAATTTATCCAACCCTTTTTTCTCCATTATTCTTTCTTCTTCCTCTTTATCAAGGTTTCTTACAGTTATTATGAATTTGTTTCCTTTTAGGCTTCCCAAAGAAATAGGCTCGTCTGAATAGCCTAAGTGCTCCAAGAAAACGTCATTCATGTGTAACTCCTTCGCCTTTCCGAGTACAGATATACATTGGGATGTTACCGCGTTCCTGTCTTTTGCGCCAGCATATCCTATGTTTTTTCTTTGTATGTTAAGTTTCCTACATATTTCCTGGATAGCATCCTCCGTATTGTAGTTCCTTTTCCTCATGAGGTAAATTGAATATTTTCCTTTTTCATGATTAAAATCCCTTTCTGCAATCTCTTCTACTACAAAGTCCTCAGGAACTTGCTTTATGATGTACATAAAAAGATGAAATTGTATTTCTTATTTATTGATTGTTGTTTTGTATTATCTGCTATTTGTTGCTAATGTACATTTAATATTATTGGAACGATGCAAAAAAAGGGAATTAATTTAAAATAAACCCTTGTTCTTATAGTTCTAGAAGAGATGCACCTGTAGCGCAGCCTGGATAGCGCGGCAGCCTCCTAAGTTGCAGGTCGGGGGTTCGAATCCCCTCAGGTGCGTAAGCAAATGAGGGTCTGGAGCGACAGCGACAATATCTCAGGTGCGTAAGCACCATAAGGGAACGAGAACAAAAAAATACTCATTAGTGAAAGTACTTGTTGATTATTCAAAGAGATTAAATATGAATAACAAAAACATTAATGGAAAGCAGAGACGTAGTAGCTTATTCAAGAGTAAAAAATTCCTGATAACCATTTCTATAATTCTGGGAATAGTATCAATTATTTTTCTTTACAAAATAGTCGATATAAAAAAAGTAATAGATATGCTAAAGCATACTACTTTGTTGCTTATTCTTTCTTATATCGCAGTCCAGATATGCATGCAGTATATCCTAACATGGAGATGGAAAGTTGTCCTTGATTCGCAAGGAATAAAACACGTAAAATTCTCAAGGCTAAGCAAATATATTCTAGTAGGTAAGGGGATAAGTTTTCTTACTCCGTCAGGAAAATTAGGAAGCGAGCCTGTAAGGGCAGGACTTCTCTCTTCTAAGAATGACATAAAATTTAATAAGGCATTTTCTAGTGTAATAATAGACAGATCCATAGATGTTACAACTTCAGTCATATTTTTTGTAGTTGGCATTTTCATAATGCTTCTTTTTTTTGTTGCATCCCCTCTTTTTACAGATATAATGCTAATATTATCTGTTGTTTTGCTTATGCTGATAATAATATTTAATTAT
>CAZOPU010000018.1:0-20777 GCA_964581965.1 uncultured Methanosarcinales archaeon | reverse complement strand
TACGATGCATTAAAAAAAGCAAAAATAAAAGAGGCAAAATTTCTTGTAATAACCTCCCCTGAAACAGAGAGCAATCTTCTCATTATGCTTGTAGCAAAAGAGCTAAACCCAAATATAGAAATATTTGTAAGAGGAGACAATCCAGGAGTTGTTAATATTCTTGAGAAAGCAGGAGCAAAAAAAATAGTCATACCAGAACTTGCAACAGTAGACCAATTTATGATAGACTTGGATGATGCACTTAAAAAAGACTCAGTAAAAATGCCTTAAAATCAATTCATATCTAAATCATACAAATTATTTTTTGCTAAATATAGATCCTAAAATACCTCTAACAATTTGCCTGCCCAATTGACTCCCAACAGATCTTCCTACACTTTTAAGTACAGCAGTTCCGACAGAATCACTTCTTCTTCCAGATGATTTCCTTGAAGTCTTTGGTTTTTTCTGAGTAGTATCCTTATTACCCCATGTGTTATTATAATTATATTCTCTTCCCTTTTTTTCATTAGTTTCCCGGGAATTTTTTTCATTAACTTTCTTTTTAAGCAATTCATAAGCCGATTCTCTGTCTTTTACTTTCTCATAATTTCCATATATAGAAGATTTTCTTATTATTTCCTCCCTTGATTGCATTGAAATAGGCCCTATTTGACTATGAGGTGGAATTATAAATGCTCTCTGAACAACTGAAGGATTTCCATTGTTCTCAAGCATAGAAACAAGTGCTTCTCCAACTTCAAGCTCAGTTATTACTTCAGTTATCTTTAATTCGGGATTCTGTCTAAAAGTTGTAGCAGCACTATTTACTGCTTTTTGATCCCTTGGAGTAAATGCTCTTAATGCATGTTGAACTCTATTTCCAAGCTGTCCCAAAACAGCATCAGGAACATCAAGGGGATTCTGGCTTATGAAGAAAACACCAACCCCCTTAGATCTTATGAGTCTTACAACCTGCTCTATTTTGTCCAAAAGTGCTTCTGGAGCATCATCAAAAAGCAAGTGTGCTTCATCAAAGAAAAATACTAATTTTGGCTTATCCAAGTCACCTACTTCTGGAAGTTGTTCAAACAACTCTGACAAAAGCCAAAGCAAAAACGTAGAATAAACTTTTGGAGATTGCAGCAATTTATCTGCTGAGAGTATATTAACATATCCCTTCCCATTATTGTCCTTCTTAAATAAATCATTAATATCCAGCGCAGGTTCCCCAAAGAATTTATCTCCTCCCTGAGTTTCCAAAGCCAACAATTGCCTTTGAATTATTCCTATTGTTGCTACAGATATATTTCCATACTCCACAGTATATTGGCTCGCGTTGTCACCAACATTCTGTAGCATCGCCCTTAAATCTTTTATATCAAGCAGCAGCAATCCATTGTCATCAGCAATTTTGAAAACCAAATTAAGAACTCCTGTCTGAGTATCATTTAAGTCTAGAAGCCTTGATAAAAGCAATGGCCCCATATCAGATATTGTAGCCCTTATAGGATGTCCCATCTCTCCAAATACATCCCAGAACGTTACAGGACAACCTTCAAATTCATGATTTTTTATGCCTAAGAGTTTAAGCCTTTCCATAACTCTACCATTATCCTTGGATCCTTGCTTGCTTATTCCAGACAAATCAGTCTTAACATCAGCCATAAAAACAGGAACCCCTATTCTGCTTAGGCTTTCTGCAATAGTCTGCAGCGTAACTGTCTTCCCAGTTCCTGTGGCCCCTGCAATCATCCCATGACGATTCGCCATTTTTGGAATAAGAAATATGTCTAAATCAGACTTAGCAATCAATAAATTAGTATTAGTTGAATCTCCCACAAATAACAGAATAAATATTCGCTTTAAATAATTTATCCAAATGTAAAAAAACGTCTTGACATTATTTAACTATAACATACTCACAGAAACGTTCATTTAACAATTAAACTCTTTCTCTAGCACATAATTAAAAAAATTGCGACAAAAAAGAGTTAAACAATAAATAGCTAATATTAACCATCTAATAGGAGCAACATTTATAAATGTCCCAATAATCTCTTTATCCATGAACTGCCTAGAAGAAAGTCTTCAAACAGCATACAATAAATATCAAATACCTGAAAATCGACAAAAAAGCATAAATAACTTTCTTGTCAAATTATTAGAAAAAGATAAAGATACATATGAACATTCCCTACGAGTGGGTTTACTCGCTTCACAAATAGGAGAATTCTTACAATTAGATGGGAGAGCCCTATTATATTCAGGATTATTGCACGATGTAGGAAAATTGCAAATAGATTCTAAAATATTATCAAAAAAAGAAGGATTTAATGAACAAGATTACAAAGCCATACAAAAACACGTAGAGCATTCACATGAACTTCTAAAAGGCATTCATGATTTCAGCGCAGATGTGGCTGTACGCCATCACCAATATCAGGACACTAAATACCCTGACGTACTGCCTGACTATTGCCAACCATACAGTCAAGAAACCCGCGCCACAATAGATTTCTATGCGATGATACTTGCATTAGCTGACTTTTATGATGCAGCCACCACAAGAATCAACAATAAACAAGGAAACAATAAACAACTTACAAAAGCAGAAGTAAAAACTCTTGTCCTCTCCAAACACCCTCATTTTAATGTTCTAATTAATGAATTATATAAAAATGAAATCTTTAAAGAGGACAACTAAATAAAAAAACGCCGTGACCCGGACATCCTCAACTGCTGTTTCGGGGCCCATGCCACAGCTTCGTTTCACTACGCCGTGACCCGGATTTGAACCGGGAATTCCTTACGGAACAAGCTATCTTCACAATGAGTTAGGAACAATTCTAAAACTCAAAGTTTCCAGGCTTGCGCAATACCGAGTTATGCGATCACGGCATTAAATGAGATATAGAGAAAAAGGCTGTTTTATAAGGTTTTTTCTTTTAGTCCGGCTTCCTCAACAATCAAAGTCGCAGTATATTTATCTTCTTCGTCTATCCTTGTTTTCTTAAGTATGACCTCTTTCTTAAAAAACGGAGCATCAAGAGTTAAAGATTCGTATTCTCCCCCCTCTCCAGCCACATTAAATCCTATTTTCTCCTTCAACTCAAGAAGCATATTAATTTCTTTTTGAGTTATTTCCTTTCCCAGCCATTCTTTTGTAAGTCCTTCAGCTGCAATTTTTACTATGCAGAACTTTATTTTTTTTGACAATAAAACCTCTAGCTCCTTTTCCTGGAGCATGTGCCACATAGGGGAAAAGCATTTTAGTCCTAGTTCATCACATATCTTCTCTATTCTATCCCTTTGATAATGCGAGAATAAGGCACCAGTAACAACACCCTCTATATTATATTTTTCTATAGCGACAATTATTGCCTTTCGCAGGTCTTTCAGTTCTTCTTCTTTTTCACCAGTAGTCTCCTTAAGAATTAAAGGGATTTGCGCAGCCTCTGCCTGGAGTTTAGCCAGATGAGTATTGGGACCATGATACATATATGAGTCCCTATTCTTGCTCTGCAAAGTTATTAAACATTCTATAGAATAATTTTGCTCCAGCATTAGCTGTGCAGCAAGACAGGAATCTTTTCCTGTGCTGAACAAAACACCCAATCTTACATTTCCTGAATCATAAAACTGTCTTAAATATTCAGGTCTTGATTTATTTTCCTTATTAGCAAGTTTCAGTATTGCTTTGTCAAAATTACTCCCGTACTGCGCAGCCACTTTTTTCCTTAACGAAAACTCCTCGCTTAAGCCATTTTTTAATGCTATTTTCCTAAGCATTAGTTTGTCTCCCTCTTTTCCTAGTTTCATATTCTCAGGGACTTTTAGTGAATATTTTATCAAATCCAAGTCCAAGTATGGTGCTCTAAGCTCTATTGTATTGCTCATCATTATTGCATCGTCACGATACAAATCCCGTTCATACATCTTTCTAAGACCTGCAAGACATTCCTCGTTTATCTTATCCCCTTGTTTATGTCTTTTGTATCCTGCAAAGATTTCCTCGCTACCTATTCCTGAGAAAAGTATCTTAACTCCATCTTTTTTAGCTTGCTCTGCGGCAAGATACATTGTAAGCGCTACGCTAGTTTTTGTTACGTTGTTGTCTTCTATGACATTAATAACTTTTTTTAAATAATCCTTCACTTGAGAAAGGTTTATTTCCACTATTTTAAGATTTAAAGAAAGCTCTTTAGCTATTTTCTCCGCCCATGGCCTGTCTTTGCTGTCTAGTAAACCTTCTTCTTTCATTGATGAAAAATAGCAAGTAAACTCAACATTTAACTTCTTAAGAACTAATGCAAGGAATGCAGAATCTACTCCTCCTGATAGTAAAACTCCTATTTTTCCTTTCTCAGGAATTCTCTTTCTTACTGCCTCAAAAAGAAGTTTCTCGGTTTTTTCTATTATTTTTTCCTCTGAATCTTCTGTTTCTCCTGTCTCAAAGAATTTCCTATAATGCCTTGAGATAAATCTCCTATCAATATCATACTCTAACAGATGCCTAGGATTGCTTTCAGATACAAACTTTTTTTCTAAACCAGTTCCTAGTAATGCTTTCTTCTCAGATGCAAATGCGAATTTTCCATTTTCCTTGTTAAAATAAATCCATAAAGGCTTCTCTCCTATTATATCCCTTCCCAGAAAAAGCTTTCCGCTTTTCCTGTTCCATAATGCAAAAGAATACACTCCATCAATTTCATCTAAGACTTCCATAATATCATGTGTAGACGTAAGAAGCTTAAACAAAGTCTCTGCATCATTTTTTGAGCTCATTGAATGCTTTTCATTTAATTCTTTCCAATTGTATATTTCGCAATTAGTAACAAATGCAAACTCTCCATCTTCAATAGGTTGAGGTACATTATTGTTCATTGAATGAAGACAGTGAGCCATCATTTCCTCAATTATCGCCCCCTCCTTATTTTCTATTTGTGAATTAATACTTATTTTATTCTGGCTAACAAAACCATATGCATCTTTTCCCCTATGCCTAATTATCTCTAGAGATGTTTCTGTTTTTGTCTTTGCTTCTTCAAAATTGAAGAATCCCGTTATTCCGCACATTCCCTCCAGAAATAGAACTTAAGTTAAAAATATAACTACAAAAATAAAAATTAATTAAAATAAAACATTTCTATATAACTACTTTATAGTAATAAAAATAGAAAAGTATATAAATAAAAAGTTATTTTATGTCTTAAAATGACAAATAGCAATAGCTCTGAAAACAAAAAACTAGGAAGAGAAGAATTTTACCATTTTATAGGACTTCACTATGCCCCACAGCAAATGAAGAAACTAAAAATACTCAATTTAACAAGCGACAAACCATACGAATTAGAGCAGATATATGACAAATTAGGAATTCCCAGAGAGAATATAACCACCGTTGAGAAAGACCCAAAAAAAAAGCAAAGAATAAAGAATAGCAACTTCGGAATAAGACTTATTGAGGATTATTCAAGCATAGATGATTTTATAAGAGACACAGATGAAAAATTCGACATAATAAATATAGATTATAGCGGAAACATGAACTGGCAGCAGGTAATTACAATAAGCAATATAGCTGTAAAAGATATGCTGAGAGACAGAGGAATTCTTGCAACATGGTACTCAGGAAGAAGGGAAAATACGCTTACACAAAGAGATTTTGTGGGGAACTATCAATCCATTAAAAATGCCTTGTCAATGATAAAAATTGAGCCAAAAAGAACTTTGCCCAATGCAGAAAGACTTCTTTCAATAATAAACGAAATGAGCCAAGTGGAAGAAGGAGACATTGAGAGGTCTGAAAGCATAACTCACGCAATCACCTCAAATCTATTCTACAGCGATCCAGTTGAGACTAGAAGCATTCCCAAAATAATTAAACTAATAGGAGGAGAGAGAAAACTAATAGAAGTAATAGAGAACATTCCACAATATAGAAATGACATGAAACTCCTCCTAGACTACATATCTGCAGGAAGTGAAAGCAAGTTCATGGAGAAATACAAAAACATAGAGGGAAGCCAAAATGCCTCAGACTTACTTAAACTAATCAAAAGCGAGCTTGGTCAAACAATGCTTAAATATTTCAGGAATATAAGAGCAAAAAAATTAATTAGAGAAGAGCCACTATTCGAAGATAGACTTGAACTTGCAAAATGCTACATAAATAACCTAGATGCATTCAAGGAGATGTACTCAATAACTGAGAACTGGATTGTGAGGGAATTAAAAAACAAATTGTCACCATTGCAGCTGACACCAGTTATGAATCACATAGACTCAATAACTCACATTTTATTCAACCAGGGAATGAAATACCTTGTTCTAGACAATGAAAGGCTTTTTTACTCAGGAGACAATGGAACCCCTATGTACGTGGATTTTATTCTAGCAGGTAAAAAAGAATTCAAGGATTTCTCATGGGAAGTAAAAAATGGAAAATTAAAACTAAACATAGGAACTCTTGCACATTTTGGCTATAGAGAAATGAATAGAATGAATGATTACATAAACATGATGAACAAGTCAAGCGTAGTAGAAATGGACAACAGAATCGAGATAGGTAAAAATAAAAAACTCCCATTAGGAGTAAGCCCCATTTCAGCCATTGATGATATTATAGATGATGATAATCAGACAAACACAGCATCAAACAGCGAGAACTCAAGTCCTCTAATCAGCGACAAGGAAATAGAATATTTTGAGAAAACACTTATTAAAAACCTTATAGCTGAAGGAAAATCAGACGATGAATTAGCAAGCATATTTCCTAATTACTCCAAAAGAGCCATAACTTCGTATAGAACCTGGCAAAAAATGAAATCTAATCCTGCTGCAATAAAAGCAGGAAGAAAAAAGAAAAATACAGAGAATATAGAAAAAATAACTGAAGAAGCCATTCCAGAATCAAAAACAAATAATTCAACTAGCGAATCTCTTTCTAAAGATGACGCAATTTTATTGCTAAAAGAAGGATATTCTCCCATTGAAATAGCCGATACATTTGGAATAAATGTCTGGCGAATAAGAGGATATAAGGCAGGAGAGACTAGAAGATTAAATAAGGAAAAATCACAATATAAAAATGCATCCTAAGATAAGCAAACTAAAATGAAAAAAACAAATAGACACAATTTCACTTACCAATCATCCATTAATTTTGACTCTGAACTAGATGATGAATCATCTAAAATTTATGAAGAATTCAACGAATCTTTGAGCGTTAATGAAGAGTTCAATGCAATAAAACATAAACCTAAGAAAGAGTACCTAAATCAACAGCCTAATCTTCCTTCAGAGCTACACAATTCAATTTCAGATAAGTACATAATAAAAAATAAAAGACATAATAAAATATGCATGCCCGAGGACGAGATTCCATTAGCCATAGATTTGTCAACACCCAATTTAGAAGTTAATGTAAAATTAAATGACCTGTACGGATTAAACAATGACTAAGTGATAAGAATGACTAAGCAAATAATTTTCAAAGGACAAGAAGTAGAATTAGATGGATGGGCTCATCAATCCAACAATCTTAAAGGAGAAAAGATTATGGATGCATATAAAAACTGGGTAGAGCTCCAAAATGAAATATACAACACAAAAGAAAAGAACATATATTCACACATACTTAATTTGTCAAAATTGCTAGATCATCCTATTTCTGACAATGAAGCATTAAGCATATCTCTAAACATAGAGCCTTATTCTGCTGTACCCATACTGGAAGAAGTATCCAAATATCACTGCCAAAATAATCCTCTTAATCCAGTTCTTCTTTATCTTGGAGGAGGAACTGATACAGAACACTCATCATTATTCTTTCCAAAAACAAGCATATTCGTAGATTACTCACCAGAGTATTCTTCAATAGATAAAAGCATGGCCAAATATTTTAAAAATCTTGAATATAATGTATATTCTGTTGCTAAATCAGATTATTCAGTATTAAATCTGGAAAAGAATAAACTAAGCAAAAATCTGATATTTATAAGAAATGACATAAAAAACTCAGACGAGATAAAAGAAATACTTTCTGAGAATGATATTAATTATATTGACTTTCTAGTGCAAAAAAAAGTGTCAGGACATCCTGAATGCCCTCTTAATTATCTTGATTTGCTTAGCAAGCAAGGATTGTTTCTATATTCAGATATAAACGTTTACAAATCAATCCCCGGAATGTCCCAGATATGGCATGGAGAGCTTTACTCAACCACACTCCAGAGCGACTCGGATCCTGAAACATACCCTGCAAAGTTATTCAGAAAAGAATAGTTTATTTAAGACCTCTTAATATTGATGTTTTGTACCTTTCTGGAAAGTGCGATTTCCTGAATTTTATCAATCTTAAGCTAATATTTTTATCTTTTACGTATTTTTTTAATCCTTCAACAAAGTGAACCTGGTCGTAGCCTATACAAACAATATTAGGTCTTAATTTATCAATTACATCATATCTTCTAGTTTTACTTCCAAGCAATGCCTTATACACAAACCCCAGCTTCCTAACGTTTTCAAGCCTTTTTCGCTCATTGTTTACAGGTAATTTTCCTTTCATTTGCTCCACTGTCGAATCCCTGGCGACAACAACATACAACTCACCATATTTGCTTGCTTTTTTTAAGTGATACTCGTGCCCTGGATGAAGCAAATCATACGTGCCAAAAGCAAGAACCCTAGAATTACTTGATTTAACCATAGTATATTAAAAAAATATTAGAATAAAAATGCTTCGGAAAAATAAAAAAACTTACGCATCAATCATTTCAATCTCAATATTAAGACCTTCAGGGATTGGAACTCTCATAATCAATCTAAGTGCTCTTTCATCGAGACCTACATCAATAAGCCTCTTATGAACTCTCATCTCGAATCTGTCCCATGTTGCAGTTCCGTTTCCGCAGGGGCTCTTTCTTGTTGTGAGCTTTAATTTCTTTGTTGGCAATGGCACAGGCCCTTTCATTACAACTCCCGTCTTATCAGCTATGTCTTTTATATAGTCACATGTAGCATTTATTTTTGATATGTCCGTGCTCGCCAGTTTTACTCTTGCTCTTTGCATTTTTTCTACCCGTTAAACAATAATTTTAAAATAAAAAAATAAAAAAGGTTTAAGCCTTTTTCTTCAATATTTCTATGCACATTCCTGCTGCAACTGTTGCTCCTGAATCCCTAACTGCAAATCTTGCAAGTTTTGGATTGTCTTTTGTTGTCTCAACAACAAGTGGCTGTACAGGCTTCAAAGTTACTATTGCTGCATCTCCATTCTTTATAAAGTCTGGATTTTCCTGCATTACTTCTCCTGTTGCGGGGTTAAGCTTCTTGTCAATCTTTACAAACTGACATGCAATCTGTGCTGTGTGTATGTGGAATACTGGAGTATATCCTGCAGTAATAACGCTTGGATGGTTCAAAACAACTATTTGCGCTTTGAATTCCTCTGCAACAGTTGGAACATTCTCTGCTGGTCCAATTACATCTCCTCTTGCTATATCCTTTTTTCCAAAGCCTCTTACGCTTATTCCTACGTTGTCTCCAGGCTCTGCCTGCTGGAATGACTCGTGGTGCATCTCGATGCTCTTAACTTCTCCAGGAACTCCTTTTCCTTCTCTTCCAGGAACTGCAATTACTTTCTGACCAACCTTCATTATTCCTGTTTCTATCTTTCCTACTGGAACAACTCCAATTCCTGTTATGTTGTAAACATCCTGGATTGGCATTCTAAGTGGAAGATTTGTTGGTTTCTCTGGAGGTACTAGATTGTTTATCGCTTCAAGCAATGTTGGTCCCTTGTACCAAGTCATTGGCTCTGACTTCTTAACAATATTTTCTCCCTTAAGTGAAGCAACTGCTAAGAACTGTACATTTTCAGGTTTGTATCCAACGCTCTTTATTAGCTTTGTTACCTCTTCCTTTACTGCATTCCATCTTGCTTCGCTGTAGTCAACTCCTGAAATGTCCATCTTATTTATTGCTACAATAAGCTGACCTACTCCAAGCGTTTTTGACAAGAATACGTGCTCTCTTGTTTGCGAGTTAACTCCATCGTTAGCTGCTACAACTAGAACTGCTGCATCTGCCTGTGAAGCTCCTGTAATCATATTCTTTACAAAGTCTCTGTGGCCAGGTGCGTCTATTATTGTAAACTCATACTTGTCTGTTACAAATTTCTTGTGAGCAAGATCTATTGTTACTCCTCTTTCTCTCTCTTCTTTCAGATTGTCCATGACGAATGCAAATTCGAATCCGCCCTTTCCTAGTTCTTGGGCTTTATCCTTAAGCTTTCTCATTGCTTGCTCGTCTACATTTCCAGAATCGAAAAGTAGCCTTCCTACTGTTGTTGATTTACCATGGTCTACATGACCTATAAAGACCAAGTTTATATGAGGTTTGTCTTTTGCCATTTTATTTTCCTCCCTATTGGGTTTTTATTTTTTTGAATATCACAGCAATCCTGCCCTCTAATCAGGTTTTCTGCACATCCACAGGAATTTATGTGGATTTATAAAGCTTTCTGAAACTTTACGACAGACTTGCTCCTAAAAAAATAGATAATATATATAATCATCATCATTATGCTGCTGGAGTCTATAATCAGACAATAAATACAGTAATGCATAAGTACAAATGATTGTACAGAAATAAAATAAATTCCCATTATTCCTGCAATTATAGTGCCTACAAGCAAAACAAGTTTTGTCCACTTTCTAGGATTTATTCTCTCGAGAAGAGCAAACAGTGTAAGAATCAAAAATGCACCTACACCTATATGAACAACTTTAATTCCTAGTATTTTTCCATATTCACTGTTCTGGACAGAATTGCAACTGGAACTTGTGGCAGTACAAATATTATCAAGAATCCTGCTCTCTTCTATATTCTGATATTCTATAAGCAAAGAAAATACAGTGCAGATTATAGATAACCCCAAGATAAAATTAAGTAAAGCTTTAGATTTCATCATTCTGACAATTATCAATTTATTAAAAATTTTATGAATGTAGAAATTATAAATGTTTAATTTGATACCTTCGTTTGTAACAATTTTAAGTAAATAGCATCCTAACTCCCGAGTAAGAATAATGGCCAAAAACAAAAATAATTTAAATAGCAACACTAAAAGGAATTACTATGAACTTTAAACCAACTTCAACAAAGTCAATAGTTTCGGCATTTGTTCCATTGATTCTTGCAGTTATTGCATTTAAATACAAGTACTGCACAGATTGTGATGCTGAAGCGCTTAGAGCACAGCAGCAAACAATTGCCGCAATTGTACTTATAGGCCTTTGCATTATAATATATGTTGTATGGAGCATCATGGAGAAGCAAGAGCAGATTTACAATAATTAATCCAAACAAGCTCTAGCACCATACATAAGAATACATTTCTAGAATAATTTATTCTCTCAGTCATATAATTCAGACTATAATTTTATAGAAAATGGACATACAGTAATATTTACAAAAAAATAATAATTTTAAAAAATAAAAAAAATAAAAATATTTACTCAGAACTAGGCACGTCTTCTCCTTTAAGCCCTTTCCTGTCTCTTATTTTCTGAATTACCTTTGCCTGAAGCTCCTCAGGAAGTTTCTCGAATGTTTGATCTACAAGACTAGAGCTTCCTCTTCCTTCAGTTGCACTTCTTAAATCAGAAGCAAGACCAAACATCTCTCCTACAGGCAGTTTTCCTATTACAGTTATTGTTTCTGATTCCTGCTGTACGTCTATTAGTTGACCTCTCTTGTTCTGAATTAGCTTGGAGATTTCACCCATAAAGTCTACAGGTGCTTCGAAACTTAGTGTCTGGACTGGCTCAAATATAACAGGTCTAGCCATAAGCATAGCTCCTCTTATACCATCTCTTACTGCAGGGTAAAGCTGTGCAGGTCCTCTGTGGATTGCATCCTCGTGAAGTTTTACATCATCAAGTATTACCTTAACGCTAAAACATGGTTCCCTAGCTATAGGTCCTGCATTCATAACATCTTCAAACATGTCCATTACCATTTCTATTATTTCTCCTATATGAACTATTCCTCTTGTTCCATCAATCAACATGTTTCCCTTGAATATGTCCTTTACACTTCTAGCAGTTTTTGTATCCATTCCCATTTCCTGGAGAACTTGCCAAGTCTCATTGTCTTTCTTTTTTATTCTTCCTTCAGGAATCTTTCCTTCTTTTATCGCTGCAACTAATTCTGGTTCCAGAGGTTCTATTTTGAAATAAAGCTTGTTGTGCTTGTTAGGAGATTTTCCCTCGAATGCTTCCGCACTAGGTTTTGTTACTGTTTCTCTGTATACTACTACTGGCGGACTTGTTATTACTTCCATTCCTTTTTCTTTTTTGATTCTGTTCTCTATAACTTCAAGGTGAAGCTCTCCCATTCCGTGCATCAGATGTTCTCCTGTTTCCTGATTAATTTCTATTACAATTGATGGGTCTTCCTTTGAAACCTGAACAAGAACCTCAACTAGTTTTGGAAGCTCTCCTGGTTTCTTTGCCTCAATTGCTTTCGTTATAACAGGTTCAAATATATGAGTTATTGCCTCGAAAGGATCTACTTCCTCACCTGCAGTGTATACTGTTTCTCCAGGGTATGCATTTCTTAGCCCACCCACACCAACAATGTTTCCTGATGTGGCAGCATCAACTATCTCCTTTTTTGCCCCATTATAAATGTATATTTGTTGGAGCCTCAAATCAGACTTAGCCTTTGCAAGATGAACTGACTCTCCTTTTTTCATTGTTCCAGAGAACAATCTTCCAGTGCATATTTCTCCCGCCTGGGGATCCACAACTACTTTTGTTACTACAAACATTATCTTTCCTGCAGGATTACAATCAAGAAGATCTTTTCCTACTTGACTCTCAAGGTCTCCATGCCATATTTTTGGTATCCTATAATGCTGAGCTTCTCTTGGATTTGGATGGTGCTTTATTACTGCATCAAGGATAACTTCATGCAAAGGAGCCTTTTTCTTTAATGGAGCGTAGTCTCCTGATTCATAAGCATCTATTATCTCTTTGAATGTTATTCCGTGCTTTTTCATGTATGGAATTGACAATGCCCAGTTATGGAATGCAGAACCAAAGCATACACTTCCATCCAATACATTAGGCTGCCATTTTTCTCCATACTCTTTCTCAGCAATCTGCCTTATAAGCTTGTTTACATTCATTATTATCTTTGTAAATCTTTCCTGCATCGCCTCAGGAGTAAGCTTTAATTCCTTGATAAGCCTGTCCACTTTGTTTATGAACAAGATAGGTTTTACTCTTTCTTTTAATGCCTGTCTTAGAACTGTTTCTGTTTGAGGCATTATTCCCTCAACCGCACAGCTAAGAACTATACATCCATCCACAGCTCTCATTGCTCTGGTTACATCCCCTCCAAAATCTACGTGGCCAGGAGTATCTATTAGATTAATTAGGTATTCTTGTCCTTCGAATGTATGTACCATTGATACAGCTGCGGAATCTATTGTAATTCCTCTTTCCTGCTCATCTTCGTGAAAGTCAAGTGCACATGCCTTTCCTGCAAGGTCTGCAGACATCATTCCCGCACCATAAAGAAGATTGTCCGAAAAGGTAGTCTTTCCGTGATCTATGTGTGCAGCAATAGCAATATTTCTTATTCTTTCAGGCTTTACCATAAGCTCTGTTACTCTATCTACCATCTTTGCCATAATATTCACCCTATTAACTGTTTATTTAATATGTATGTATTTCATGCACCGTCTTATATGAGTGCATTTCATTATCTTTGAACCATAGTTTTATCTCGTATTCTGCTTCTTTTTGGTTTCCTGATGCATGAACAAGATTCTTTATTGCAACTCCCTTTCCATCAGTATGTACAAATGAGTGATGTGCAAAATCGCCTCTTATTGTTCCTGGAAGTGCAGTTTTTGGCTCTGTTCCTCCAACCATTTTTCTTACAACATCTACTGCATGCACTCCTTCTATAACCATTGCAAGAACCGGACCTGCAGTCATGAAATCAAGGAGAGCGTCAAGTACTTTATCTCCTCTTCTTTCTGCAACATCAAAATAATGTTTTTTTCCAAAGTCCTTATCCATCCAAACCATTTTAGCCCCTACTATCTTTAGACCTGCGTCTTCAAATCTTTGGATTACCCTACCTATTAGTCCCCTTGCTACTGCATCAGGTTTTAACAAAACTAGTGTTCGCTCTATCATTTCATTCACCTTATGCCTTATTACCTTTCTTGACATTCCTGAACTCATTTGTCCATTTTGTCTGCCTTGGTTTTCTTCCAAGCTTTAAGGTGTTATTCTCGCATTTGCTTGAGCAGAAATGAAAAATCTTTCCGTCATCCTTAACAAACATCATTCCTGTTCCTCTTTCTATTTCTTCACCGCAAAAATCACATTTGACCATTTTAAATCACCGCTTAATTATTTCCCCTTCCTGCCTTATTGAGAGGTCTAGCTTCAATTTCAGTCTCTCTAAGCATAAGAATATCTCCCTTCTGTACGGGTCCTTTGACATTTCTTCTGAGGATTTTGTTTTTGTCCCTACCTTCAAGGATTTTGCATCTTACCTGGATTGCTTCTCCCCTTGTTCCTGTTCTTCCTACAACTTCTTCTACACTTGCAGGGACAGCTTGGGAAAAGTTCACTCCGCCTTTTACTTCATCAGCCATTTTTTGCACCCCTTATTTAGAACTCTTTCAAGAGGTCTTTTGCATCTCCTGCGTCAGTTATGGCTACTGCAACTGCTCCAAGGCCTAAACCTGCTGCTGCTCCTAACTCTTCTTTTGATGGAACTGTAACACAAGGTATTCCTTTATCCTTGCACATTAGTGGCAAGTGCATAGTTATCTCTTTAGGAGATACGTCTCCAGCTATAACAACTAACTTTGCCTGACCTTTTTCTATTGCTTTTGTAACTTCATTTGTTCCTTTTTTTAGTTTTCCTGTTTTCTTTGCTATCTCAACTGCTTCGTATGCTCTTTCTGACATTTTAATTCCTCCTAACCAGTACATCTTTTAACGCTGCACGCTCAGGCATGCAAACATTAATCGCTGACTGTTTTCTGTTTTTTCTCTATTTTTCCTTGATATGGTAACCTAAAAAAGATAAGAATGTTACCTCTTTCAGCATCCAAGGATGCCTCATCAATCATTGGTAATACAGAGAAAATCATTTTCTTTTATAAAGGTTTCTGAATATATTATATTTCTCCATTCATTTAAATTAAAAATAAAAACAATATAGGCGCGTCCGCAAAACATATAAATTTCTTTGAAGTTCTTTCCTTAGGGGGTTTGATTATGGACAGCAAAGACAATAATTATCAGCCAGTATACATTCTTTCAGAGGGAACTCAGAGAAACACAGGTAAAAATGCACAGAGAATGAATATTCTTGCAGCGAAGCTTGTGGCTGAGTCTGTACGTACCACTTTAGGACCTAAAGGAATGGACAAAATGCTTGTTGACAGCCTCGGAGAAATAACTGTAACAAACGATGGCGCTACTATTCTTAGAGAAATGAGCATAGATCATCCTGCTGCAAAAATGCTTGTTGAGATTGCAAAAACCCAGGAGGAAGAAGTTGGTGACGGTACAACTACTGCAGTTATCCTAGCAGGAGAGCTTTTGAAAAAAGCTGAAGAGCTTCTTGATAACAATATTCATCCTACAATTATTGCAAAAGGATATAGACTAGCCTCAGATAAGTCCCTTGAAATTCTGAATAAATTATCAGTAAAATTTGACAGAAATGACAAAAAAATGCTGTCCAGGATTGTTGAAACTGCAATTACAGGAAAGGGTCCTGAGGATAAAAAAGACCATTTGGCTGAGTTGATAGTTGATGCAGTATACAAAGTGGCTCATGACACAGATGGCAAATTAATAGTTGATAAAGATGATATAAAAATAGAGAAAAAAGTAGGAGGAAGCACAGAGAATTCAGAAATAATAAACGGAATCGTAGTGGACAAGGAGAAAGTTCACTCTGGAATGCCTTCTTCGGTAAGGAATGCAAAAATTGCTCTTCTTGATATTCCTATTGAGATAAAAGGACCTGAAACAGAGGCAAAAATCTCAATTACAGAGCCTGGAATGATTCAGTCATTCCTCGACATGGAAGAAAATATGCTTAGAAAGAAAGTAGAAAAAATTGCGGCCACTGGTGCTAATGTAATATTCTGCCAGAAAGGCATTGATGACCTTGCACAGCATTTCCTTTCAAAGAAAGGAATTTATGCTACTCGCAGAGTGAAAAAGAGCGATTTAGCAAGACTTTCAAAAGCCACAGGAGGAAAAATTATAAGCGACTTGAATGAGTTTTCAAAAGATGATTTGGGAACTGCAGGAATAGTTGAGCAGATAAAAGTAGGAGATGAATTAATGACTTATGTGAGAGAGTGCAAAAATCCTAAGTCATTAACTTTGCTTGTGAGAGGCGCGACAAGTCACGTTATTGATGAAGTTGCAAGAGCAATAGATGATGCCTTGGGAGATGTTATTTCAACACTAAAAAATGAGTTCATAGTTGCTGGCGCAGGCAGTGTGGAAATTGAAGTTTCAAAGGAGCTAAAGAAATATGCTACAACTCTTTCTGGAAGAGAGCAACTCGCAGTACAGGCATTCGCAGATACTCTTGAAATTATTCCTAGGACTCTCGCTGAAAACGCAGGCCTTGACCCTATAAATGTAATAACTGAATTAAAAGCAGCCCACGACAAGTCCCAAAAGTGGGCAGGGATAAATGTATTCACAGGGAAAACAATGGATGCATGGGAGAATGGAATAATAGAGCCCTTGAAAATAAAAACTCAAGCAGTCTCTAGTGCAAGCGAAGTCGCAGTCATGATATTAAGAATAGATGATGTTATACTTTCTGGGAAAAATACCTCTCCTGAAGGCAAACTCCCAAATGGCCTGGAATAAATAACTTATAAAAATTAAAACCAATATTTTTTGCATTATTTATTTTTAATATCTTTTTCTTTTACATTTATTTCATTATTATCTTCAGAATCTTTAACCTTTACATGTCCTATATGCATCTTCCTAGGAGTGTGATCATTTATCTTCTTTTTTACTTCCAGTGGGTCTGAGATATTAAGAAAATTAATCTCATAATTATCCGAGCCTGTTCCGCTTGTATTTATACTCAAAGTACCAGTATTAACTATTTTTCCCCAGAAACTTTGGTACAGCTCTATGTCAGTTATTGAGTAATAATGAAAACTCCTAAACCTCTCAGCAAATATTCCCTTGCTATACAAAACTCTCTCATTTGTAAGAGCATACCTGCTGGAGAAGATAATTATTTCATTCTTAAGAATTCCAAATAAGGGGTATAATCCCAGCAATGCAAAAGCATATGAAAACCACATATTATTGCTGAAGTAAAGCATGAAATAAACACAAACAGTAATCAATGCAAGGTAAATTATGTATTGATGCAAATATGCCTTTCTTGAAGGTCTAAAAAAATAAACCATCCTCTCGTCGCTGTCCAAATGCTTCCTTAGATTAAACATCTCGCACCTAATAAAACAAAGTTTTAATCATAAACTTATTTTATCTATTTAAAAATTTTTAGCTATATAGCTACAACTTATAATGTATAAATTAGAATTTAAGCAATATATTTAAATATAAATAACATTCCAGTTTGTAGCAATAATAAGTTAAAGTAAAAAAATTGACAACATAATAGTGATGAGCAGTAATTAGAGGGAAAATATTTGGTCCATACAAGCCTGGAAGAGCACATTGAAGAAGTATGCCCTAAATGCGGAAAAGAGCACGAGTCAAACTGGGAGTTAGAGATTGACTCAAGAAGACATTATCTAAAACTAACTTGTGTAAATTGTAATTACATAGTTTTCAAAAGAATAGAGTTCATAACCCATGATCTTTCTCATGTACCTCCATGAACTTTTATTATTAAGCATCTTTTTTAATTAATTCTTAGTTCTTGTGTTTAACAAAAACAGCAATTAAAAATGTTCCGGCAGCTATGGAAAATAAAATTATAGAAAATATAGAAATACCATCGAATATTGGCTCTTTTCGTATGAATAAAAACCCTGCAACTATTAGAACAAGAGTGGTAAACATAAATATCATCTTCTCTATTAGGGCATCTATTCTATGCTCTGCAACCAAAAGATGATTAGATAATTCCTCCATTTTTTCCCTGCTCTCTTCATTTGTAATAAACAAATTAGATATTGCCGAAGGTATTTCCAGAGCAATTTTTTTTGCATTTTCCAACTTTAAAAATGTCTTTGCAACAAATTTAGATGGAGAATATTCATGAATCATAAGTCTCGTGATGAAATGCTTTGATTCTTCCACAAAATTAAACTCAGGATAAAGCGCCGCACAAACACTTTCAACAGTAAGAACTGCTTTTCCCAGCAAAACATAATCTTTGGAAACTCTTATCTTGTGTTTTCTTGCAACTTTTATTGACTGGATAAATAATTTAGGGAAATCAACTTTATTAAGACCCGCACCATAATAAGGACCAAGCATATTTCTCATATCTCTTCTTATTTCATCGTCGTCCTTTGAAACCATATTCATATGCATCATAGCAGTTATTATTCCTTCAACATCTTTTTCATTTAAGGCAATAAACAGCTTAACTAATTCTGCACGAAAAATAGGAGTAAGCTTTCCAACTATTCCAAAATCCAGGAGAGCTATTTTTTTCTCTTTACCAGGAATAATCAATATATTAGATGGATGAGGATCTGCATGGAAAACCCCATCTATAAATACTTGCTTCAGAAATACATTGAATATGTCTCTCGCAATTTTCCTCTTAAATTCTTGAAATCCTTTTTTTTCAATAACGTATTTTAATTCATGTCCCTCTATGAATTCCATAACCAATACTTCTTTAGAACATAATTCAGGATATAACTTAGGCACTTTAACCCCTGTATGTTTCAGATTTTCGTAGAACATCTGTATGTTTTTGCCTTCTTCCAAATAATCAAGCTCAGTCATAGTGTATTCTTTAAAAGATTTAACTATTTCCTCAGGCTCAATTACATCAGTCCCATGTATTTTTTTTACAATGCCTGCAACAAAATCAAGTAAAATAATATCCTGCTCAAATATTTCATTTATTCCAGGACGTCTTACTTTTACTGCGACAATCTCTCCTGACTTAAGAACTGCTCTGTAAACCTGACCTACTGATGCAGATGCTATAGGTACAGAATTAAAATGAAGAAATAAATCCTTGATTTTCCTTCCCAAAGAAGATTCTATTATTTTTTTTGCATCGTCAAACGGAAATGGTTTCACAGAATCCTGAAGTTTAGCTAACTCAGCACAATACTCATGAGGGACCAAATCAGGCCTTATGCTTAGTAGTTGTGCAAGCTTCACAAATCCTCCTCCCATATCCTCAAGTATGAGACGGATAGTTTGGGGCTCTGTTCTTTTTTCTTTTTTCCACAAACTAAGTTCTTTTTTTATTAGATACAAAGATTGGTATTTAATAAGAACTTCACAGAGTTTCTCGAATCTTTTTACACCCTTAAATGTATCTTTGAATTCCAACTACTCCCTCTTTTTTAATTTTTTAATCTAAAAAACTAATCATCAATCTTTGTGTATATTATAGGCTTGTCTCTCACTATTACTGAATGTTCTGCCTGAGAAACAAATCCTTTCCCTTTTTCAAGCAATGGAGGATGCTGAATAATCATCCCTGCCTGAATCATTTCTCTTAATGCCAACTGAGCTGATGCTACTCCATATTTTGGAATAAGCCACCTCAACGTGAATGGCAAGCCATCATATTTTTTAATATCCTGAATCATTTTTCTAGATGTCTGGTTTCTAATTGGTTTTTCTCCAATAAATGAAAAAACAGTCGGATTTCCTGATTCATAAACAATTCCCATTCCATTTGTAGCGAATGGCTCTATTGCTATTACTTGATCCTCTTTAAGAACCGTCTTTATTCCAGTCGTCACATTAGGAATTGAAGGAGTACTATGAATCTCGAATCTTCCTAAACCGTGACCTGATAAGTTTTTTATAGGAGTAAATCCTTGATTCGATATTGTTTCATGAATAACTTTTCCTATTTCTCCTATTTCAACTCCTGGCTTCACTATAGAAAGTGCATTCTTTAGAGCCAGTTTAGATGCGTTAACAAGCTCTTTATTCTCCCCAAGATCAACAGTTCTTGCAGCATCTGCAATATATCCATTAACGCACACACCAATATCTATTTTTACAATGTCTCCATCCGCTAATTTTAATTCATCGTTCAATGGACAGAAATGTGCAGCCACGTTATTCAACGAGATTTGTGCAGGAAATGCAGGTATAGCTCCTTCTTTTCTAATGAACTCCTCTACTTTATCAAGAATTTCAACTACAGCTGTACCTGACTTTATCATTTTTACTGCTAAATCAAGAGCGTGTGAATTTATTTTTCCGGCACGAATATACGATTCGAGTTGTTCTTTATCCATAAAAGTAATAATTATATCTCTTTTTTAAAAAGTTTTCTTAAAATAAGAACTAATAAGGAAATAATTTCTCGTCAAAAAATATTTTCCCATTTCCATCGTTTATATTTCCAATCTCTACTAATCCTGGATTTCCTGATTTTCCTCCAAGATTCATAACAACATCAGTCCCATTAGATAATTTTCCTATATAAAAGAATAAAGAATCATAATGATTATCAATCCAAACTTCCCCACTCAAGTATCTGCCCCCGGAAACTTTTCTAGTCCCAATAGGAAATCCTTT
>CAZOPU010000017.1:0-21710 GCA_964581965.1 uncultured Methanosarcinales archaeon | reverse complement strand
TATATTTTTTATTTAATTCTCGGTTTATTTTGTAATTCCTGTTCAGTAATAATTAAGATATATTTTGATAAATATAAATCTTTTGGTTTGAGAGGCTTTGTATATGGATATAAATGCGTATCAACACTTTTTTGTAATCTTTTTTTAGTATTCAAAAAGAGTTCTCTGGCTCTTAAGCTGTTCTAGTAGCCTGCTTTTTCTTAATATAGGATCCAACGATACGTTGAATTTCTTTCTTAGAAAAATTGAAGCATACTTGATCATTAACTCTTTAGACTCAAACTCAAGAGAGGGTGCCGCAAAACAATTTCTTGTTGCTTCTCTTACAACCCAGACTCCCAATGGTGCCCAGTATTCGTCAGTTATGAATCTAAGAAGCAACACGCTGCCTTTTCTCTTCTTTTGCTCTAAATATTCAAGTAATGCCAATCGTGAGGCATAATAGCCCCCTACTGTGTCGCTTGCATAGTCTTTTCTTCCATATGGTCCCTCATAATCAGTGGAGGATTGATAATTATAAGGGTCTTCAAGGCCAGGCCCTACATATGTTTCAAATAATTCATAACTCCACGGTCCTGGAAATATTAATGCTATGTAATAATTTCCCAGATAGCCTCCGAATAAAACAGAAGGATTGTGCTCTTCAAAATAACTTATTTTCTTGAGTTTGTCTTTTCCAATAGTATCATCTACTGCAGTAATAGACCATTTAGTTGGGACTATTTTTCTTTGGGTTTTTATCCCAAGATTGCCTGTGCTAAGAACTTTTGTAAGGTAATGCTCGTCGAGCCCTGATTTATTAAGAGCTATAAGAGATCCTGATGCTTTGAAATCTGAGTCTGACTCATATTTATCAACTATGGATGGAACCTTAGGATTTTCAGTTATCCTTAATGTTTTTAGAATGGCAGATGGTCCGTGAGGCAAAACGTCCTTGTTAAATGAAGATGCTAATGAAATCTTTCGGTCATATGAAACTTCTGCGTCTACAGGAGAGGATGAAAGTCCAACTTCCCGCAACTTATCTGAGAATCTGGCGTTGAAATCCTTAACATTAACATTTGCCTTTGAATTTAATAGTGATTGCCTTAATTCTATTATTTTTTGTATGCTGTATTCCTGTGGATTTCTTTTCCAGTCTTTAGGGGAGTCATTTGTGGAGTATTCCTGCGAGGAAAGGAAACCTGCATTTACATTAGGATAGCCATAATCTCCTATTAGTACATTAGGTACTTTTCCTGAAAAATCCTGTTTTGAGGAATAGAGTCCCTCTATTTTTCTCGCATTTGCGCTTAGCTCTGCAAGAAGTTTCATTTTTTCCAGGCCTTTTATTCTGGAATCTTTTCCAGTGAATCTTAAAGAATCAGGAATCATATAATAAGGAATAAATCATTATTAAAATATTTGTCGGAAAAGGAAAAAAAGAAATAAATTAGAATGTAAAACATAATCTTTAAATATTAGGATGCCGAAATTGTATTTGGTGATTTGAGTTTTGGCAAAAAAGAGGGCACAAGCAGCAGTAGAACTTCTTACAACGTATGGTTGGGCTATAATTGCAGTTCTCTTGGTTATAGGTACACTCGCTTACTTTGATATATTTGATGCAAAAAGATTTGTTTCTGAAAGGTGCGACACTGGTCAGCAGATTCAATGCACAGGAGCATACATAAATAATAGGGGATATTTTGAAATGGAAATAAAAAATAATTATCTTATATCTGTTGACATAGAAAGTGTAAGTGTAGGGTTCAATGGTCTGGAATTCAATCTGATTGACTTGGAGGATTACACGGAGTACAAAACACTGGATCCGGGAGCATCTTCCAGATTTTACATAAACAGCGACAGCTTGGGGAATCTTCACAGAGGAGATAAAGATGAAGTAGATGTACAGTTAACGTTCAGAAGGCATGCTGACCCATATACTCCTGGCTCATGTGGGATTACTGGAACAACTTGTTATAATATATCTGGAGATGTTGTTATAAAAGTTCAGGATGCAGAAAGAGTTCCTCCGCCTCACGTGGGTACTGAGTATCCTAACCCTTAAATTAGCTGTTTTTTTAATAAGTATAATTTATAGTTGGGGTATTATAAAAAATATGATTCTTTTTTATTATAATTTATAGAGGGTCTTATCTGTAATTAATTTCAACGTCATCAGTTCTTTCATATGGGTTTATTGCTGATAAGTCTAGAAAATCTTTCTGCTCTGATGAAAATTTTAGTAGCCCTGTCCATGCAATCATTGCTGCATTGTCTACTAAGTATTGGTTCTCGGGGCAGTAACTCTTTGCATTTCTTTCTTCGCACATTATTCTGCACATTTCCTGGAGTCTTTTGTTGCAGGCGACTCCTCCTCCAAGTATTACTTCTGTTTTTCCTGTATGTGCGAGTGCTCTCTCTGTAACTTCCACTAGCATTGCAAAGACTGTTTCCTGTACTGAATAGCAAAGGTCCTCCTTTGAGTATTTGCCTGATTTTATCTTGTGTTTTAGGTTAGTGAGCATTCCTCCAAATGAAACATCCATTCCTTTTACTGAGTAGGGTAATTTTATGTAGTCTTTTCCATCTAAAGCGAGTTTTTCTACCTTTGGTCCTGCAGGAAATCCTAACCCTAACTCCCTGCCAAATGAATCTATAAAGTTTCCTACTCCTATGTCCAGAGTTTCTCCAAATATCCTGTATTTTTCCGCTTCATATGCTATGATTTGAGTGTTTGCACCCGATGCATAAAGGAGGACAGGATCTTTTGCATCTGTGAGGAGCCTTCCTATCTCAAGATGCGCAATGCAATGGTTTACTGGAACTAATGGTTTCTTTAGTTTTAATGCAAGAGTCCTAGCAAAAGCAGCGCCTATTCTTAATGTGTGTCCCAGACCTGGGCTGTTTGAGAATGCTATTAAATCTATGTCCTTTAATTTTATATTGGCCTTTGCCAGGGCTTTTTTAAGTACTTCATCGAATATGTCAACGTGATGCTCTGCAACCTTTGCAGGAATCATTCCTCCTTCTTCTGTTATGTACGAGTCCTTTTCATTTGACAATATGTTTTTTCCTTTAATAATTGATACTCCTAATGTATGTGCTGTACTCTCTATTCCTAGAACACACATATCTGTTATGTTTCTTTTCTCATTTTTATTTGGGAGTTCTTTTTCTTTTTGTTTCTTCATTTTATTTTCCTTTCAACGAGTTTATCTTTTGGAAAAATAGGTTGTTTAAATCTTTTTCATATGTTTCTTGCCCTAATTATAGTTTTGTATTAATAATCAAAAACATTTAAATAACATTACCTATAACTTTATATGAGGTTATAGAAGGTGATTTGATGTCAGGAGAGGACATGGATAATTCAAATAAGCAGAATACTAAGCAGCATCAGTACAAAGAGCAATGTAATCAGGAATCGTCTGGTTTAAGTTCTGGCAAGAAACTTATTGAGGATAGGCTAAGAAAACTTGATGAATTAAGAGGAGAGGGTATAAACCCTTATCCATATAGATTTGATTCTAATTCTAATTCTGAGAAAATAAAATGTGAATTTGTCCATTTGTCTCCTGAGGAGCATTCAGGTGAAATTGTTAAGATTGCTGGAAGGATTGTTTTATTCAGAAGAATGGGTAAAGTGGCTTTTCTTACAATATATGACGGTGAAGGAAAGATTCAGCTTTACTTGAGGGCTGACGATATAGGTCCTAAATACGAGCTCCTTAAGAAATTTGACATAGGTGATTTTATAGGGGTGGAAGGAGAGATATTCAGGACAAAGATGGGAGAGATAAGTATTTATGTAAAAAATTTTGAAATGCTAAGCAAGACAATGAGGCCGCTGCCTGATAAATTTCATGGGGTTCAGGATTTAGAGCTTAAGTATAGGAAAAGATATCTTGATTTAATAATGAATAATTCCTCAAAGGAAGTCCTTTATAAAAGGATGTTAATGACTAAGCTAGTAAGGGAATTTATGGATTCTAGGGGATTTATAGAAGTGGAAACGCCTATACTTCATCCTATTTATGGGGGTGCTGCCGCAAAGCCATTCAAGACATTTCATAATGAGCTTAAAATGGAATTATTCCTTAGAATAAGTCCTGAATTGTATCTTAAGAGATTAATAGTAGGTGGTTTCAACAGGGTATATGACATAAACAAGAATTTCAGGAATGAAAGCATTGACACCACTCATAATCCTGAATTCACAATGCTGGAGGCGTATCAGGCGTATGCTGACTATACAGATATGATGAAGCTTGTGGAAGAAATGTATGAGTTTGTTTCGTTAAAATTAAATGGTACTACGAAGGCTGTTTTTAGAGGAAATGAGATAGATTTTAAGGCGCCCTGGAAAAGAATAACTATGCTTGACGCAATAAGCGAATATGCTGGGATAGATGTTTCAGGGATGTCTGTTGAGGAGTTAAGGGAATTTGTAACAGACAACAGGGTTGAATTTGACAAGGAAGAAACCTGGGGAAATTATGTGCTTGCATTGTTTGAGCATTTTTGTGAGGAGAAATTCATTCAGCCTACTATAGTGATTGATCATCCTGAGGAATCAACCCCTCTTTGCAAACGGCATAAGTCTGATCCTAGGCTTATAGAGAGGTTTGAGCCATTTTGCTGCGGAATGGAGCTTTGCAATGCTTATTCAGAATTGAATGATCCAATTCATCAAAGAAAGCTTTTAGAGGACCAAGCTAGGCAATTAAGGGCTGGAAATGAAGAGGCTAATCCTGTTGATGAAGATTTTATAGAGGCTATTGAGCACGGGATGCCTCCTACGGGAGGGATAGGTATAGGTCTTGATAGGATGGCTATGCTTGTGCTTGGTCAGGAATCAATAAGAGATGTTATTTTATTTCCCACAATGAAACCTGAGGCAAATAAGTTGGATGTTAATGATGGGGGCAAGAAATAAATTAATTAATTTAATTCAGACTAAGATATGTGCTGGATTATTTAAGCAATAAGTTTGTTTATTTAACAGCTAAATTTATATACTAGAACTTTCATTTTTAAGCAAAAAGGGGTGTAGGATGGAAGACACAGAGTATGAATTGGTTTCCCGCGATGAAGTTGATAGGCTAAAGAAAGAAGTTGAGCGTCTAAAATCAAATCCTTTTGTTCAGAATTCTTCAGAAGAAAGATTTTACGAGGCAATAAGTCATCTTAATGAATCAGTGAACAAGCTTTACTTGCTGTTTGAGAATATTAACAAGCAGTTAATGAAAGAGTATCAATCAGGGAATTCTCCGGAGGAGAAAATTGATAAGATTTTGGACCAGAACAACAGTATTGCGGAAGCGCTTGTCTCTTTTGGAACAAGGCTTGATTCTATACAGGAGTCTCAGGCTCAGGGACTTCAGACTCAGAGTCCTTTGGGTTCTATTCAACAAGCTCAGGGATTCCCAGCTCAGTCAAGAGGAATAGCTCAGCAGCCAGTTCAGGCATCTTTTGAGGAATCATTGCCTCCGATTCAACCGCAGACTGCTTCAACACCTATTCAATCTCAGTCTCAAATAGGTGCTCAAAAGCAACAACAGGCAATACAGTCTCCTCAGCAGACAATTATGCCGCAGGCAAATATCCCTCCAACACCTATGGCTCCTCCTTCTCCATTTCAACAGGGATTCTCTCAACAGCAATTTGAGCAGCAAATGAGACCGCAACAGAATCAGCAATTTGGTCAGCGGCCGAGCTTTGAGTCTCGTTTGGATATAAATTATCCTGTTCCGGACAGGTTTCAACCTTTGAGCGTTCCTCCCAGTGCTGAGCCTCCGATAGACTTGAAACCAGAGCCTCCTAAAAAGAAAGGATTATTCGGGAACCTTATAAAAGGATAAAATGGTGTCTTTAAAATTAAGAAGAATATTCTACTCTGCAGCGATTGGTGTAGATGAATATGGGTTGAATAGAAAGATTGAGCTTGAGAAAATAACTGAGTTAGAAAAGCAGATTTCTTTGGCAAAAAAGATAATTTCTTCATTAGAGGAGAAAAAGGAAGAGGATCCTGCCACGCTTATAAGGCTTGAGGGAAAACTTAAAAGCATAGAAATTAAAGTTAAAGAGAAAAAAAGGGCTAATAAATCTACAAGTCTTTTGACATGACTGTCTTCCTGCCATTAGCTTCTGCGCGTCTCATTGCATCCTTAAGCAGTTGCTTTGCTTTTTCATCTAGAACATCCGCAAAATCACTTGACACGCTGTAGCCTACAGCTAATTCTTTTACTTTTGTTTTTACAATTATTGAATCGCTCATTCGGACACCTCCAGGCTGCCTGATTTCTTATTCAATTGTTTTAATCCTATTTATAATTTATGCATTTTCAAGGGTTTAAAGGTGTTTTTAATTGAAAGATTTATAAATCCTTAATCTAACTATTTAATATGGATAAAGCCAAAATTACGTTCTGGATATATTTTGTATTTATGTTTGTTTTGGCATTTGTTATTAAATTAACTAAATTCCTAGGAAATATTTACAGAGAAATATTGACTTGCTTCGTTTTTCCATTGAGCATTATACTGTTGTCATATTTTATAACATACAAGATTGAAAAGAACTGGAAAAGGGTGTTAATACTTAGTTTAGGATTGCTCTTTTACTTTGTTCTTGTAATCATTATGATTGAAACTACAAAAGTATATTAGCTGTTGTATTTTAATGAGTGAACCAGAATATCATTTTTTCCTTGTTGTCAAGCCTGGCAAAGCCGAATCTCTCAAATTGGACTACATCTTTTTCCTTTATGTGTTTTACAGCTTCTTCTCCAAGTCCTTTTATATATTCCTTGTTTCTTAGTATCTTGACATCAACATTATTCGCATCTGCAGGCACAAAATGAATTATTCCTTTTCCTTTTTCTTTATATGTTTCAATAGAATCATCTACGTACTCAAAATGATCTTTTGAGACGCATTTAAAGTTAAGGCATTCCATTAATCTGTAAACTTCTCCTTTTTCCAAGTTGTCATAATCTTTTCTTGAAATGTAAAACTTTGTATTTGTTTTAAAATGCCTTCCGCCTTTTTTATCTTCTGGATGAAGGTTCAGCTCAAGCTGCTTGCCTGGAGCACCTTTTACTGTTATCAACACTGGGTCCTCCACAAAGAAGTATCTCTCGGACTTTTGATCTAGAATTCTTCTATTCTGAAGTATTAAGTCATCCCATGTCAATGTAGATTCTGATTTTGTCATTCCTGTTTTTATTAAAAACTCCTTTATTGCTTCTGGCTGAAATCCTCTTCTTCTTAATGCTGCAAGAGTGGTTAAAGATGGATCATCCCAGCCATCTAATTCTCCATTGGCTATTTTTTCCCTTATTATTCTTCCCGAGCTTTCAACTCCTTCCATATTGAATCTTGCGAATTCATAAATGCTTGTTTCTTTGTACCCTAAAAGAGTCTGTATGTATCTCTGGAGCTCGTTTCTCATCTCAAATTCCTTGCTTCTTAATCTATGGGTTATTCCAAAGTGCCCATCCATTATTGAGTTCTGGAAATCATAGTTTGGCCAAACTTTGTATTTTGTATCGTGTCTTGGGTGGGGTGTTTCTATTATTCTAAATATTGTAGGGTCTCGCATTGTGCTGTTTTTGTGCTTTAAGTCTATTTTGAGCCTTACAATTGCTGCTCCTTCATGCATTTCATGCATTTTTTTCCATAAATCAACATTTTCCTGAATAGTTCTTGACCTGCACTTGCACGGTTCGCCTGTTTCCCTTGTTAATTTTACATCCTCAGGCATACAAGTGCACACATATGCTTGATCGTGCCTTATAACTGATTCGCACTTATCATAGAAAAGTTTCATATTATCTGATGCGTGCTGTAGTTTATCCCAAGTTATTCCCAACCATTTAAAGTCTTCCTGCATAATTTCATAAAATTCTGCTCTTACTAAGGTAGGATTAGTATCCTCAAATCTTAAATAAAACTCTCCATCATATCTCTTGGCAAGCATATAATTCATCAATAACGCTTTTGCGTGCCCTATATGAGGATATTTTTCTGGACCGGGAGGAAAAGCAGTCCTTATCTTTGCTCCCTCAGGAATGTTAAGGAATCCAAAAAGGTCAAACTTATGCTCTTTTTTATCCAACGCAGAAGGATCTATTTGAAGAAGCTCCTCTTTTTGCTTATCAAGCGAAAGTAGATTAACATCCTTTACTGTGTCTGTTATCTCTTTCATAATATCTTTCATGTGCGATTTTAAATCAGGGAAATCTCCTAATACTCCTCCTACTATTGCGCCCGGATTTGCTTTCCCGTCATGCTTTATTGCGTTTTGAAGAGCAAGTTTTTTTATTAAAACCTTGATATCATCATTTATTTCCATTAAAATAAGAATGAGTAAGGGGTTTATAATTTTTTCCTGTTTAGAGTGATAATCTTTATAAAATACTCTTTATTTTTCTCTCTAAATGGGCTCTTAGCTCAGTGGTAGAGCGCTCGGTTGGCATACATATAAAATGTCCAAAGATCGGGAGGTCGCGGGTTCAAATATTGTCGTTTAATGATTCGAACGCTTTTGCGACAGCAAAAGTTCGGAACGCAAGTGACCGAAGCAGTGAGAAAGTCCCGCAGAGTCCACTTAACCCTTTTGGCATATTTTAGGGGAAAAGTATTTTTTCCCTAAACTTTTTAAATAATTGAGATTTTGGTAGTTATATGAAACTAACAATTCTTGGTTCAGGTGGATTTCAAACTATTCCAAGACCTACTTGTCAATGCACTATATGCAAACAGGCAAGACAAAAAGGAATTCCTTATTCTCGTAATGGTCCTGCTTTATTTGTTAATGGTGCTAATGTTTTAATTGATACTCCTAAAGATATTATCCAGTCAATTAACAGAGAAAATATTAAATCTGTTGAACACATTTTATTTACTCATTGGCATCCTGACCATACTGAAGGTATGCGCCTTGTTGAGGAAATAACTTCTGATTGGTCTTCAAAAGAACCATATACTTTAAGGAATCAAAAAAAGCCAATAAGAGTAATTTGTCCTCAAGAAATATTTAATCAACTTCACAATATTAACTCTGGAACTGCAAAACCATTTTTTTCTTGGTATACATATAATAATTACATTAAAGAAATAATTCTTCCTCTTCACAAATTTGAAATTATTAAGGATATTTCTTTTAGTCCTATTTTAATTAATAAAAACGAAAAATTGACCACAATTGCGTGGATGATTCAAGAGAAAGAAAAGAAAGTTCTTTATCTTCCTTGTGATGTCAAGCCATTTAATATTCAGGAGAAATACTTAAAAAATCTTGATATGCTTATTGTAAATAGTCCTTGGTTCACTTCAAAAGATGGTTTAAAAAATATTGATGAAACTCATCCTCTGCGAGAGGAATTGTTCTCAATGACTGAATTAGTTGATTTAATTAAGAAATTTAATATTAAAAAAACCATAATTGTTCATATCGAAGAAATGTGGCGTTTGTCCTATGATGATTTTCTTTTAATTGAGAAACAGCACAAGAAACAAAATATCAAGTTCGCTTTCGATGGAATGAAACTTTTATTATAATTCCATCGTCTTGAAGGAGTCTGTCCGCAGAGTCCACTTAAATATTTGGGTTCAAGTCCCTTAATTTTAGGTTTGATAAGGTGCGATTATAATGGAAAAAATTAAACGTTCGTGGGATGTAATATCGAGTGAGAAAAGAAAAATAATTATTGAGGAGATGATTATTTTTTTTAGAAAAGAAAGAAATCAAGATATTGGTATGATTGGAGCAGAACAAATTTTAGATTTTTTCTTACAAAACGTTGGATTGGAATTATACAATAAAGGAATAGAGGATTCCAAGCAATTATTAAAAAGTAGGTTTGAGGATTTAGAACTTGATATGGACATCTTATTGAAAAATAAGTGAGATTAATTATTGTTTTAATTGTTGAAGGCTCGCCGAGTCCACTTAATCATTTCAGGTTCAAGTCTCTTATTTTTTAAAAATATGGAAATCTATATATATGTCTTGTTCTCAACAGATCTTACAGAGGTGAGTGGGGGGAAGGCAAAATGACATTAGACATCTCTGGATTAAATAAGCATGATGCGGTTTATCACAAACTAACTTATGACATTCTTACAGACCCTGAACTTAATTTTCGCAAGGCAGACAGAGTCGTAATTGATACGATGGGTGTTTTCGGAAATCAGGTTGTTTATGATTTAACAGATGAAACAATTCCTCTTTCTAATACCAAAAATATAGGGTATAAAACACAGCTGTTCCCAGAAATTGTTGGCTTTCTAAGAAATGAAAAAAACTTGAAATGGTATTTGCAACAAGGAATGAATATATGGACAGCTAATGCATTCAACTTCTACAGAAAAGATTTACCAGATAACCATCCATGGAAAAAATTGGGAAAAGATACTCCAGAATTCAACTCAGCATTATTTGATTTTAAGGATTTAGTTATGTCAGGAGAAGATCCAAAAGCAGGAGACTTAGGTAATTTTTACCCTACACAATGGAGAAGCTTCAAAGGCGCAAATGAGACAGAAGAAGGAGTGAAACTAGTCTATGTTGACCAAATGCAGGATCTAATCGATAAACTAAAGAAACAGCCGTCAGGAAGATATGCATTAGTAACTGCATGGAATCCATTCGACGTAAAATACAACACAGCAGCACTAGCTCCTTGCCACTGTCTATTTCAGGCATACCGATATGAAGATGTTTATGGTATTGAAAGACTTACTATAAAGATGTTTCAAAGAAGCGCAGATCATCTTCTAGGAGTTGCCTTCAATGGACCGCAGTATTCTGCAATAACATCTGTAGTTGCAGAACTTGTTGGAGTAAAGCCTGGAAAATTCATCCACACATTTGGTGATTTACATTTATACATAGGCCAGAGTGGCGGGGAAAGATCAAACTGGTACAAAGATAAAAACAACATAGTTTGGTTGCAGAATGAATTAAGAACAAAAGAGCCAAACACAGTTCTCGAAGAGCTATTAGATAAACTTCCTAGCGAAGGAGATTTTCCTGGTTATGACCATATTCCTTTTGCAATTCAGCAGCTTGGAAGAAAAAGCAACGCTGAGCCTCCGAAGCTGAAAATTCATGCAAAAGACTTGAACAGCATAACTGTTGAAGACTTGGAAGTAATAGGATACAAAAGACCTACAAAACTAGAAATAAACGGCGTAGAGCCAAAAATGGCTAGTTGATTTTATTTTTGTTTTCTTTTTTTCTTTTATAGACAAAATAAAGCATAGTCCATAGACACATTTTAGGCTCAAGTTATTTAATTAAGAATTTTATTTCACAATATTTTTATATTCTAATATTTAATATGGTTATTTATGGAAGTGTTTGTTAATCCTGAGGAGAAGAAAATAAAAGTACAGGCTACAAGTGCGCTTATTAGCAGCAAGAAGTATAAGAAGTACGGCTCTCATCAGGATGATCATCCTACCTTGGTAATAAAATTATTTGATGTCAATAATCCTCATAAGATACCTAATATTTTTCCAAGGATAGTTTATGAGTTTACAAATATAGAGAAAGTTAGGATTAGAAGGCTTAATGTCTCTTATTACTTGGATGGAGAGCACATAGTTATAAATGACTTGGAAGAGCTTTATATAACTCATGATGGAAATAAGGTCTTCCTTAAGGCATACCAATACGAGCTTGAGAACAGGCCTAATAAAGTGGCTCAAAAACAAGTACATCTAAAGAAATAGTTATGTTTTTTGCCTTTTTTTACCGATAAGTATTAAAAAGGGCAGTTAGTTTCTTTTCTTTATTGGGCAAGTAGTTTAGTCCGGTAGAATACTTCGTTCGCAACGGAGTGATCTCGGGTTCAAATACTATTGTTTGGAAATAATCTGGGCGCTTTTAGGACTCCTAAAAGTTCGGGCACTAGTGGCCGAGTAGTGAGAAAGTCCCGACTTGTCCATTAATTAATCACATATCACTAATTCACATTTATGGAGGTACATTAGATGACAAAAGCAATAATATTTGATTTGTGGGGGACAATAATAGAAACTGGAGTTGTTCCAAGTCCGAGCAGGCAGGTGAAGTATTTTTTAAGGGTGCAGCAGTCTTTCCCTGATTTTATAGTTGCGTTTGAGCACAGTTTTATGACAAAGAAGTTCAACTCATTGCAGGAAGCGTTTGGAAATGTGGTTAAGGACTTTAACTTAAGGATTCCTGACTTTGTCTATGACAAGCTAGTAGGAACATGGAACAAGAACGCAATACTGTCTAAGATGTATCCTGAAACTCTTGAAGTTCTCCAGGAGCTTAGAAATAGAGGATATAAATTGTATTTGTTGTCAAATACAGATCAGTTTTCATTCGAGCAAATAAACATAAAGTTCAAGCTGAACGATTTGTTTGACAAGGTTTACCCTTCATACGAGACCGGATTGCTTAAGGCAAACCCTGAATCTTACAAAAAAATACTTAATGAGAATGGTCTGAAAGCAGAGGATGTTATAATGATCGGAGATTCAGTTGATAGTGATATTAAGTCTGCAGAGAGAGCTGGAATAAAAGGAATACTTGTGGACAGGAATGACACTAGGGAAGCGGATGAAAAGGTAACTTCATTGAGCCAGCTTCTTGAAACATTAAAGTAAATACTCATTTGTTAGGGCAAATTTTTTAAACTGCTCTTTTTTCTTTTTTTTATTGCGCGGGTATATCTCAGCCTGGTAGAGAGCCGGTCTCATAAGCCGAATGTCCCGAGTTCAAATCTCGGTACCCGCACCATTCTTTTTATCCAAACTACTGCTCAACAAACTATTATTTTAAGATATTTAGTGCATGCCTAAAATATTATAGAAAACTCTTAAACTTGAGTAATAATGCGGATTATTGCTTTTTATCTTCTTTTTGCTTGTTTTTGAATAGCTTATGCAAGTATTTGTTGTTTGTTATTTCCTCGTTTTTCTCAACTTTTTGGTATGATTTTGCTATTCCATATATGGTGACTACTAATGCAAGTCCGCATAATAGAAAAGCAAGGGTTTTTGTCTGCTCTGACCACATATTATAGTATCTTTGAAAGAACAGGACGAATAATGCTGCAAACAAGGAGAAAACGACCCCTAGAAATATTCCTTTAATTAACGTTTTATCTGAATTAAGTTTGTCTTTTAGTTTTAGCAAATCTTCTTCAGTTAGCTCTATTTTTTCCTCTTCTTCGCTCATTTTAAACTGCTCTTTTATTTAAACTAATTAGCTCTTTGTATTATTTGTTTTAATACTTTCCTATTTTTTATATTTGGATGAATATTATCTAATGTTTATTTAATGTACTTAAATTGTATGGTAGAAAAATGGTTTATAATTAAAATTAATCTTCTTTTGCAATTTCGCGTCTAAGATTCTCTATGAATTTATCGAAATCCTCTTTTTTTACGCAGGCACCACATGCAAGGTCGTGCCCTCCTCCATAGCCATTTATTCCCTCGAGCGCCTTCTTTAGCTTGTCTACTATCTTTATTTTTCCAGATCTTAATGAGAGCATTATTTCGTCGTTTTTTTCTCTTGCAATTATAGTTATTTTATCAGGATGTTTATAAAGAAACTCGTTTGAAAGCATGCTTGAGATTGCAAGTTTATTGTCATAGTACTTGAATATTATAAAATTGTCATCCGTTACCTTTATGTTGTTTTTTATTTCCTCATATTTGTCATTTACTACCAAATATTTTTTGTATATGAAGTTCCCTCTTGGTGATGTTTGGCTAAGTATTTCATTAGGGTCTTCTATTCTAGTGAGGGTTTTTATTGACTGCATTACCTGAGTTGTAGTTCCTTTGAGGTTGAAATCCACAATTCTTGATAGTTTTCCTATGTCTGAGTTAAAAAGCGCGTCAGCGGGCTTATTTATATTCTCAGGTAGCAAGGAAGGATACTGCTTTCTAAGCTCATCTGCAAGAATGAGGTTCCAGTCGCCTATTATTCCTATCATTGCAATCCATAATATGTTCTGGACATCTTCCTTTGCAATTTGATATGCCCAATAACTGGTGGGTTGGGAATCATCCTTATTGTGCTTTCGTGGATTGAAGTATTTTACTCTTTTATTGTCCTGTAGAGGGTGATGGTCTATCCATATAACTTCCTGGCTTATTTTGTCAAGGAACTCCTGCTCCACCATTGGCTTGTCTAGTATCACTACAAGATCAGGGGAGTATTCTTCTACTTTTTTTGCATAGGCTGCCTCAAGTATGGGCTTTCCTTTTACACAGATGCCTTTTCCATCATTTGATAGTTTATATAGCATTATAAATGAGGATACGCCATCAGGATCATCATCGAAAAAGAACAAGGGTCTTGCCGAGGATTTTATTTTATTTCTTATATACTGAATCTCTTCTTCTGTAATCATGATTTAAAGAAAAAGAATAGGTTTTAAAAAGCTTTTCCAAAAAATAAATCTATTCCAACGCCGCTTTTATTCTTCTTATGCCTTGTGCAGAGCTTTCTTCTTTTAATATCTTGAATTTTCCTAACTCCTTTGTGTTATTTACATGAGGACCGCCGCATATTTCTTTTGAAAAATCACCTATGCTATAAACTGAAACCACTTCAGTGTACTTGGCGCCAAACTCTGCCTGAGCTCCAATTTTCTTTGCCTCCTCAAATGTCATTTCTTCCCTTACAACATCTAATTCTCTACTTATTATATAATTAACTTCTTTTTCAACTTCACTTATCTCTTTAGGAGTTAGTTTTCTGTCAAAATTAAAGTCAAATCTAAGTCTTTCAGGAGTAATATTGGAGCCTTTCTGCTTTATTTCTTCCCCTAGGACTCTGCGCAATGCTTCATTAAGAAGATGTGTTGCAGTATGGAGTTTAACAGACATCTCAGATGAATCTGAAAGACCTCCTTTAAACTTCTTTTCTGCACCTACTCTTGAAAGCTCCTGGTGCTTCCTGAACTCTTCATTGAATCCATCAACGTCTACGGAAATGTCTTTTTCTCCTGCTAATTCGTTCGTTATTTCTATCGGGAATCCATAGCTCTGGAAAAGGAGGAATGCTTCATCTTTTGTAAGATTTTTCTTAGATGATGTCATCTTGTCAAATAATTTTAGTCCTTTATCAAGAGTTTCCTTGAATTTATTCTCTTCTTTTTCCAATTCATGAAGTATGTGCTTTTGCTTTTCTTTTAATAATGGATATTCATCTTTGTATGTATCTATTATTATTTCTGCAAGCTCGGGAGTCAGCGGCTTTTCTGAATGTGCTCCAAGAAGTCTTAAGTGCCTTATTATCCTTCTAATAAATCTTCTTAATATGTATCCTTGGTCTATGTTTGAGGGCACTACTCCTCTGTGATCTCCAAGGATGAATACTGCTGCTCTAGAATGGTCAGCAATGATTCTTATTGATTTCTTTTTTTCTTCTGATATATATCCATGTATTTTTGCTAGTTCCTTTATTTTCTTTATGAGTGTGGTAAATGAGCTTATCTCATAAACATTATCTTTGCCCTGAAGAATCATTGAGACTCTTTCAACGCCAAGTCCTGTATCTACATTTTTTTGCTGCAACGGAATGAATTTTCCTTCTTTTGTTTTGTTATACTGCATAAATACGTTGTTCCATATTTCTACCCATCTTGTATCCTTGGGGTCAAATTTATGGGGGGCTTTCTCTTCCCCTGTCCAAAAGAATATTTCAGTATCTGGGCCGCACGGTCCGGTCTCTCCTGCGGGACCCCACCAATTGTCTTTTTTTGAAAGAAAGGCTATTCTGTCTTCATTGATTCCTAGAGATCTCCAAACATCTGCTGCTTCATTATCTCTTGGAGCGTCTTCATCTCCGGCAAAGCAAGTTACTGCAATATTGCTTAATGGAAGATTAAGCCATTTTTTTTCAGTTAGAAATTCATAACTCCAAGTTATTGCATCTTTTTTGAAATAATCCCCGAGGCTCCAGTTCCCCAGCATTTCAAAGAATGTAAGGTGGGCAGCATCCCCTACTTCATCTATGTCTCCTGTTCTTATACAGGGCTGCGCATCGCAAAGCCTTTTTCCAAGTGAGTGTGGCTGTCCTAATAGGAATGGAACTAAGGGATGCATACCTGCAGTTGTAAATAAAACAGATGGGTCGTTTTCAGGAATTAAGGAGGCAGGTACAATTACTTTATGATTTTTAGTTTCGAAAAATCTTAGGTAAATCTCTTTTAATTCTTTGGTGTTCATTATCTTAATAATTCAAGGTTTATTTTTATAGTTTGCTATGGGATATGCTGGAAAGCTGTGGTTGTTATGTGCAGGCGCTTTAATTTAGTAATTATTTATAAATAAATGTTTATACCATAGTTAAATGAACCTAAAAGGACTTGACCAGGTAAGGAATGCTAACTTTTACTTAGATTCAGCACTTAGAAAAACTAAGAATGCCAAGCCAGGCACTATTCCTAAGAACAGTACAAAAAGAAAGGAGATAATAGAGAAAGAAAAGCTAAAGGCATTTAGGCTTTCGTTAAGCGAGCAACTTTCCAGGATAATAAAGTCATTTCCTGATTTCGATAATCTTCCAGAATTCTATGATAAATTAATAGAAACATCTCTGGACAAGGATAAGTTAAGGAGGAGCCTGTCCACGCTTCAATGGGCGGTAGATAAGTCAAATGAATTGCTCACTGAAACACTTAAGAAAATGACTAATGCAAGAGAAGATGTAGTTGAGAGACATAAAAAGGCATACATAGGAAGGATGGCTTCAATACTTAAAAGGCTGAATTCTCATCTTGATTTCTTGGAGGCTTCAAGAAGAGTTCTTCTTTCATTTCCATCTGTGAAAACAGACACATATACTGTTTGCATTTCAGGGTTTCCTAATGTTGGAAAAAGCACTCTTCTTTCCAAAATGACTACTGCTAGCCCGGAGATTGGAAGTTATGCGTTTACTACAAAATCTCTTAATATAGGCTATTTTGATGCTAGGTTTGAGAAAGTTCAGGTGATAGATTCTCCTGGGACTCTTGCCAGATTTGAAAAAATGAATAATATAGAGCGCCAGGCATTTCTGGCTATTAAGTATGTTGCAGATATAGTTGTATTTGTCTTTGATTTAACTGAGCCATATCCTTTAGAAGACCAGTTAAGGTTGTATGAGGGTGTTGTTGATGCTGGCAAATTTGTTATTGTCTACTTCAGCAAAAGCGATATTATTAGCAAGGATAAAATATTATATTTTATTGAGAAAGAAAAATTAAAAGATGCTACTTTTGATGTAGATGAGCTAAAGGATAAAATAAAGCAGAGGATGAGAAAAAGATTTGGCTAATCTTTAGTTAAATTATTTTTTTATTTTTTTTGACTTTCTCTGCTTATTTTTATCTGGTTGTATATCTCTGCTTGTTAAGGCGTTGTAAGCTTCAGTAAGGACCTCGCTTTTTATCTGGGCTGCATATTTATCGTGATAGTCATTTATGTAAAAATCCATCTCGAACTCTAGAAAATCCTTTGCTACTTTGTTAAAAAGAATAACTGGCTTAGGATAGTCTAGGATTCCTTCTTTTTCACTGAGTACTTCTAGGAGTATTTTTTCTACTTTACTTATGTCTGAGCCATATGGTGCAGATATGAGCTGCTTTACCCTTATGTTTTTATTTGGACGGGCATAATTTTTTAGTCTTAAGTTAGCCATGGTTCCATTTGGGATTGTAAGTATCATTCCATCAAGGTTTCTTATCTTTGTGCTTCTCATGTTCATTTCAATTATGTATCCTCGTTCCCCATCTGGGAATTCTATTAATTCTCCTTTTCTGAAGCTATCATCCAGTATCATTGATATTCCTGCGAAAATATGGTTGAAAGCATCTTTAAATGCAAGAGTCATTAGTACTCCTGCTATTCCTAGACTTGCTATTAGTGCAGTTATTGAAACTCCCCAAAGCTGCAGTATAAATAATAGTGAGATAAAACATAAAAGTATATTTATTACGCTTTTTGCAAGGGGAACCATGCCATCATATCCTTGATTTCCTTTGGTTCTTCCCAGATGACTGCTCCATCTTTCAAGAACTATGTCTGATATAAGGACAAGAATATATGAAATAAGTATTATTATTATGGAGCCTATTACTTTGTTTAATGCATTTTGTATTTGAGCGTAGTCTCTAAGCATTTTACTTGCTACTATTTGAAGTCCTAAGACTACAATCATTAATATTATTGGCGTTTCTATTCTGAGCATTTTCTTTGCTATCTGTTCTGCCTGATTTTTGAAATGAACATATAATCTTCTTCTCATTATATCTACACCTAGTACAAATAAAGAAATTATTAGGATTGTTACAAGAACTGTTCTTACGTTTGGGTCAGAAATGAATTTTCCTGCGTCTAAAATCATAGGGTACAAAGCTAGAAATAAGCATATAAATATTTGTAACAATTATGTAATGAGAAATATGGCTTAATTAAATAAAAAATTAATTTATGCCTTTTTCTTTGCTATTGGCTCAACAACTATAAGGAAGCTGCAGGGCATTTTTCTTTTTGCTCTGTTTAATGCTTCTTTTGCTATTGATAGCTTATCTTTGTTTACTCTCGCTTCAAAAACAGTTTGTCCTTTTTTTATTCTTGCAGCAATGCCTACTGCTTTACCGAATGAGTGGGCCATACCTGTGCTCATTCTGTCTGCTCCTGCTCCTGCTGCCAAAGGATTATTTCTAAGAACATGATGCGGATAAACTCTTAATCTCAGGAAGTATGCACCTATTGCCTTTGTTTCAAGGTGCTTGTTTGCTGTTTTTCTTGCAGCCTCCAGTGAGTTATGTCTTATTTGAATGTCTTGTGTTGATTTTAAGAGGACTTTAAGCTCAAATTCTTTTCTTTCGCTTCCCATAACAAATTTAATTACTTTGTTTGTTGGAACTGATCTTACGTATGCCTTTTGCCTATATTTTGATTTACGAGTGTATGGTCTTTCTAGTTTTCTCCATGCCACTGCTTTCATTAATTTTGCCATGGATTAAAGAAAATGTGTTTCATTTAAAAACCTTACGATTGAGTGGACATGATAAAATAGAATATAAAAATGTAAATAGTTTGTTGCTGCTCAGAATTTTTTTCCACTCATATTGAATATATTCCCAATTTGGACATCTGATGGTGCGACATTGTTTCTATCAATAGGTTTGTCCACTGGAGGTCTGTCTTTTCTGTTAAATAGGGCTTCTCTTGATTGCTCAACGACCTCTTTGTCTTTTATTCTGCTGTACTTCTCAGACATTCTCTCAAATTCTGATTTCATTTCTGCTACTTCTTTTTCAAGGACTTCAATCCTATTTTGGAGTATTCCTAGTGTCCTGTCAAATTTGTTTTTTTGCATGGATAGCATGTCTTGCATTTCTGCGAGTTTTTGCTTTAGGTCATCATCAGCGCCCTGTTTTCCCATAGGGTTCTGTGTTTGTCCTTGGGAAGGGTTGTATGGTCTTGGGTTGTTTGGGGTTGGTGTTGTTGAGAAAGCTCCTGATTTTTGCATTTGATTTACATAATCCATTTTGAAAAGATACAATTCATTTAGCTTTATAAATATTTCTATACTTTAGTATATAGATATACAAAAAAGTATACTGGAAATTAGTGTGTTTGTCTCTTATTGTAATACTATAGTCACTCTTTTTCTTCCCTTGCCTTTGTTCTCCGCACTGTCAAATATTAAAGTGCCTATTTCAGAAGTGTTTTTAACATGAGTTCCTCCATCTGCTTGTATGTCTAAATCTTCTATCTCAACAATTCTCAAGGTGCTTACGCTAGGAGGAAGAGCACCGGCAAGTTTCACTATTCCTGGGATTTTAAATGCATCATCTCTTGGAAGATAGTACGTCTTTACTTTCCGATCTTTACTAAGCTCGCTGTTTGCCAGATCTATTAATTTTAAGAATAAATCCTTGTCAAAAGTCTCAAGATTAAAATCTACTCTGAATTTATTCTCATAAAGCTGGTTTCCTGTAATCAATGCGCCTGTTTCCCTGTTTATTATAGTAGATATAACATGTGCGGCGGTGTGGCTTTTCATGTGGTTATATCTTCTTTCCCAATCAATAAGGCCGATTACAATGTCTCCTGCACTAAGTCCTTCTCTATCTACTTCATGAATTATTTCATCTTCGGATTTTGTCACATTGACTATTTTGAATTCTTCATTATTTCTTTTTAGCATTCCTATGTCATTAGGTTGCCCTCCGCCAAGAGGATAAAATGCAGTTCTGTCCAGAACTATGAATTTTTCATCTTTTACTTCTATTATTTTTGCAGTAAATTCTGCCATATATGAGTCATCCAGATATAATTTTGTTGTTTCCATAATTCTATGATAAATTGAAGGAATATAAAAAAATTTTTATTCTTCAAATAAAAAAAAGGATATATGGATAATAACTTGGAAAAAAGGAAAGCCTCATTTGAAAAGGTTTTTCTTGCAGTCAAGAGAAAATACGGAAAAAGCACCAAGAGACTTGCTGGCGAGGGCTGGGAAGAAGACTGGCAGCTTCTTTTTGCAACAATGATGTCTGCGCAGACAAAAGACGAGACAACAATTCCTGCTGCAGAGGAACTGTTTAGACATTTTGATTCCCTTAAAAAAATAAGCTCTGCTTCAGAGCAAGAAATACTAAAAATAATAAAAAAAGTAAACTACAATAGGACAAAGGCGAAAAATATCAGAGCGACTGCAAAGGTTTTAGTTGATAATTATAAGGGAAAGGTCCCAAATGATATAAATGAATTAATCAAACTTCCTGGTGTGGGGAGAAAAACTGCTAATCTTGTTCTAGGAGAGCTTCATGATATTGATGCAATATGTGTAGATACACATGTTCACAGGATAAGCAACGTTCTAGGGTTTGTTAATACAAAGACTCCCTCTGAGACAGAAAAGGAATTGATGAAAGTTGCCCCGAGAAAATACTGGAATCAAATCAACAGGTTGTTCGTCCTTTGGGGTAAGGAAACTCCAGGAAAGGATGCGAGAAAACTTCTTGAAAAAATACAATTTAAGTGATTTTTATTGTTATTACTTTAAATTGATTTGAAATTATGACTTTATTTAAATAGTTGGAGGTATTATTGTTATTAAAATTAATTTGAGGTGGATAACATGAAAAATAGAATTTTATTTGTTTGTCTTTTAATTGCAGGTGTTTTTTTGATAAGTGCTTGTTCAAAACAAGTAATAGAATCTGGAAACTCTCAGAATGGGGAGAATAGTCAGATTGCTAATCCTGCATCTGAGTTCTGCGTTAACAATGGTGGAACGGTCGAAATAAGAACTGCTGAGGATGGCTCTCAGTCAGGATACTGTAAAATTAATGGAAAGGAATGTGATGAATGGGCATTATTCAGGGGAGAATGTGAAGATGTTCATTTCTGCACAGAATCAGAGAAATCAGCAGAGATATGCACTATGGAATATATGCCTGTATGCGGAAACGATGGGAAAACTTACGGCAATAAATGCAGTGCTTGTGCTGCAAAAATAGATTATTATGTAAGTGGAGAGTGTAAATCATGTGGAGATTGCCCTCAATTAAGCCCGTCTTCGCCTGATTTTTGCAAAGAGGGGGAAATAGTCTCTGGAGGAAAAGATGAATGCGGCTGTGCTCTTCCTCCAGTATGCAATAAATAATTGTTTATTTTTTATTTTTTTAATAATCTTTAAATATTAAATTCTACATGTCTTTTTT
>CAZOPU010000016.1:0-22196 GCA_964581965.1 uncultured Methanosarcinales archaeon | reverse complement strand
TATGCCTTAACAGTGTCATCTGGAGGCGTTTGTATATCCCCATGAGTCCAGCAGACAAATTCTCCTTTAGCACTCTTTAATCCCAATTGCAGAGCAACACCATAACCAGGAATGGACTGGAATATAGTTTTAGCAAAAGAATATTTTTTCTTGGAGAGCTCTTTTTTAAGTACAGCTGCACTGTTATCTTTTGAATTGTTATTTACAAGAATCAATTCCACATCATTTTTTAGCTTCTTTTTCTGAAGCACCCTCTCGAACCTATCCAATATCAAAGGAATATTCTTTTCCTCATTGTAACAAGGCACAACTATTGATAATTTTTTGTTTTCCATTTTATTCTCCTATTTCTTAAAATGATTCTTGAAATAATCATTCCAGAAACTAAATTCTGGCTTGTCCTTTGCTTCAGGATGTTTCTCTGGATGTGCTATTGCCTTCTCCCAATACAAATATTCTTCATAATCAGCAGGCACACCCCATCCAATGTATTTATCTACAGGAAACTGCATTACGTTATATCCTAACTCTACTGCAAGGCCTAACATTGAATCAATATAAAATTCTCCTTTAACTCTTATATCTCTTCTCATTAACTCCTCTGCAAGCCTCAAAAACAACTTTCCATGTCTGAAGCTAAAAGAGCCAGTTATAGAGAAATCATTGAAAGGATCATCACTTATAGGTACTTTAACAGAAACACCATGAATATTGTTTTCCTTATCCACCTTAAGCCATCCCCATGCCTGAGGATTTCTTACTAAATTAGGTTGCTTAGTGAAACTCCAAGATATCATATCAGGAGTTCTTGGACCTGAAGGGTCAGAGATTTTCTCGTATTTTGAGAGGTCATAAGTCATGCCAAAATCACATGCCCCAATAAATAAAGGCTCGTAGTTATCATATAATTCCTTTGCAACAAGTGCGCTTTTGAGCTGACCCACAGGATTTGAATCCACTATAACAGTCACATCTTTTGCAACACCTTTTAATGTATCTATTACTTCTTTTTCATCCATGTGCTCCTGTCTTACCACAAAAACCCATTTGTCAGCAGGAGGCATGCATTCAACAGCCCTTTCAATCATGTGCTTTCCAGAAACAGGAATAAGTGGTTTGCTCTTAGTGTATCCTGCATCAGTAAATCTTTTCCCAGAACCAGCCATAAGTACAACATTAATCGCCATAATAATACCCCCTAAATAATTTCAACTAGCGTTTTATTGAAATATATGTAAAAATAAAAAATATTATTTATTAAATTTGCGCTTCACGTACGTTAATTGCCTATCTTGACAAGATGTGTGTCTTGTATTCATAATCTTTTTTTAGCAAAGAGCAATCAGGATTTCTTGCTGTGAACTCATTCGCCGCTCCGATTATTAAGTCCCTTAAAAAATTAGATGTTGAAAGCACGTAACCTGTTGTATGATGCATTTCTTTAAGAGATGAAAGAGCTGCATTTGCAGTTAATGGCCTGCCAAATATGTCCTTCCTTTCTGGCATTTTAAGTGCATCCGCAATAACATCAGTGGGATTTGTGTCCCACGTTTTCCAGTCAGGCTGTGCATTAAATCCTATATCTATCTTCTCCAAGTCTGCAAAATCCTTGCCATTATCACTAGTAGGCTGGATGTAATTTCTAAAAACCTGCATAGCAAAAATTCCTGCTCCTCCGACAGGAACTATTTCAACATCAATTTTATTGCTCCTTAGGTAATCCATAAATGCGCCGTCATATGTCAATTGAGGATATGAAATTCTCCTGTTTATTCTTACTTTGTCTCCATATTTCCATGTAGGCCTTGTCAATTCGTATTTCACATCCTCTACTTTGCCTTCAACATTTATTTTGTACAGTCCCACATTGACTCCGTCGCTGATTAATCCTATTTCATGAACTATGTCAAATATAAGACCTGCTTTTGGAGAAAAGTAATCGTGTAGGCCATTCCTTCCAAGTTTAGATATCAAAGTTGTAGGGCCTGTAATCTTTTTTCCCTTGTAACTATCAACCATGTCTCCTGTGCCATCTATAGGGTCTACTTGAATAATATCATAGCAATATTGCCTTGTCTTAGAATCATCTTCTTCTGAGAATGAGCCAGGATAAATACTTCTAAATCCCTCACTTCCTTCAAATCCATCAAGCAGAGCTTTGCTCACATTCAAGTCAGCACTAGTAACAATCATCCCATGGTCCTCTCCTTTGTTTACTATGTTTAAGCCAGTCTTTTTTTGTATGAAAGGTAAAGTATATTTTCTGTTAACTTTTGAAACAAATTCTAAATAATGCAACATTTGATCATATTCATTTGTCATTTTTTGCCCCCGAACTTTCAATTAATATAACATAAAAGAGAATATATTTATAAATCTTTCTTATTTTACTATTATGGAGTGATTATAGATTATTTTGACCATAATATGCATCAGGCCCATTTTTTCTGTTGAAATGTTTTTCTAAAAGTGTTTTATCCAATTCCTGAACCCTAGAATTTAATTTCAATGTTTCTAAATTCATAAAAGCAATATGCTCCAAGATCGAGGCATGATAAATAGCAGATTCTGCATCCTTACCCCAAGCAAAAGGACCATGACTCGCCACAATGCACGCAGGCACACTCAAAGGATTTATTGATTTCTCTTTAAACAACTCAACAATAACCTTTCCAGTATTCTTTTCATAATCATCATTTATCTCTTTCTCGGTCAACTTTCTTGTGACAGGAACATCTCCACAAAAACTGTCTGCGTGAGTAGTGCCGTAGCACTTAATTGGCATATTAGCCTGAGCAAAAACAGTTGCAAAAGTTGAATGAGTATGTATTATTGAATTAACCTCTTTAAAATTCTCATATAAAACAATATGCGTCAATAAATCTGAACTGGGCTTTTTTTCACCATCCATAATATTCCCATTAATATCCAGAACAACTATATCTTCAGGATTCATTTTATTGTATTCTATTCCACTGGGCTTTATTGCAATAATGCCTAGTTCCCTGTCATATATGCTTGCATTACCCCATGTAAATAAAACCAACTTATGCTCCACTAAGCTTAAATTTAATTCCAGAGCGCTCTTTCTTAAAGATTCGTATTTCATCCTAAATCATATCTCCATATTTCATGCGGCACATCATCAATAAGCTCAAACATCTTCAAACTTAATTTAGAACGCAAACTAAAATACTGCTCTATATTTATGATTCCTTTTATTATATCTATATTTTCTTTCTGAGTGCAGCAGATGTTTATATGTGGAATCCATTCTTTTCCAATGAATGGATAGCCTTTTTCGGCCAATAATTTCCGTTGCTCGGCTTTAAATTTCTCTGAATCAGAATATCTATGATGAATCTCATCTTCAGTTACATAAATTGCTTTTTTTTCAATCAGGTAGTTTATTACTTCTGTTTGAAATTGCCTTAAATTTACAACAGTCTCTTTGTCAAATCCTAGAGCTATTGCATCTTTTCTAGTTACAATATCATCAGAGAACAATTTCCAGCCTTCAATATTTATGCGCAAAGACACTTTATTTTTATTTGAATGCATGAATTTATCAAGAGCAAAAATTACCTTGTCCATATTGCTAGTCTGGCCGACGTAAAGAGTTATATGAGGAGGATCCATCAAATACTGTTGGTCTCCTATCTCTTCAAATATCCTTTTTTTATCAGAGCTTATTTTTTCGTTCAGTTCATTCTGAGGAGTCAGCGCCAGGAAATACTTTTTCACCATAAACCTCCAAGTAAATCTTTTTTAAAGTCTCCATATCTGTATTAATATACCATCTGCCATTTTTCTCGCAGTAAAAAAACTCAAAAGCATCAAGATGATCTATGTTTATCCTGTGCCAGTATTTCTGAGGAATCTTAAGAACTTCACCCAACATTATTCTCATCACAACATTATGTGTTATTACAGATATTTTCTTGTTTCTTGACTGAGCTACGTTGTTAAGGAATCTCCTAGTTCTTAACTTTACATCCTCATAATTTTCTCCGCCAGGAAACTTAGGATCCTCTCCTTTTTCCCATTGGTCCAATATAGATGGATGATTTTCCCTTAAGTAATTTATGTCTTTTCCATCTGCAAGGCCATAATCTATCTCAGCTAAATCCTGATTAAGAATTATTTCTTTTTTTGAATGCTTGTTTAAATGTTTTGCAGTCTCTATCGCCCTTCTCAATGGAGAGCTGTAATGACAGTCAACATCCTTAAGCATCTCTGACAATGAATGCAGCTTAGGATGATTATCATTAACTATTGGAGAATCTGTTAATTGTCCCAAAAAAACTCCTTTTTTATTATCATCAGTCCTATGATGCCTTATCAAAATCATAGATTTTGTATTCTTCACAAATATATCATCATAAGCCTCCTTTACATCTTCAAGGAATTTTTTAAGGTTCTCTGTGTCAGACTTGTGAACAAAAAACTTTTTCTGGGATTTTCTCTTCGATATATCTACGAAGAAACTTATACTCTTGCTGCTTATTTCTGTAAGCTCAAAAAACTCATTAAGAACATCCTTGTTAAACGAAAAATTAGCTTGATGATAAACCTTCATGAAGTTCAAGATTGTAAATTTCATTACATGATACATGTACTCTACTCTATCCTTATCTGCAACTTTGTGATTTAGCTCTATCTCTTTTATTGAATTTCCCCTAAAAATATATTTCCTATAATTTATTGTCTTGCTTTTTATGTCCTTTCCATAGCTCTCTATGCTTCTTCTAGAATTTATTATCTGGAACGGCTGAGGTTGAAAAGTTATGCTAGCATCAGTAAGCCTCTTTTTGACGAACACCTCCGATCTTTCCCAGTCAAGAACAGTAAAAGGACTGTTTATTGAATGAAGCAAATGTCCCTTGAAATCATATATCATAACATGAAAAACAACATCAAATTCATCGTCGAATTTAAGAGGACCGAATGTGTCATTAATCTTAACTTTTATTTTATAGTCGGTCTCTATGTTCTTCTTCAGCTCTTCAAACTCCTTAATTATTTTTGAGTATTGCATCTTATCTAGAGCATGAACTATTATTATTATGTCTATATCGCTCATCGAAGACATATCATTCTTATCGAGGAAAGAGCCTACAATGCTAAGGGAAAATATATTTTTGTTTTTATGTCCTATATCCATCACCCTCATCTTTACTGTGTTTTTCAAAGAAGTCATCTTTGAAAAATAAGCAGAATTAGTTTTAAGCTCAAATATAGTATTTACTGGAGCGTCTGCATTAAGCACTGAAGATGAAGAAACGACATATTTTGCATTAATTTGATTTATATTCTCCCTTTTGACTCCTCCATCAAAGCATATATCAAATTTATATCCGTATCTGCTCTTTAGAGAGTTTAAGGCCACAACAGTTTCCAAGGCTTCTTTCTGAAGAAATTGACCAGAAACCCCTGGTTCCTTTATTCCCAAAACCTGAACTACATCAACTTTTTTAAAATACCTCTTCATTTTTTTAAAATCCTGACTATAATTAAGACATATGCCTACTTTCCTGTTGATTTTTTTTATGTAATCTATTATTTTATCTGTATCTGCACCTCTAACATGAATTATTATTATGTCTGAAAAAGGAGATATTTTATCTATGTATTTGGAAGGATATTTAGACATTATATGAGTCATTGTTTTTATATCAATCCATTTCTTTTTGAGCTCATACCCCTTAGAGAAGTCTATTTCTTTTGCTGCAGGATTGAATGTTTCATCTACTAAATCTATATGAATAAAGTCAGGATAATTCTTTATTTTCTCCCAAATCTCGTCTATATTTTCGTCCTTTCTTAAGTATATTGCAATACCTACTGATTTAACGTCCGTAAAAGTGAATCTTCTATGCAGAGTATAACTGATTACAAATATGCATGCAGCAGTTACAAATCTAAGGTACGCGTAGCCCAAATTTATGTTTGATGAAATAAAGTAATACAACGCCATGTTAAGAAGATAACTGCCCGTTGCTATTATCATAAATATCTTAAAAGTCCTTATCCTTTTTTCTTTTGGAACTTTGAAATTTAGTTTTGAATTTAGGGCAAAACTAAGCAACGCGCCAATTACAAAACCTATAATTGTAAGGTAAATTACCTTTATGGAAATTACTCTTTTTGCCAATTCTATGAAAATAACTTCTATAATTATTGACAAAAACCCAATTATTATGTAATTCAATAAAAATCTGTACCTATAAACGAGAAAATTTACGTTTTTTTCGTTTTTTTTTTGAAAAACAAAAAACTTTGTTCCAATGAAATTCATTATGGTTGTACAGCCTATAACTCCTATGTTGGCAACAAGTGGATGAATGTTAAGATATGAGACAAGAATCTTCAATAAACCCAAACCAACGACAAGGGAAATGGCATATACTATAAAATATTTTATCACCTCAGGAACGTATTCTTTTGATTCTGATTCAAACGTCCATGTTTTATTTAGATAAAACCCCAGAATAACTCCTGATATATACCCTGTAGCTGAAGAGATAAGATAATTAACATTAAAAAGTTTGAACAGAGCAAAAAAAAGACCATAGTTTAGAATGGTTGCAAATCCTCCTACTATCGCAAACTTTAGAAAATGCTTGCTCAAAAAAATTCCTATAAGGTCTTTTATTTTCAAAATAACACTCCCTTACAGTAAGAATACTGCTTTTATTTATATATTTTAGTTAAAGAAAACAAGATTACTTGTTTTTTCCGATAGCATTTTCAAATATGTATTTTATTTCTTTAAGAGATACTATCCTTAGAACAAAGCAACCTCCTATATAGAACATTCCTACAACTGCAGCTATAATCAAGAATTCGAACCTGTCGTTCATAGTTATTGCTTTTTTTAAATAATAAATTATCAAAGTGGACAAAATTCCAAGGATGATTATTTTAATCCAATTTAGGAAGGGAATTTTGACTCCCAACTTGCGATGAAGCAAAATAAGGGAAACAGCAGCACTTATGAAAAAAGAGGACACTGTAGAGAATGCTGCTCCTTTTATTCCAAAAATAGGGATTAAAAACAAATTAAGAATAACATTCACCGATGCTATAGCCACCATAAGTCTGGCAACTTTCTTATGCTCGTCCATAACATTAAGAAGATTTATGTTGAATAGAGTAAGAGATGAAAATACAACACCAATAGAAAGTATCTTTAGTGCAGGTGTTGCATCTACGTACTTAGAGCCGAACAGAAATAATATTATTACTGATGCAAATGAAAAAAGAACCATTACAAAAGGAACAAGTATTAAGAAAAGATACTTGTAAAACATCTTTATTCCCTCTTTTAATTCCATCATTTTCTTTTTGGCATAAAGCTCTGCAGACATAGGATATGCAACCATGACTACTGCAGAAATAACATACATTGCTATACTGGCAAGAGGAACCGCAATTTGATATAAACCTACAGCCTCTAATCCTTTGAAATAAGTAAGCATCATTGTGTCTATCTGATTAAGAATCACCCACACTAGAGACGTTATTGAAAGGAAAAAACCATATTTTATTACCTCTACATACGTCTCCCTCATCAAGACAAATTTAGCTCCTTTTATACAAGATAATGTTTTTCTTGCAAAAGGAGAGAAGAAAAGAAGTAAGAATACGTTTATAAGTGCGTATGCTATAAGTACAGAATATATTCCGAAGCCTAGTGAGAATAATATTGCAACTGCAATAGTAAGAGCAACAACACGAACAAAATCTATGCTAGACGCATTCGCATACCTTTGAAATCCGAGGAAAACAAAAGAAAGAAATGAAGGCAAAGGTAAAGTAATGAACCACAATCCCATGAGCAAAAGATACTTGCTGACGTCATAGTGGAAATAATTCTCAGAAAGCCAACCTGAAAGGAGCATGACTGCGATAAACACAAGAAGCAGAACAACTACCTGAAAAAAAAAGACAAAATAAAGAACACTCTTTATCTCTTTCTTCTTGTTCTTTACATTAAAATCTATTATAAACTTAGGAACAGCCTGGCTAAGCCCAAGTTCGCCAGTTATTGCAATAAAAGAAAGGAATGAGAAAATAGCATAAAAAACACCATACTCCTCAAGAGAGAGATTTCTTGCCAGCAAAAACCTGAACAAGTACCACATAACTCCTGCAAGAACAGTGAATATGAAAACAATAACAGTGCCCCTTATTGCCTTTCTAAGATACATATCTGAAAGATAAATTCCTTATTTTTTAAATATTCCTTTAAAACAAGTATCAATCACTTTCCTTCGAACTCAACCAGATTAAAAACATTAAAACCGCTGCTTTCCAGTTTCTTTTTTCCACCAAGCTCTGGCAAATCAACAACAAAGCAGCATTCTACAACTTTTCCCCCCAATCGCTCCACTAATTTAGTCGCAGCAAGCATAGTTCCACCTGTTGCAAGTAAATCATCAACTATAAGAACATTACTTCCTTTCTTAAAAGAGTCTTTATGAATTTCCATTACATCAGTTCCGTACTCCAAATCATACTCTTCAGATATTTTTTCTGCAGGAAGTTTTCCTTTTTTCCTTATTAAAACAAAACTAACTCCTAGAGAATATGCAAGTGCAGAGCCAACTATAAATCCTCTTGACTCTATGCCTGCAATTACATCTATTTTTTTATCCTTATACCTATCAGTTAATTTGTTTATCACTTCTTTAATTCCTTTCGCATCCTTGAAAAGAGTTGTAACATCCCTAAACATAATCCCTTTTCTTGGCCAATCAGGAACCGTCCTTATTCTAGATTTTATTGACTCGTTCATTTTTTATTATTTCTTCTATTATCCTCAGTGATTTTTGAGATACTGCATTTTTGAATTTCTCAAAGTTATCTACAGCGTTTTCATCGGCATTGTCACTTATTATCCTTATTATACAAAAGGGAATATCATTTAGCACACATACTTGTGCAACAGCAGCACCTTCCATTTCAAGACAATCCCCCTTCAACTCATTAAATAATGAGGCATATTTTATTTGAGTTTTGTGATTCAAAAATAAATCTCCAGTCAGAATTGTTCCACTGACTATCTTAGTATCTTCTATTTTTGTTTTAAGAGCTACCTGCATCATTTTATTATCTGCAACGAAAAACCTGTGTTCAGTGTAAGGTATTTGCCCTATTTTAAATCCGAGTTCGGATGCATCCAAATCATATTGTATGCATTCTTTGCATATTACTATATCCCCTATTTTTAAGCTCTTATTTATAGCTCCTGCCAGCCCTGTAAATATTATTTTTTCTACGTTAAACTTACTTATTAAAATCTGAGCAGTCATCGAAGCACAAACTTTGCCAACCCCTGATTTAACTATGATACAATTCTCTCCGAACAACAATCCTTCATAAAAATTATTGCCTGCCACATTCACCATTGAAGTACATTCAAATAAAGAAATTAAAGATCTAACTTCCTCATCTATAGCTCCAATTATGCCTATTTTCAAAGTAATCCCTCAAAGCTCAAGGAATTTAATTCTTTTGCTCTCAAATTCTGCCCTGTTCATCGCTCCTTTGACATCCAAAAATATCTTAGCACCTTTCATCAATGAGCCGTATTTTTCTGCAGATATTGAAAGAAATTCCTTGTGAGGAACCGCCATAACTATAGCGTCCACTTTTTCAATCTTGTTGAGAGGAATATTTTTTACAGAAAATCCTTCATGATCAATTTCTTCCTGTGAAAGATAAGGATCATTTGCAAATACCTCAACACCATATTCCCTAAGCTCTCTTATCAAATCCTTTGTCTTGCTGTTTCTGGAATCCTTTACATTCTCTTTGAATGTCAATCCTAAAATAAGGACTTTTGCCTTGTTTATAAGAACATTCTTCTTTATCAATTCTTTTATAAGGAGATCTACAATGTGTTTAGACATTGAGTCGTTTATAGCTCTTCCCGCCAGTATTACTTCAGGCTTATATCCTAATTCCTGTGCTTTGTATGTCAAGTAATAAGGATCTACACCTATGCAGTGTCCCCCCACCATTCCGGGAGTATATCTGTGAAAATTCCACTTGGTTGACGCAGCATTGATTACATCTTTTGTATTTATGCCCATTTTTCTAAATATAAGCGAGAGTTCATTCATCAATGCTATATTAAGGTCTCTTTGTGTGTTTTCAATTACTTTTGCAGCCTCTGCAACTTTAATGCTGGACGCCTTGAAAACTCCTGCTTTTATTATTAGACTGTAAACATTTGCAATAATATCCAGAGACTCTTTATCCATTCCTGATACAACTTTAACTATTGTTTCTGTTGTATGAACCTTGTCGCCTGGATTGACTCTTTCCGGAGAATATCCAATCTTCCAATCTTTCCCACATTTCAGTCCTGACTCCTTCTCTATTATGGGAACACATATATCCTCAGTCACGCCAGGGTATACTGTGCTTTCAAACACAACTATGCTTCCCTTTGAAATGTTTTTTCCCACAACTTCAGATGCACTTTCAACATATTTCATGTCAGGAACATTATGCTCGTCAACAGGAGTGGGCACAGCCACTATTATAAAATCTGCATCATTTATTTTTCTGGAGTCGTTTGTAAATAATATTTTAGCTTTCTTCAGCTCTTCCACAGGAACTTCTCCCATGGACTCTATCCCTCTTGAAAGCTCGTCTATTTTTCTCTTGCTTATGTCAAATCCAACTACTTCCTGCTTTTTTCCAAATGCCACTGCAAGAGGCAACCCCACATAGCCAAGTCCAACGACGCATATTTTTCTTTTTGATTTATCCTTTATAGAATTAACACCATTTTTTGATTTTTTCTTCATTTAATCACCTTAAAACGAATAGTATAAGAACTATGATTAACTTTATATATATTATTAATCATTTATTTTCCATATTGAAAATATATTCTCTGGAAACCTTTATAAATCAAAACTTATTCCTAACTATTGGACGGTCATAGCGGCGTGGTCCTACCTGTTCCCATTTCGAACACAGAAGTCAAGCACACCTACGTTCTGACGCGTACTGCACTCATGTGTGGGAGAATCGGAAAGCTGTCCACCTTTTCTTTATTTTATCTATTAAAACCTTCAAGAAAAGTTATAAACAATCATCACATATTCCCTGCTTAGAAGAAATACTGTGACGTCATATAAATAAAAATAAAATGTTAAAAATTTATTCTTTTCCAAGCAAAGTCTGAAGCTCTTCCTCAGAGACTTCTACCTCTTCCTTTCCGTGAAGTATTGTCTCATAGTACGCCATTGGCTTTATAGTAGTTATTTCCACCCTATGGATTAAATACTTACCATCTTTGCTTTTCATCGTCCTTGTCTGGACAATAGGCATTTTCCTTAGTTGCTCTTCTTTCTTATTTGTTAATCCCATTTTATCACCTTAATAAAACGGAACACTTTGTTTAATAATTTAGTTTGCAACCAAACATCGCATATATTTCTATTTGCAGCATAAAAAATGCACACTCAGAAACCGCCTATTATAAAAGGCACATATTTATATGAAACAACGCCCGCAATTAGTCCAATCACGACTCCCCAGCTAAGATCTGAAAACTTATGCCTTTTAGCCAGCACTAAAACAACACCAGTTAATGCTGCAAACAACAAAGAGAAGTAAGCAAAGGCGATACTTGCAGTATAAAGATAAAATACAGTACCAAATGATATTATCCTTGCAACGCTTCCAGACACTACTTTTCTGTCCAATTCATTCTTGTATTTTAAGTTAAAAAGCTTTTTTATATTGCTGCTTATTTTCATAGAGTCCATTGTTTTTTTTATATTCTGCTTACGCGTAGAGAATAATTTCCTTATTAATAATACAGCTAAGGTAACCAATATTAATGCAGAAATAAAAGATAAAGTCATCTCTGATGACTCTGAAAGGAACAAAATTCCTATAATGAATGCAACTGCTGAAGATGCCAACAAAAATAAGCCCGCAATTAATCCCATAACCATAAATATCTAATAGCCGTCGCGTTTTATTAATTTTTCCAATAAAGATGCATTCAGTTTATCTTTCTCAATTTAGCTATGAAAAATCCTTCAGTGCCTGTTTTATGCGGCCACAATTTTCTTGTATTAGACAAAGAGGAGTCAAGCTCTTTTTCAAACACAACCACGCATCCCTCATCTCCTGTAGAAACATTTATTTTCTCAAGTTTCATTTCCGGATGCTCTTTTAAGATTGAATCTATAACCATTTCATCTTCTTCAGGCTCCAGAGAGCAAGTGCTATATACGAGGACGCCTCCTTTCTGCAGACATTTTATCCCAGCATTTAACAGCTCTTTCTGCACCTTCGATTTTTGATATAAATCATTAATGCTCCTTTTTGCAAAGTAATCTTTTTCAATGCAAAAATTGCCAGAGCAGGGTGCATCAAGAAGAATTTTGTCGAATTTTATTTTAAGATCATCTGCAAATCTAGCGTCTTTCTTTAATATTATTGCGTTGATAACAGACAACCTTTCCAGATTATTTTGAAGGCTTTCTATTCTTTTCCTGTCATTATCCAACGCAACTATTATCCCTTTGTTATTCATGCACTGGGCTATTTGAGTAGTCTTGCTTCCTGGACTAGCAGCCATATCTAGAACTAGGTCTCCCTCCTTAGGGTCAAGCACTTCTACAGGAATCTGACTCGCCGCTTCCTGTAAATAATAGTATCCCTGAAGATATTCTGGAGTGCTGCCTAGGGAAAATTCAGACTCATAAAAATAACCGTTTGAAACGAAAGGAATTTTCTCCAGCTTAACTCCCTTTTTCTCAAGTCTTTTCCTGAGCTCAGCAACCCCTATTTTTAGCGTATTTACCCTTAAAGATCTTCTTAAAGAAACTTCTCCAGGACTAAACTTGTGCCCTAACGATTCATACCTAGACATAAAATTCATCATTTACACCTTTTCAATTCACTATAAACATACTAAAACTCCAAGAGCACAGATTTTTTTGCCTTGTCTATATTTTTGAAATGCTTGTTCTTCTTTAATTCTTCTTCTATTTCATCATAAGTTTTTCCATCCTTTCTCATTTTTCTAACAGCATCAATAAGTCTTGAGAATTCCTGATAGTGCTCGTATATAAATTCCCCAGCTTTCTGGTTCTCATCTATCTCTTTTTCTAAAGAGCTTAATCTTTTTACCTGTATATCAAGAAGTGACTCGTTTTTGCTTTTAGCGCTCTTTATATTCCTGGAAGAGATTTTTTTTCTCTCTTCAGACATTTCCAAATGGATGGAATCAAGACCCTTATTGAATGATTCGAAAACTTCTTCTGTTTTTATCGATTTCATTCTTACTGGATAAATTTTTTCCTTAAGCTTAGAGCAATATATTTCCTCATTGAAGAATTCTTGCAACGCATTATAAATAATTTTTATTTCGTGGGAGGAAAGTTCTTTAGATTCTTTATTTTTATCAAGACCGCCCCTTACTATTATCTCCTCCGCGTAAGTTCCTCCCAAACTTAAGTCTATTGCAAAAGTCTTGCCGAGTATCTTATCTGATGATTCGAGTATCTCCTTAAGCGCTTCAATATTTAAAGAGAAAGGATTTTTCTGCAGCGGAGGAAATAAATACTCTTCACCCGCGCATATTTTCCTTGATTTGAATTCCTGCCTTTCCAATGAATTAAGAATCAATAGTTTATCATCCTCTTTTTTGCAGAGAATAATATTCCCCGGCTTAAAGAACTCCAGAATTAAAATTAAATCTCCATATTTTAATGTCTCAAATTCAAAAACAATAATCCTTTCAAATCCTTTCTGATATATTTTCTTTATTTTTGTGTTCTGAAGATATTTCCTAAGGAAAGTACAAAATCCTAATGGAAGTAGAGGAGACTCATATTTCTGGTCAGATATATTCAATAATTCAGGCACCAAAATTCTTACATTTATCTTTTCTTTTCCAGAGAAAAATCTAAGCAGAAAAAGATGTCGATCTATCTGGACAATCTTGTCAACTTTCGCATTTTCTAGTCTCTTCAGCTCTTTTGAGAGAAAAAAAACATCAACCCCTGATAAATCATAAGTCATACATAAAAAAACTGCATATATGTATAAATAGTTTTTGAGTAAAAGTTAAAAAAGGAGTTTTAAGCGTAAGCTTTTTAATCTGAAGCCTCCCCTGACTATCTGATGCATATATGGGTGAGATGAATATTCTTGAGTGGACCGTCGCCTATATTAAATATAAGGATTCAGTCCAAAGAAAAGTGCTGTCTGTAGAGCCAAATGAGGGTAACGGCACAGTCATAGTTAAAAACAAGGACGGCTCTGAACTAAAGTATTTATGTTTTGATTCTCTTTTAAAAATAAAGGCAGGCGATCTTAAAGATGAAAGAGTATCGTGCCTAAATTTAAAGGAAAATGTAGATTGGCTTATATCAAATTGGGACATATTAAAAGATAAAAAATGCATATTTCTTTTTGTTAATCTTAAAAAATCAGAGAATTGGGCGATTAACCCCCATATGCATAATAGCATAACTGATAAGTCTGCTCTGAAACCAGGACTTAAGGCTTTGTACGAGTCCATAACCCCTTCAGACTAGAATATTCCGGAAAATACAATAAAAATATCATATTATCTTAACAAAATATTTTAACTGCAAAATTTCCCTATGATACAATGGAAGAGGAAACCAGAATAAGCACCGGCTCGGACTTTTTTGATGAGATGCTTGGAGGAGGCTATGAAAGCGGAGTAGTCACGACAATATATGGTCCTCCTGGAAGCGGCAAAACAAACCTGTGCCTCTTATGCCTAACGAGAAATGCAGAGAAAAAAGTAATATACATAGACACAGAAGGATCTTTTTCTGTCGACAGAATAAAGCAACTTTCTGATAATTATGAAGATATTCTCAAGAATGTCATAATACTAAAGCCCGTAAATTTTGAGGAGCAAAAAAAAGTTTTTGAAAAGCTAAAAGGAATAATAACTGACAAGATAGGCCTAATAATTGTCGACAGCATAGCTATGCTTTATAGACTGGAAATAGGAATTAACAAAGACATTTTTAAGGTCAACAGAGACTTGGGGGTTCAGCTTGTTGATATGGTACACACTGCAAGGAAGTTCAAAATTCCAGTAATAATAACAAATCAAGTTTATTCTGACTTTGAAGACAAAAATAAGATAAACATAGTTGGAGGCGACATTCTCAAGTATGCAAGCAAGTGCTTGATAGAGCTTCAAAAATCAGACAAGGGAAAAAAGGCCATTTTAAGAAAGCACAGAAGCCTTCCCGAAGGAAAGGAAATAAACTTCAAAATAATAAATGAAGGGATAGAAAAAATATAGACGCATTAATTGACCAAATCCTGCTCTTTCTTATTTGTAATTTCTTTTTATAATTTCTTTCATAACATTTTCAAGTTCTAAAAAATAGCCAGAGCTTTCCCTTATTGAAGCTAAACTTATAGGGAAATAATAATCGTAATCTATCCATCTGACTAACTCTTTGTTTGTTTCCCAGTAATCCTCAGCTCTATTTGAGCACATTATTATAGGCACGCGTGTTTTAGCCCTATCTAAGAAATTTTTTAGTTCGCCTTCATTTTTTTCTTCCATATTAGGATTAAAAAGTAACAAAGAATACATTGCATTAGAAGCAGAATTATAAAATTCGTAATCAAAGATGGTCTTTGCAATACTCAATTCTTGAACAAATGTAAACCTAAACCCGTTTTTTCCCAATCTATACCTTTTTACAATGTCATCTACATAATATAAAGATCCAGATGGCCCTACTGAATTTATTTCTTTATCCAACACTACGGCTTTTATTAAATCAGACATTTTATTCAAAATAAAACAAACTATTTATATTTTTTACTTAAAAATGGCGACAGACAAAGAAACTTCATATGAAAATTAGCTGTTCATATTCATAAGTGTTTTTGATTCACCACAGTAAAAAAAAGAATTATTTATCATCTTTGATTCTTTATGCAGCAATTTTCTTATCTTAGCAAGCTGTCTCCTTGCCTTATAGAACCTGTAACTGCACTTGACCTCGTAAATATCATACTTTCCCTCTTTGAAGGCGAGAATATCAATTTCGGCCACTAGCCTTTTCTTGTTGCGCTTTTTAGAAGAATAGACAGGTACGTTTCGCTCAACCAATTCATAATCAGCTTTTATCTTGCTGTACAGGGCATCAACATATTTGTCGTGTTTTATTATCTTTAACCGACCTCTCTTTTGTCCTGTATCAAACTCTTGCATATTCAAAAATATAAATCTTTCTGCGCTCCTCTAAAAAGATAAGAAAAAATAACTCACACTGGACATTCTTGCAAATAACCTATTTAAACAAGTTATACTATACTATCCTTATTGCCTTCAAGGCAGCCCCACATCTACAAAAAAAACAAAGCAGATGTGTGAAATAAAAAGCGAATAGCAAGGGTGAAAATATGGAAAAACAAAAAAGTATAGATGACGCTGGGCGAGTAGGAGTTAAAGTCCCAAGCGTTTCTGAGATAATGGGTAAAAAACAACCTGAGCAAAAGTTCAGGGCAGGATCTATTTCTGCGACCGTCTGGCTGAATCAAGGAACAGACAATGAAGGAAAACAGACAACATATAGAACTGTGTCCTTCGAAAGAAGCTATATGGATAAAGAAGGTAATTGGCAGACAACGAGCAGCCTAAGAGTGGGAGATATACCAAAGGCAACACTTGTTCTAAATAAGGCATATGAGTATCTTATGCTTAAGGACGGCGCAATAACTGAAGATGACTAAGGTGAAAAAGATGGCAAAAAAATCAGAGGAGAAGAAAGAAGTTGGAGTAATGGACTTACCAGGAGTTGGAGCAGCTACAGCAGAAAAATTATCTGCGGCAGGATATGATGACTTGTTAAGCATTGCAGTAAGCAGCATAGGTCAAATGGTTGAAGCTGCAGGAGTTTCGGAAGCAGTCGCGAGAAAAATGATTCAATCTGCAAGAGAAAACTTAGATATGGGCTTTCAATCAGGAAGCGAAATGCTCAACAAAAGAAACAGAATAGTAAAAATAAAGACAGGAAGCCATAACATCGATAATATGCTAGCTGGCGGCTTCGAGACAGGTGCCATAACTGAATGCTTTGGTCAATACGGGTCTGGAAAAACGCAAATAGGACACGTTTTAGCAGTAAGTTGCCAAAAAGATGATCCTGACAGCGTCGCAGTTTATATAGATACAGAAAATACGTTTAGACCTGAAAGAATACAGCAATTTGCAAAGGGCTTTGGATTGGACCCTGATACAGTTCTTGAAAATATAAAAGTTGCAAGAGCGTTCAATTCAGACCATCAAATGATTCTTGCAGAAAAGGTTGAGGATTTGATAAAAGAAGGCCTTAAGGTAAGACTGATTGTTGTAGATTCTCTTACTGCCCACTTTAGGGCAGAATTTGTAGGAAGAGGAACTCTTGCTGAAAGGCAGCAGAAAATAAACAAACATATGCATACATTAGCAATGCTTGCAGATAAATACAACTTATGTGTATATGTAACTAATCAGGTTATGGCTAAACCAGATGCATTCTTTGGAGACCCCACAGAGGCTATAGGCGGTAATATAGTTGGACATAACAGCACATTTAGAATATACCTTAGAAGAGGAAAAAAGAACACTAGAGTTGCAAAACTTGTTGACTCACCAAATTTACCAGATGCAGAATGTGTATTCAATGTTTCTGAAGACAAATTAGAGGATGTTTAAATTTTTCTTTTTTTGCTTTTTTCTTATAAAACTATTTAAATAAAGGCTCCCCCCACAGTTAAAGGATTAAAAATCCGGATTTAATAGGTGAAATAAAAAATGAATAGAAATTTTGGAAATGATGGAAATAGAGATAGATTCAATAACAGAGGAAATTTCGGAAATGCACCTCCAGTAAATGTTGGTGAAGAATTGGATGTAAGAATCGAAGCCGTAGGTGAAAAAGGAGACGGTGTAGCGAAGAAAAACGGATTTGTAATTTTTGTTCCAGGAGTTAAAGAGGGACAGAATGTCAAAGTCAAAGTCACAAGAGTTCTAAGAAAAGTAGGATTCGCAGAAGTTGTAGGAGAAGCATCTGCCCCATCAGACAATGGAAAATCTGAAGAACAGGCAGCACCTGAAGATAATTACTCTCCAGAAAACGACAGCGATGATTTCGGAGAGGAAGAATCAGCTGATGATTCTGAAAGCTCTGAAGACTTCGGAGAAGAAGAGGAAGACAAGTAAATTATTTTTATTTTTTTATTTTAATTAATATATTCTTTCAAATTTTAATCTTCATATTCTTTCTCTATGAGATCCTTCATCTGTTTTGCTTTCTTTGGACCTATAAGATCTACTTTTCTAAGCTCAGATTCATCCGCATTGATTATGTTCTTTATAGTTTTGAAATGCCTTAGAAGATGAGGTGCAATCTTTGATCCCACGTTTGGAAAGCTGGAAATCACATACTCCTGTATTTCCTTGTTAGATAATGGCTTTACTGAGTGCATCTGGAAATCTCTATCATCCTTTTTCTGTTCCCTCTCAGCAATCAGCTTTATCATAGCTGCAGTATCCCTTGCATTTTTAGTGATTAAGACAGGAATCCTGAAACTCAACATTAATGAAGCCAACGCACCTCTTATGGCATTTGGATGAATGTTTCTCTGAGAATAAATATCCTCTTCTCCTTCAACAATTATTATAGGTTGATAGTACTGCTTCAGTTCCCTTGCCTGACTCATAAGTCTTCCATCTATTATTGAATCTACAAAATCCTTAACTTTCTTGTATTCTACAACAACGTACTCGCTTATATGATAGTCTCCTATTTCAAGGCCAGTTAAATCCAGATTCACATCCATAGCCATAAGCTCTTTTAACACTTGCGAGCCTTTTTCTCTATAATCAGCTTTTATTATTACTTTATCCTGCATTTCAGAGTCATTATTAGCAAAATCATTAAGCGTAGAAGGTTTGTTTTGCTTGCTTTCATACAGCTTTGATTTTATGGTTTTAAGGACATTGTACATTCTCTTTTCTTTATGATGCGCAACCCATCTGTAGCTTTCGTCACGGGTATTTTTTGCTATTAAAGTTATAACCCGTCCCTCTTTTTGCCTTCCCGTTCTTCCTCTTCTCTGAACAGTCCTTATCGCAGAAGGGATAGGCTCGTAAAATATAACCAAGTCAACCTCAGGAATATCCAGTCCCTCTTCGCCGACAGATGTAGCTATAAGACAGGAGAACTTTTCATTCTCGAATTTTTCAAGCATTTCTTTTTGCTGCTTCTGGCTCAGCCCCGTATTTTTCTTCTTAGCTTGACCTACAAACACCTCACCGGATATATTTTCCGACGCGAGAATTTCTTTTATCTTGGATGCTGTATCCCTGAATTGAGTAAAAATTATTATCTTAGCATTTTTTTTCTCGGTTAAAGTATCTATAACTATTTGCCTAAGCACACCTAATTTAGGATGATCTATTTTTTTTTCATATGTACTTTTAGCCAGAATAAATGCAGACCTGAAATTAATATCCTTGACGAGATTTTTTACAGCTTTTGTGTTGCTTGAAACCGCCTGCTTTTCAAGCTCGTTTAGATACTCTACCAATTGATATGTTCCTTGGGTCTCAATTAATTCCAATGCGTGCTGAACTTTAAGTGCTTCTGCAATAAGACTTATTGTTTTCAAAAGCTCAAAGCTTTTATCTCCTTGTGCAATTTTGCTATGCAGACCTGAAACAGCAGACAAAAGAGATGACCTTGTATAATTTGCAGCACCTCCACTCATATATCCTAATGTAGATGCTTCTTCCAATTTAGAGGAGTAGCATCTTTCCAAAAAAGCCTTTATCTTTTTTAACTCGTCAGATAATTCTACTTTTACATACTCCACGTTCATATCCTGAACATAAGGAGAAACCTCTGAATCATCCGCGCTTCTGAACTCCACATTATCTATAAACAGATTATTGCACACATCCAGTATTGTTTCTATATCTGATCCCGGACTTGCAGTCAATGCTAGAATCCTTGGAAACTTGGATGTTTTTACATAGTTGCCAGCTAAAAATACATAAGCATAGTCCCCCACAGCTCTGTGAGCTTCGTCGAAGATAAGTAATGAAACCTCTTCAAATTTTATTCTCCTGCTTATTATGTCGTTTTCCAACCCTTGAGGTGTACTCACTATAACATCCGACTTACTCCACAGTTCTTTTCTTTTTTCTGGAGAAACAGAGCCTGTAAAAAGAGAAATTGTTATTTTGTTATCCAGCAAACCAGTAAGTGTTTTTTCGTGTTGCTGAGCCAACGGCTTTGTAGGCGCCAAGAACAATATTTTTGAATTAGGATAATTTGTTATCCTGTGTGCAATCATCATCGCAGCAATAGCGGTTTTTCCCAATCCTGTAGGAAGCACAACCATTGTGTTTTCCTTTATTACAGAGCTAAAAATAGTTTCCTGATACAATCTAGGCTTAAAATTGGGGTTAATCAGATTGTTCATATAACTCTCCTATATATCAAAACAATCAGGAGCAGAGCTTTATTTAAATATACTGTGAAGTTGACCAGTAAAATATAAAAAACATAAATAAATTCTACACCCACAACACCTTAAATAAGTAAAAGGATTAATTTCCGTCAAGAGCTTTTTGAAGCTCTCCCAAAAGAGAATTAAACTCGGCATTATTTAATTTTCTACTCACCTGAACAGAACCATTATTCAAAGGAATGTAAACATCGCCATTAATAAATCTGTTTTGATCTCTGGAATAAACATACCCATTTATAATCTCAGTCTCATAATCATCATACTCTTTCTGAAGCTGAACTATTCTCCTAACCATTACAGACACATCCGGAAAAGTCTCCCGAAAACCTTTGCAATACTTCTCAGATATCTTCCCAAATGAATTCTCTACAGTAAAGCTATAATCAGTCCATTCTCTTCTTCCATCCCTCATATATGAATTAAACCATGTATTTATTTTTAGCATTTTAAACTCATTTGGGAATCTTTATTGACTTATAAGCTTTTCAATAATAACCTCCATCAATAAGAAGCTTTATAAATCAAAATACACTCCTAAAAAGTATAACCGAACCAGGACATTAGTCCAGGAAGCTGTGTGAGGTAAAAAAAATCACAGCACACTTTCTAGGTTCAGTAAATAAACAAAATGAGGAAAATAAGATGGAAGACGCATTGCTAATATCAAACGACGAATACCTGAAGTCAGGAATACACATTGGAACAAAATTCAGGACCAAATACATGGAGAATTTTATTTACAAAACAAGACCTGATGGACTTTCAGTTCTGAATGTGCAGAAAATAGATGAAAGAATAAAGACCGCAGGAAATCTTCTTTCACATTACGATCCAAAAGACATACTTATAGTATGCAGAAGAGAAACAGGATGGACCGCAGTTAAATTATTTGCAGAAATAACAGGATGCAAGTTTTTTGCAGGAAGATATCCTCCTGGAGTAATGACCAATCCAGCTCTGAAAAATTTTATAGAAGCGAAAATAGTTCTTGTAGCAGACGCGTGGCCAGATAAAAACGCAGTGGAAGACTCGTTGAAAATAGGAATACCCGTAATTGCACTTTGCGACACAAACAACCAGGCAAACAACATAGATTTAGTTATACCGTGCAATAACAAGGGAAAGAAGAGCCTTGGACTTGTATTTTACTTGCTGGCAAAAATCTACACAGAAAAAAAGGGATTAATAAAACCAGAAGACTTCAAATATAAAATAGATGAATTCTCTGATGAATAAAAAAGAATATTTTTTTATTTATTTTTAATTTTTTAATAATGATCATTTTCAACACTAAAATAGATAAATGACTTATTCTTATTAAATAAAGCATTAAAAATAAAAACAAACGATTATAATAATAGTTTAATATGCAAATAATAAAAAAAGATTTGAAACATGGGGAGATTACTATAAAAATCACGGAGCAGGAAGACCTATGGCATTTAAGTCACGTAATATGTGAATCAGATATAATAAGAGGAAAAACAGAAAGAAAAATAAGAATAGGTAATGAAGAGAATGCGAAAGTTGTAAGAAAACAAGTATTCTTGGTACTTGAAACAGAAAAAGTAGAATATGAGCCTGAAAATAACTCACTTAGAGTGCTGGGAAAAATAAGAGAAGGTCCA
>CAZOPU010000015.1:0-23896 GCA_964581965.1 uncultured Methanosarcinales archaeon | reverse complement strand
GTTCAACATTTTCATTTTCTATTTTATCAGCTATAAATTTACATAGCATTAATCTAGATAAATAATTCTGTTTTATGGAGAATTCTCTGCCAAAGAATTGTATTAATATTATATTTTTGTCTTTATTTTCCTCTAAATACATCCAGTATTTTGAAACATTAGTATCGGGATGACATTGGGTTTCTTCAATCTCTATAAAAATTTCATGTTTATCATCCATAATTATACAATCATCTGCTTTAAATCGGATTTTTCTATTAACATTTGGAAGATATACTTCTCTACCACCTCCATGTTCTCCTAACTGTTCATTTAATTTTACACGTACGCACTTTGTTAAATTTGGATATTCTCCCATCCCACTCACAACCTCGCTATCTTGCCCGCATCTGTTAGTTTCAAGTCTTCTGTTACTAAATCCATGTCTTTTAACTCATCAACCGCCCTATAAAGCATAGCTGTTGAAAGTTCTACTTTCTCTGAAAGTTCGCCTACTGTCTCGAACTTTCCTGAATCTAATTTTTCAAGTATCTTTTTCTGGCTTTCAGTAAGTTTAAATGATAATCTAGGCAAATAAACCACCGTATTTCTGTCTTCTTCTGGATTATATGCAATCTTTTTTACTTGGTCGTGTCTTGCATATGCTGCGAATAATAGTCCGATTGCTTTTGTTTTCCTACCAGAAGTAATGTTTACGTAGATGTGGTCATCTTTTCCTTGCGCATCTATTAAAGATACACATGTTTTGGCTATTCCCACTATGTCATAAACTTCTGTTTTTACTGCTTTTATATCTATTACTTTGCCTAAAGAATTCTGTATTAGTTTAATTGCATCTGACTGCTCTTTGTTTGGCTCCATGTCTGTGAGCAAAAAAACCTTATCTGGTCCTAATTTTGTTATAGCAAACAAGACTGGCTCAGCTGAGTAAAGCGTAGCTATTAGTACTTTCATATAAACCCCCTTCTCCTGATTTATATTATATTATTTAAAAAATTATCCATTTATAAAGGTAAATTATATGAATATATAAAGGTTTCTACTAAAAAATATATTTTATACTAAATAATAGAAAAATATAAAAGTAAGCCATCCTAACCAATATTGGAGGAACAAAATGGCAAATCTTAACAGAACGAAATTTTTCGAACTAATAGACAAAAGCAACATCAAAGAATATGATAAGCTTAGCATTAAAGCAGCAGTAGACTATTTTGATTCAGATAAAAACAAAGAATTAGAAAGCAGAAGCTATCTTTTTAAAGGAGATACAGGCGTTGGTAAAACATTCATTGCTGAAAAACTCGTTGAAGAAATAAATCAAGAAATTCTTTATATGGGTACTGGCGAATCATTAAATTACAGAAAATTTGATTCAATGAGTGAACTTATTGAAAATATAGAAAAGAGAAAAAATCAAGTTATTTACATTGACGACTTAAACTTCATTCTTTCAAAAGGAGACTATGGTGCAATCGAATCAGAGGATTTGAGAAATTTAATGAGAATTCTCGACATAGTAAAAAAACAGGAAAATAAAATCTTAATTATAACTCTTAATGACATAACTGATTTTTGCGAGCAAATAATAGACAGGGTTGAAATAAAAATAGAATTTGACTTGCCAACAAATGAAAATAAAAAGGATTTTCTTAAGCAAAAATTCAGCAAATATTTATCTGAATCTAAAATAAATACTTTAACATATAAATCCATAGGATACAATTACAGAGATCTTGGAGAGCTAATAAAACTCGCATACAGAATAGACAAAAAACTATCTTTAAACTCATTAAATCAAGCCCTAGAAATATACAAACCCACACAATTATATGACTATGAAATTATAAATTCAGATGTAAAATTAAACGATTTAATTGGTAATGAAGATGCAGTTCAGGCAATAAAACAAATAGGGTTAATCTATAAACATGAATCTCTGACAAACAAATTCAAAATAAAACGTTCCAACCTATTATTGTTTGAAGGCCCAGCAGGCACAGGAAAATCATTTGCAGCAAAAGCACTAGCAGGATATTTAGGATATCCCATTCTTAACATAAGTGCTGCAGACATTTACTCCAGAGGAATGTGGGGCACAAAAAGAATATTTAATCTTGCAAAAAGATACAAACACTGCATAATATTTATTGATGAAGCAGACAAACTAATAGGAAAAGATCCATTTGGCGAAGACACAGTAATGCTTGGAGACTTACAAAGACAAATAGAAGGTGCGAGCAAAGAAAGAATAGAATCTATATTCATACTCTCTGCAAACGACATCAACAGATTCGGAAGCGCATTCAGAAGCAGATTCAAAGAAATCTCATTCAAACTACCAGAACAAAAAGAAAGACTTTTATTCTGCAATAAACACATCTGCAGACTTCAAAAAGACTTGCCTCTTTCAATAGATGCAGAAGAATTGGCATCTAAAACAAAAGGAATGTCATACAGAGATCTAGAAGTCTTATGGGAAAAAATAACTCTTAATTATCTGGAAAACAGACAACCAATAACAAACGAAACAATCTCAAGCATGTTCAAAACAAAACCAAAAAACGCAACAAACGAGATGTTCGGATGAATAAAATGGAATTTGAAATTATTATGGGAGATATAACGAAGCTAAAAGTTGACGCTATTGTAAACGCAGCCAATTCATCTCTATTAGGTGGAGGAGGGGTAGACGGTGCAATACACAGAGCTGCAGGACCTTCTTTAGGACAGGAATGTTTAGAATTAAGAAAAACAGCCTATCCTGAAGGTTTACCTACAGGGGAAGCCGTAGAAACTAAAGCATACAATCTAAAAGCAAAAATAATCATCCACACAGTTGGACCTATTCAAGGACAAGATCACATTTCTTTATTGAAATCATGTTATAACAATTGCCTGAAAATAGCAGAAAAAAACAACTGCAAAACAATAGCATATCCAGCCATAAGCACAGGAGCATACGGAGTGTCAATTGCAGACTCAGTAAATATTGTTAAAGAATTCCTAGAAGAGAACAAAAACAGCAAAATAAAAGCAATTTTTGTCCTATACAGCAAAGAGGCTTATGATTTATATAAAAAAAATATTCATAATATTTTTATTAAGGATGTATATGACTAAAAAGTCTAGAATCATACTAAAAATCAAGCTCCCACCCCATCACATTTATAAACCAATCTTCTTTCCTAGATGTTGTAAGACAGTAAGTTTTCACGTTTAGCGTGAACAAACAGAAAATCTGTTTGTAAGAATCATTCACGATTTCGCCGCGCAAACGTTTGCACGTTCCGTGCGCGAGAAATCTACCCACGAAAAATCTAATTTCGTGAGCATCGTTTTCTCAGATTGTACTGAAATACCAAGAAATAGTGTAGACAAAGGAAAACAGTAGTCTATCGATGTAAAATGGAGTAAATATAAGATGAAATTTGAAGAATTAGAATTAAGACCAGAGATAATGAAAGCTATAAACAGATTAGGATTTGAAGAGCCAACTCCTATTCAGGCAAAGGCGATTCCTGAAGCTATAAAAGGAAGAGACATTGTTGGTCAGTCCTTGACTGGCTCAGGTAAAACCGCAGCTTTTGGCATACCTATCCTGGAAAAAATTGAGCGCGGTAAAGGCATCCAGGCAGTTATTCTTACACCGACAAGAGAACTCGCAGTCCAGGTAAAGGAGAACATGGATAAGTTTGCCTTATACCTTAACATTAAAACTGCAGTAGTTTATGGAGGGGTCGGGATTCAGCCTCAGATTGATGAATTAAAGAGGGCTGAAATTGTTGTTGCAACTCCAGGTAGGATGTTGGATCATATTGGAAGACAAACAATCTATCTAAAAAACGTTAAAACATTCGTCTTGGACGAAGCAGATAAGATGTTTGAGATGGGTTTTATTGACGATGTTAAAGAAATATTAAAGTCCATTCCAAAAGAAAGGCAGACTATGCTTTTCAGCGCAACAATGGCTGGGCACGTTCAGGATTTGATAAGAAAATATCTTAACACTCCTTTTATGATAAGGGAAAAGATTCATGTTGATAGGTCTTTGTTAAAACAGGTTTATTATAATGTTAGGCAAAATGATAAATTTTCCCTTCTGGTCCATTTGTTGAAAAACAAAAAGGAAGGTTTGGCGATTGTGTTCTGCGGTACAAGAAGGGAAGTTGACAATGTGAATAAGAACCTTAAGAGACAGGGAATAAAATCATTGGCAGTCCACGGAGGACTGACTCAGAACATGAGGAGCAATGCAGTAGATTCCTTAAAAGCTGAAAACATAAGTGTAATGGTGGCTACTGATGTTGCTGCAAGGGGACTTGATATTAACAACATATCCCATGTATACAATTATGATTCTCCAAAGACCTCAGAAGAGTACACCCATAGAATAGGAAGGACTGCAAGGGCGGGAAATTCTGGTGAAGCAATAACTTTGCTCTGTGATAGGGACCATGATAATTTCAGGAGCGTGCTTTCAGACAGAAATTTAGTTATTGACAGTGCACCATTGCCTAGCTTTGAAAAGATTCAGATGGAAAGATTTTCTGATAGAAGGGATAATCCTAGGTTTGGGAGACCTAATGGTGGAAATGGGAGAAGAGGCTTCGGAGATGGAAGAAGGGGAAACCAAAATGAAAGGCCTAATTCTTATGAAGAAAAACAGGGATCTCATCATTCGAGAAGGGAAAACCAGCCTCAAGGTCAGCACGGATCTCAGGATCATAGGGCACCTCACGCGCAAGGGGGGCAAAGCAGACAGGGCAATCCTAGAAGGTTTCATAACCAAGGCCACGGAAGAAACAGGAGATAAGACTCCATATAATTTTTTCTATTCTTTATTATTTTTATTTTCTTTTTTTATTATAATTTCTTTCACTGCACAAGACAAATTCTCTCGCGGCGTATTTAAATAAAAAACTTTCTTTGAAGCACAAAAGGAATAATTATATATACCAGAAATGATTAAAGGTGATAAAAAGTGATAAAAGGTGATATTGTGACTGAAACAAGATTTGATCTGGACGATTATTCCTTAAAAGTACTGGATGTAGTTAAAGGCAAACACGGCTTAAAAAATAGAAATGAAGCACTAAAAAAACTTCTTGATGATGTTGGAGAAGAATATGTTGAAAAAGTCCCTAATGAATCTGCTCTAAGAGAACTTGACAGAATCTACGAAGCACATAAAAAGAAATATCCTAACAAAACAATGACTGAAAAGGAATTAAACAAAATTCTGGGGCTGTAAATATGTTTAGATATGTACTGACTGATGAACTATCAAAAAAGCTTGAAGTTCTTTGTAAAAAGGACAAAATACTTGCACAGACATTCAAAAGAAAGCTTCTTGAAGTTATAAATAGAAATGAAAATACAATAAATTCTTACAAAAACTTAAAAAGTCCTCTAAATGAGTATACGCGCATCCATCTTACTGGAAACTACATACTTTTATTTTCAGTTGAGCAGAAAAATAATATAATTACATTTGTAGATATAATGCACAGGGACAAAGTCTATAAATAAAAAATTTAAGGAGAACTATGCATGACCAATACCCATATAAAAAATTATAATTAATCTATTCCCCTATTATTTTAACTATTACTCTTTTCTGCCTTCGACCATCAAATTCAGCATAGTAAACTTGCTCCCATGGTCCGAAGTCTAATTTGCCATTTGTTATTGCAAGAACAACTTGGTGGCCCATCAGGGTTCTTTTTATGTGCGCATCCGCATTGTCTTCTCCAGTCATATGGTGCTTATAATTCAATCCTCTTGGTGCAAGCTTCTCAAGCCATTCCTTAAAGTCCTGTATCAAACCGCTTTCTGCATCATTAACATAAACTGCAGCAGTAATATGCATGGGATTAACAAGGCAAAGTCCTTCCTTTATTCCTGACTTTGAGACTGCCTCCTCCACCTTTGAAGTTATATTTAGAAATTCTACTTCATTTTTTGTGTTAAACAAAAGGTATTCTGTATAAGATTTCATTTATTCACTATCCTTTTAACATCGTATTTCTTTTTTTCCTTGCTTTTTTGTCTTTTGTGCTTTATGTATTCCACAACTGGCGGAATGAATGATATTATAATTATAAGGAATGTGACAATAACAAGGTTGTTTTTTACTATTGGAATATTTCCAAAGAAATATCCTGCAGCAAGGAAGAGAATCACCCAGCAAAATGCCCCTATTATGTTGTATTTTATGAAATTAGAGTATTTCATCTTGCCTATTCCCGCAACGAAGGGTGCGAATGTCCTTATTATAGGCACAAACCTCGCCAGAAATATGGTTTTTCCACCGTGCTTTTCATAGAATTTCTCTGTCCTTTGAAGGTATTCCTCGTTGAAAAGCTTGCTTTTTGCGAACACTTTTTTACCGAAATGATATCCTATCCAGTAATTAGCAGTATCCCCTAGGACCGCTGCGAAGAAAAATACTGCAAATAATATCCATACATTTAATATTTCGTTCGCTGCAAGAGTTCCCGATATGAAAATAAGCGAATCTCCAGGAAGGAAAGGCATAAGGACAAGCCCCGTCTCTACAAACACTATTAGAAATAGTATGAAGTATACTCCAATTCCGTAATCCTGAACAATTGTATAAAGATGCCTATCTATATGAAGGACAAAATCAATGAAATTTTTTGCTAAGTCAAGCAACCCCATTTAAGAAATGAACTCTCTCTGATATATAAATATATTACTAAAAAAAGAAAATAATTTACTCCTCTGTTTCCTCAGAGTCGTCTGATTCCTTTACTGATGTAAGGAAAGGCTTCTTTACCCTTAGCACTTCTCCTGTTTCAGCGCTTACCTGGGTTTTTACTTTAGCCCTAGTCTTGAACAAGCCAAGGAATTTACCTTCAGTTGTTGCTTCAATTTCATAAGCAGGCTCTGCTTCATCTCCTTTTCCTACTTCTTTAAGTTCTATTGTACAGTTTCCTGGCTCACAAACCTTTAATCCGAGTCTCTGAAGTGCAGTCTCTGAAGCTGTCGAAGGCATTACTTTTACTTCTGCATTCCTTCCGTTTGAAAGGTTTACATGTATTCTTGATTGGTTTCCTTCGCTGTCATTTTCCAATCTTAGATGAAGCTTTGTTTTTGCTTCTACTCCATTCGAATTTATTGCAGCACCATTCTCTGTTCTTACAAGGACTTGCTCTCCTTTGTTGCTTACAAAAGTCCTATATCCATTCTCATTCTTTGCTTGCTGCTGAGCCATTTCGCCCACTTCAGGATTGTTTGTCTGTACTCTAGCCTGAATATTAGAGTCTTCTCCTTTGTTCTGAGTCTCCAAATCTGTATTTTCTCCTGATCCATTAACATCATTATCAGGGTTTCCATCTCCTCCATTGCCAGAATCCTCATTTAAGAATCCAGCATTAACATCCTTTATTCCTGTATCCTGCTGTCCTTCTGCAAGTACTCCTCCAATTGCGAGAAGGCTAACTATAAGCAAAACCATTGCTTTATTCATAAAACACCTCCGTAAAATGAATTGATTTAAAATAATTCAGACTTAATCATTTATATAGTTTTACAAAAAAAAGAAAAAAAAGAATTAATTTAATTGTACGGACAACTTCCGCAGTTGTGTGTTCCTGAATTTAATCCCATTCCTGAACCAGATTTCACTCCTGCGCCTTGTTTAATTCCCTGTCTTGTGGTCTGAACTGCGTTATTTCCTTTATTCATCATGCCCTGACCAAGTCCAAGTTCTGCTCTTATTGCATCAGCAGTTTCTGTATCTCCTGATTCCATTGCCTCATGCATTGCGGCGTACTTGTCAAAGTTATCCTCGTTTATTACTTGAAATATTTTTCCTCTCATTGGCAGGTTGTTGTCCTTTCTTATCTGGAGCCATGCATCATAATCTCCTGCTTCTATTGCCGCTTCAAGCTGCTCATGCACTTCTTCATTGTAGTTAGGTCCTTGTACATTTGCATTTCCCTTATAAGCGTAAGTTATGCCTGCAAAAGCAACTATGCTTACTAGGAACAACACAAAAATTCCCATCAACATTTTGTTCTTCATTTTATTCTCTCCGTGCGTTTAGCACAAGGTTACATAAGATGAAACCATATTATTAAATTCCTGAAACCATGTTTCATAACTGTGAAACCAAAGGCAAAAAAAGAGGTTCTGAATAACATTTAAAATAAAAAAGGCATTACATTACCAAATGAATAAGAAAAGACTTATTGTCGCGGGGCTTGTAATAGGAAGCTTTATCCTTCTTTTAATAAGCATAATATTCTTCATGAGCAGGCTTCATGATTTAAGGCAGCTTGATCCCCTTGAATTAGAGCTTATGCAGAAAGAGGAAATAATACAGCAAGTATATTCCCGCCAGGATAGAACTCCTTTTTATTATTTCATACCTATTTTTTCCTTTTTTGGGATAGCTGTGGGAGCATTGGTTTATTATATACTTAGCGGGGAAGTTGAAAGAAAAGAGAAAATAATAAGACACAACACTGATGTAATATTGAAATTTCTTCAGCCAGATGAGAAAAAAGTAATTGAAAAGCTTGTAGATAACCATGGAAAAATCCAACAGGCAGAGATAACATATATGGAAGGTTTTACCAAGGTAAAAGCGCACAGGATTGTTGAGTCGCTCATGAAGAAGGGGATTGTCAGAAAGGAAGCATTGGGAAAAATGCGCCTTGTAAGGATGAATGATGAGTTTTATGAAGTTTTAAAGAAAGAATCCTGAACATCTTTATTTGTATTTCTTTGCTACTTTAGCATATTTTGGGAATAAGACAATTTCCCTTTGAAATTTAAGCTTGCTTACAACTGGAAGTTTTATGTCTGCAGGAACAAGCATTTCATGTTTAAGATTTGAGAAATCATTTTCTATTTTTTTTATCCATTTCTCGCTTTCAATCCATTCAGGAGGAAGCTTTTTTAGTTCCATTTTAGAAAAGCTCCTTAGACCGAAGTATCCTTGATAGCTAAAGTAATTATCAAAGTAACTCATTGCCAATTCCCTTAATGACTTGTAAACTGGATGCCTGTACCTTAATCCTATGAATTTGCTTTGGGCGATTGCACCGAACAACCCATTTTGCCTAAATACACAGAGAACATGGTCTTCGTCTCTCACTGCACTTAAATCAATAAGAAAAGATTCAACTCCATTTGCGCGAAGTGTAAACATAGCGAAGCATGCCGCTTCAAGGCAGTCTGCTTTTCTTTTCCTTAGAACATCAATGACTGAAACTCTTTTTCCTGTATTGTACTCTAAGGAATTAACAAATTCCTGGATTCTCCAGGGAGTGTTTAATGACTTTATTTTTTTAAGCTCAATTAAAGATAGCATGTTTATTGGCACCTAGGTCATCTTTTAAAGCTTGATGTTTCCTGTATTTTGTGTTCCTTCAGAGTGTTGTTGTCTCCTCCAAAAATAAACCATCCGTATATCTTCTTTCCTTCTATTACTTTTGGAAGCCAGAATTTGTCGTCGTCCCAGCATTGCTCTATTGGAATATTTTCAACATCATACCATTTAGGAGACATTTCATCTGTTTCTATAGGATTATCTTTCCAGTCATGTGTGAAATAAACATGAACCACTTGATCCCAATCCTTTCCAGGAGGAGCATTAGTAAATTTAAAGTCAAGCTCTGCAACTTTTTTAAGATTAAATACATCTAATCCTGATTCTTCCTTTGTCTCTCTTATAGCTGCTGCTTCAAAGCTTTCTCCATTCTCTACTTTCCCACCGTAGCCATTTAGTTTTCCCTGACCGAACCCTTTCTTTTTCATTCCAAGAAGTATTTTATCCTTGTCAAATACATAGCAAAGTGTTGCATGATGCATTATTAATCCCCCTTGTTACTTTTAGTGCCTTTATTTAATAATATTTCCAAAAAAAAGAAAAATTATAAAATAACATATTATAACTACTAAATAGTAGATAATAATAGTAAAGTTTATAAATTAATATTCCTCCCCTTTGCTAATGGGACAACTATTTCAATTAATTAAAACAATGGAAAATGAAAGAATAAATCACGTCCAAAAAATGATTGATGCTACAACCTCGGTTTCAAAAGAAGAACTAGGATTGGACTCGCTGGTATTCAAGAATCAAACATTGTACATAAGCTACCTTGATTCAAAGAATTTGATAAAAAATGTTAAAATAATAAATTCTAATGCATATGTAGACAATCTTATAAGAGAAGACAGCAGGCTTAGAGAGGCACATTACGAAAGAATAAACTTCCCAATAATATTTATTGAAGGAGATTTGGTTAACATAAATGGAGAAACACAGGGCTCAATAAAAGGAGTTGTAAGGCCAAAATTATTGACAAAGGTAGGCCCTAACATAACAAGACCTGTGAAAGGCGAAATGCCTGAATTACACTTCTACCTTCATGAAGCAGGGAAAGGATATTTCGAAGGAAAAAGCCTTTACAGGTACAGCCACAGCTCCACTGAAGGAATAGGCTGCGGAATAAAACTATGCGATAGGCAAGCTTTAAAACAAATAGACAATGATTTCGAGATAAACCAGGAATTCTCAGATATATGCAACATATTTAATTACAAATAATTACTTAATCTTTCTTTTTATCTCTTTAGCCCACTCCTTTGCTTTTTCTATTTCTCCATCAAGCAAAGGACCTTCTTTTCCCTTAACATAAAAATAGCGTGGACTAGTTATTATTTCCCCTCCTTTTTCTTTCAGAGCATTAGATATCTTTTTTGTTGCATCACCGTGTATGAATAGTTTTACTCGCGTATCAAAACTCGCCGCCTTAATCCCCTTTAATCTGTCTTTAGTCAAGTTTAAAAGAAATGTCCCCATTTTCTCTGAAGGCTTCCATCCTATTATTGGACTACCAACTATAAGAAGCCCAACGCCCTTAAGCATCCCTTCCTTAAAATCAGACACAAAAACAACGCTAGAATCCTCACCTAGTTCTTTCGAAACTGTCTCAGCTATTATCTTTGTATTCCCGAACGTAGAATCATATAAAATAAGAGATTTCACTAAACCACCTCCTTATTAAGGATTTCTCCATGAAAATGATTCTGACACTTCTTTAAATATATTATCATACATACATTTTTCGTACTCGCACTGCTGTGTCAGTACATAGAGCCTATTTCCCTGTATCGCCCTGTATTGAGTAATCCTAAGAATCCTGTTCTCTATGCTTCCAGTAAAAACCACTTTAATCGCATCCATCTGCCCTAATTTTTCATCCTCACTCTGATTTATAACTTTAAGGTTTGGCAGCAACTCCCCAGTTTTCCTAATGTCTGCCTCAGTAAGTTTCTTTAAAGATGCAGATTCACTTATAGGCATCTCGACACTTACAGCGAACTTTTCAGAAAACGGATCAGAAAAATTACCTTCAGGAGGAATATATACAAAGCTGTTGTTATACTCTATTTCTTCCCATCCTCTTTGTATAACAATAGAATAAGTAGAATGCATAACCCTATCAGGACTTGTTATATAAAAAAAATCTACTTTCCTTACAATCTCAGATTCAGGAACATCCTCATTTATTGGAACAATATCCTGTTTTTCTTCTGTTTTTGTCTGACATCCAAAAGTGAAAATAGAAAATACCAAAATAGCAGCAATAACAAAAGCCTCTTTTTTAAACACAGTGTTTGCCATTTTCATTAGTCTATTTCCTCCCTTTAATTGAGTATATTTGACTGTTTTGTCCATTGTTCTCGACTACCTTTTTAGTAATTAAATTCGTAACCTTAGTAATCATACGGGAAACACTCTCGATAATTGTTTTCCGAATAGTCTTTCGTTTTGTTCTCTTTTGAGATTCTTGTTTGCTTTTATCATCTGTGTTTTTATCCGCGGATGCAAAAACCAATTATGTTTGGATAGTTCTGAGCTTGTGCTTTTGGCCAGAACAATACTGTCTTTTTCGAGCTGTTCAAGTGTTGTTTCTATTGTTTTGAAGCTTGGAAGATCTGTTTCAAGTAGCTTGTCTATTTCTGCAAGCATCTTATGTCTTCCTGTGATTTGTTTTTTGATCTTTTCTATTTTCTTTCCTATTTCTGTGTTTTTGTCAACGTTGTTTAGCTCTGCTTCTATGAGTTTGTTTCTTATTTCTGATACTTTGATTGGCTCATTGGCTTGATGTAAGATGTAAATGATTTTTCTTTCGAGTGCAGTTAGGCTTGCCATGCAACTCTCTACATAGTCTGGATCTCCTTCTTGGTTTTGTTGCAGTAGTTCGAGGAGGTTGTATTTCTTTGCCATTGAACTTAGTTAGTTTTTACTAATATATAAATCTTGTCATGTATTGTTAGGTTTTGTGAACTTCAGTAAATCTTATTAAGAAAAAAACTAACTATTCTTAACAATACCTAACTAAGATTAAAATGAGACAGATAAACCCAACCCAGATAGTGTATCAGCATCCATTCAAGAAAACTCTGATTCATGCAGGAGAAAGCGTATGCTACAATATCCCAAGCATAATCGGACATGCGTACTTGAATGATGTTACTCATCAAGTTCCTGAGCCAGTCGTAGAAGGTCAGAGAGTGAAAGTTGGTTTCTGGCTTGACAAACTTGATAATTATGATCTGCAGCCAAGAAGAATATACAAGTGTGTTAAGGGTAAGACCAAAACGTACCAATTGCCTATTCCTAAGCACTTTCTTCCATTCTTGCGATTTAATGGCGCTAAAGAGACAAGGGTGGGTTTTAGGATAGTTATTGACGGCAATACAAACAGCCGACTAATAATTCTGGAGAGTGAATAAATATGGAGCGATGGAACGATGAAAGGAAAATCTGCAAAAGTCTTCTTTGACGATGGCGAGAAAATTGCCTGGCGTGAAGGCGTTGTAACTTCGTATGATGATTTCTCTATTGTATTGGATGATAGAGATATGATTCCTCTTTCGAGGGTCGTGAGGGTGGAGGTAAGGAAGAATGGAAACAGGTTCTGAGACTGCAAGCTATCTCACGATGCTTTGCAATAAGTATGGCGATTTCAAGGTTGCTCGTGGAGATCAGCGAGATAAGGATAAGCCTAAGTGGACTAAGCATCAGAGTGTTTTAGAGCTTTGGCATTCAGATAAGGGCATGGAATCTTTAAGCAAGATGAATGTCAGGCAGATTCTTCCTTGCGAGATTGTATTAGATATGGATAATGATGTTTCTGAGAAGAAACTCAATGAAATCTGTGATGCATTGGAAAAGTATGGTTTTCCTTACAAAGCATATTTTACTGGCTCGAAAGGATATCACATCCATATTTTTGATAATGATCTTGTTAGTTATTCTGAGCAGAGCAGGCAAAAGATTAGACATTTCTTGATTTCAAAGTTTGGATGCGATACGATGAAAGCGTCAGAGAAAACAATGATTGCACTTGAAGCTGTGCCTCATTTCAAGACGGGAAATCCTAAGAGAATTGTGAGGGAGTCAAAATGAGTGAGGCGCTTAATAAACTGATTCTGGAGATGGATGACAAAGTTGTCCAGGAAGAATACAAACACATTAACGCTAAGATTGATCCTCGATTCTTCGATTATCAGCTTTTAAAACATATTCATTCTGAGCTCGATGTTAAACATAAGTTAGATCATAAGGAAAAGGTTGCGACTTTTATCGTTGTGACTTCTGCTTATCTTCTTGATCCTCGTGATCATTGCAGCTGTGCATTAAAAGGCAACAGCTCTTCAGGAAAAGATAGCAACACAGATAATGTCTTATCTCATTTCCCGAAAGAAGATTGGATAAAAGTAACAAGAGTTACAACAGCAACGCTTGAAGATGATGTGCAAAATAAGAGAATAATTGCATTCTCAGAGATTAATAAAAATCGAGAGAACGGAGCAAATGCAGAGATTGTTGAAACATTCAAACAGATGGCAGAAGGGGGAACATCAACATTAAAGAAAGACATCAAAACTGGTTTTAAGACTGCAATCAGAACTGAACAAGAGCAGAAGACATTGATTTATGGAACTACAGAAACAGAGTCTGATGATGAGCTTGAAACAAGATATGTTATTGTTCCAATAAGGGGATATCGAGAGAAAAATAAGATAGTTGTTGATGACGTATTAACCAAGGCAGGTGATGAAGAATATTACTTGAAAAGGCATCATCAAACAGATTCTTGGATTGCTACATCAATATTTCTTCTGGCCAAAGATGTTCAGGTAATCATTCCTTTTGCAAAGATTCTTTCTGATAAGATCAATGGCAAAGAAATATTTGATACAACAAAGGACAGAGTAAAAAGAGATGTCAAAAGAATACTCTCACTTACTCGTGCAATTACTTGGCTTCACCAGAAACAGAGAGCAACAAAGTATGTGGATGGCATGACTTTTATCTATGCAGAACCATCAGACTTTCTTAATGCATTGAATTTGTTTGGAGATTTTTTCAACTTGACTTATTCTGGATTAGATCATAGATTGGTCAAGCTATTGGATTATGTTGAAAAGAACGTAGGAAGACATGCAGAAGAAATAAAGGCCATGACCTACCAGGAAAGATATCACGACTGGTTACTAAGGCATAAGGTCCAAAAGGCATTAAACATTGCCTCAGTCAAAACCATTAGAGACTGGTGCCAGAAGTTAAACGATAGAAATAAACTTGAAATTTACAAGGATGATTATGTCAGCAAGAAAACTGTTCTGATTCGACCTGTAATTTCACCTGCACACAACCTAGCACTACCTGTTAGCATTGATGATATTGCTAGGTTGTTACAAGTGTGGTTAGGGTCAGATTCAGCTAAGGAAATCTATCAAAACCATGAAATTAAGCCATTCTTGCTTCAATTTGAGGACTACATACCTGACACTGAAGACAATTCTGATGATTCAGACACCTTTACAGAAGAAAATTACAGGTCAAAAAGTACATGTGAAGAAGAGCTGATAGTAACTGAGGAATTCATAGAAGATGAGCCACAGAAGTTCACTAGCCAGACACAATTAACTCAACAGGAGGATAAAGACAATGGACAAAATTGAAAGAAATGAGCTATACACAAAGTATGGCTACAAACCACAGAACCTATGCATTAAGCCATTCTGCTTTTCAGAGAAGATTCCAGGCCAACTTGGCTTATGTTGTGACTGCACTAAAGATTTGCAGGACCTGCTTGGAATGAAAGAGATTTTTGATTACACTGGACTGACCCCTACGCTTAAAATCACACCAAAAGAAGCAGTTGAATTACTGATTCAATATCATAAAGGAAGCTTCATCACAAGACTAAGATTTGAACATGAACCATGTTATTCTTGCAGTGAAAAAGCGAATTCAAACCCTCAAAAAGTCGAAAAACTTAATGTCCAACAGTCAGAGAAAAAAGCATGATAGACGACAAACTAAGAAACTTTGGAAGCAAAAAACACCGATTTAATAGAGAAGATTGCAGAAAAGGTGGCAGGTCAAAGAGTCAGAATAAACTTGATGCTATCAGTTGCAATGGCCTCAAAACTGGACAACATACGCAGTATAGGAAGTATTGCAACTCTTGTCTATTGAGGAATTTTTGCCAAGATTACAGTCCAGGAAGCGAATGTTTGCACATAAGCCCAAAAGCATTGAAGATAGTAATGAAGCTCAAAGGATTCAACACAGTTGAAGATTATGACCATTACTGCTTTGATGTAATGCAGGATATAGCAATAGGAGAAAAAAATCAAAGCTATACGCACAAGGCTTTTGCAAGAGCAATTGAACTTCTTGAACTACGAAATGAGGTAATCAAACGTGGTGGACATAAGCAATTTCAAAGGAAAGATTCATAAGTTGTCAACTGCGGATAAGATTAAAGGAGGTAAAGTGTCAAGTCCAAAAAAGACACTAGCCAACAGAGTTAAGAATTTGAAACATGGAAAATACTCCGAACTCCATCATCTACTTTTGACTTGTGTGGATTGCCCTTTTATTTTCTCTTGCCAAAAAAGAAATTCAGGATATTGCGTTTATCTAGTCCAAGATTTGAACAAGGATAAGTCATTTAGAAAACAAATCTTAGAAATGAGTATGCTTAAGGAGAATCTTGATCTTTTTTCTTTTGTATCCAAAAAATACTCCTTAAAAGATTGGTTTGTTAATAGGATTAAATCTAAACTAAAAAAATAAATAAAAAAATTTTATATCACGATTGTTGCTGTTGGCTTGTCTTTTTCTTCGTCAAAGTCTGTTACGAGTGCTTCTGTTGTCAATACCATTGATGCTATTGATGTGCTGTTTTGTAGTGTGTTTCTTACGACTTTTGTTGGGTCTAGCACTCCCGCATCGAACAGGTCTTCATAGTTGTCTTTGTCTGCATTGTAGCCGTACTTTTCGTTTTTGTTGTCTTTGATTTTTGCTATGACTTCTGCTCCTTCTTTTCCTGAATTTGCAGCTATCTGCCTTATTGGCTCTTCTAACGCTTTTTTGACAATTTCTAAGCCTATTTGTTGGTCTTTTGCAAGATTTATCTTTTCAAGTTCAGATATTGCTCTATAAAGCGTTAGTCCCCCTCCAGGAACCACTCCTTCTTCTACTGCTGCTTTTGTTGCGTGCAGTGCGTCATCAATTCTTAGTTTTTTCTCTGATAACTCTGTTTCTGTTGTCGCTCCTACTTTGATTACTGCTACTCCGCCGCCCAGTTTGGCTAGTCTCTTTTTGAGGTCGTCTTTTTTGTATTCTGAATCTGCCAGTTTTATCTGGCTTTCTATCAGGTGTTTTCTTGCGTCGATGTGTTTTTTTGCGCCTTTTCCTTCGATAATGATTGTTTTTTCATTGTCTACTTTGATTTTTCCTGCGCTTCCAAGCCATGATTCCTCGAACTTATCGAGCTTCATTGCTTTATCTTCTGATACAACTTTCCCGCCAGTAAGTATTGCGATGTCTTCTAGCATTTCTTTTTGTTCATCGCCAAATCCTGGTGCTTTGACTGCACAAACTTTTAATGCACCTCTTATTATGTTTAAGATTAGTGCTGCTTGTGCTTCTCCTTCAATATCTTCTGCAATGATGAATAAATGTCTTGATTCTCTTGCTGATTTTTCAAGTACAGGCACAAGTTCTTTAAGGTTTGATAGTTTCTTTTCAGTTATAAGGATTAGAGGGTTTTCGAGTTCTGCAACCATTTTTTCATGGTCTGTTGCCATGTATGGTGAGATGAATCCTCTATCGAATTGCATGCCTTCTACAACTGATAATGTTGTTTCAAAACTTTTGCCGTCTTCTACTGTTATTACTCCATTGTTTCCTACTTTTTCCATTGCGTCAGCGATTAATTTTCCTATTACTTCATCATTGTTTGCTGATATTGTTGCTACCTGAGTGATTTTTTCCTTAGTTTTCACATCAGTACTTTTGGATTTTAGGTATTTTACAACTGTGTCTGTTGCTTTATCCATGCCTTTTTTTACTTCTACTGGATTTGCTCCTGCAGTGATGTTTTTTAGTCCTTCACTGATCATTGATTGTGCAAGGATTACTGATGTTGTTGTTCCGTCTCCTGCATTGTCTTGTGTTTTTGTTGCTACTTCTCTTATGAGTTTTGCTCCCATATTTTCAAATTTGTCTTTGAGTTCTATCTCTTTTGCTATTGTTACGCCATCGTTGCACATTAATGGGTGAGTGGATTTATCTAATACAACATATCTTGCTTGTGGTCCTAGTGTCACTTTTACTGTGTTTGCAACTTTGTCTATTCCTTTTTGAAGTGCTTGTCTTGCATTTTCGTTAAACATTAATTGTTTTGCATCTGCCATTTTGCTTCACCTCACTCAATTTTAGCAAGAATATCTTTATAGTCTACAAAAATGTGCTTTTCGCCGTTAATTTCAATATCTTCAGAACTGTAGCCGCCATAGAGTACTTTGTCTCCTGGTTTTAATGGCAGTTCCTTTCCATCTTTGAAGTGTCCTGCTGCGATTACTTCTCCTTCTTTACGTTCTTCTTTTGCCGAGTCAGGAATGTATATTCCTCCTGCTGTTTTTTCTTCTTTCTTGTGCTGCTTGATGAGCACTCTTTCACCTAATGGTTTGATTTTCATTTTGCATACCTCCTAATTATCACTTCTAAGCATTAATTTATTTATGGATGGCCTGTTCATACCAAAATGTACTTTTTTAAGTAAAAAATATTAAAAAATAATAAAATCAGACCATTAAGTCTGTGTTAAATACATGTAGTTGTTTTTCGTCTAGTTCCCATGGAGATAGTTCGTCTACTTCTTCTGATGTTAGTAGACGACCATCTTTGTCTTCAAACATCATAGACTTCACCTCCTAATTTTTTGTTTATTTTACATCAATTAGCTTTCTTTTTGATTCTTCTATCTTTAGTTTAGGTATTGTAACTTTTAGTACGCCGTCTTTGTATTCTGCATTTGCTTTGTCAGCATTGACGTTGCTTGGCAGGCTGAAGTGCCTATAAAATCCAGAATAATTTCTTTCAAATCTGTACATTCCTTTCTTTTTGTCTTCATGCTTTGTTTCTGCTTTTGTTTCTGCCTTAATTTCAATGCCATCCTTGTCTACGTGGACTTGTATGTCTTTTTTGTCGATTCCAGGTATTTCTACTTCTGCTATTACTTCTTTGTCTGTTTCATAGATGTCTGATAATGGTTGTTTATACGAGCTTGTTACTAGTTCTCCTTTTTTTCCTGAACTTGGGCCTTCAAGCAGCAAGTCGTTTCTGCCCATAAATGGATCGTTTGTAAAAAAGTTCTCAAACATGTTATCCATTTGCTCTTGCATTCTTCTCATTTCATCAAAAATTGTGTATCTTCCTTTCATTTTGGACACCTCCTGTTTTTAGCTTAGTTTACCTTTGTTGACTTAAGGTGAACATGGAAATAATTAACTAATATTTAAAATTTACGAATTTTAATTAATTTGTTATATTTCTAATTAAATGAATTCATTAGTTTTTAGTAATATTTAAATATAAGAACTACAATCTCACATGTATGGCACAACAAATAATCCTTAGGGAACTACAAAAACCTCGAGAAATAAATCTACATGATGACATAGATTGGCTTGGAGAAAGCTTCGGATTCTCGGCAGGCAGAGACACAGACAAAATAACTGCTAAGATACTTCAAAACTTGTTAGAAGATATTGGTAAAGAAGGATCAACAAGCACAGAACAACTATCAAACAACCTAGACATTGAAATTCAAAGAGTAAACTACCACTTAAGAACACTTGTTGATTCAGGATTTATCTGCAGAGAAAAACGATTGATAGTTTTAAGACAAGGAAGTGTAAAGGCAGCTGTTGATGAAATGCGAAAAGATGCAAACAGAATGTTTGACAACCTCTCTGTAATCGCTGAAGAAATCGACAAAAGCTTAGGATTAAAAAATCGCTAAGATATTCTCCAAGAAAAAATAAATATCATACTTGTAAGAATATTCAAATGGGGTGTAGAAGATGAACAAAGAAATTCAGGAATTAAACAATACTGCAGAAAAATACTCTGAAAAACTAAATAAAGTACATTCTGAAATAAGTAAAATAATCGTAGGTCAAGATGAAACAGTGGAAAAACTGCTCATAGCATTAATATCTAATGGCCACGTACTTATCGAAGGTGTGCCTGGACTTGCAAAAACATTAATGGTAAAAACTCTCTCAGAATGCCTTGACTGCGGATTTGTGAGGCTTCAATTTACCCCTGATTTGCTTCCTGCTGATATTACAGGAACAAAAATTTATGATCATAAAAATAGCCTTTTTAAAACAGTTCAAGGGCCAATATTTTCAAATTTCATATTGGCAGACGAGATAAATAGAGCTCCGCCTAAAGTTCAGTCAGCGCTTCTTGAGGCAATGCAGGAGAAACAGGTAAGCATACAAGGAGAGACCCTAATTCTTCCAAAGCCATTTATGGTTTTAGCAACACAAAATCCTATAGAAAGCGAAGGCACATACAAATTACCAGAAGCACAAGTAGACAGGTTTATGTTTAAACTACTAATTAAATACCCTCAGAAAGAAGATGAAATAGAAATCATAGAAAGATTCACAGAGGGAACTAACATTAGCATATCAAAAATACTTTCTTCAAAGCAAATTATAGAGATGCAAGAATTCAACCAAAAAATTTATGCAGACAAAAAAATTAAAGAGTATGTTGCTGAAATAGTTGATGCAACAAGGCATCCAGAAAAATACAAACTAGACCTTAATGGCCACATAGAATATGGTGCATCGCCAAGAGCATCACTATGGCTAATTCTTGCAGCAAAAGCTCATGCCATGATTAAAGGAAGGGGATATGTGAAGCCAGAAGACGTAAAGGCAATCGCACACGACGTATTGAGACACAGAGTCCTTCTAACGTATGAAGCAGAGGCAGAACAGAAAACAAGCGATGAAATCATAACTAAAATACTTGATAAGATTAAAGTCCCATAAGGTGAGATTTATGGATGAAGAAAAAATACACGAAGCACAATTTATGCAGCTTGTGATGAGCATGCAAAGTTCTGCATGGATGATGATGGGAAAAACAATCAATCCTATGACAGGAACTATAGAGAAAAATCTGGAAGTAGCAAGATCAATTATTGACACTCTACTGATGCTAAAAGCAAAAACTAAAGGCAACCTGTCAAAAACAGAGGATGCCTTCTTATCAAATGCAATACAACAACTGCAAATAAATTTTGTTGAAGAGATGAAAAATTCTGAGAAAGAAAAATCAAAAGAAGAGCAAAAACAAGATGCTGTTGAACAAAATAAAAAAGAGTTAAAAAATTCCGAGGAATCATCACAACAACAAATTCAGAATAAGTGATTACTATGATGGAAACGAAAGAGGTGTTAAGGCAGGTTAAAAAGATAGAAATAGCTACAAAACACTTAGTTGATGGAATTATTACTGGAAACTATCACTCAATTTTTAGGGGGCAAGGAATAGAATTCTCAGAGATCAGAGATTATCGGCCTGGCGATGACATTAGAGCAATAGATTGGAAGGTTACAGCAAGATTCAATCACCCATACATTAAAGAATTTATTGAGGAGAGAGATTTGCAGGCATATTTTGTCTTTGATTATTCAGCTTCTGGAAGCTTTGGAAATCTAGTGGAGAAGCGAAGAAAAGCAATAGAGCTAACAGCAACACTAATGTTCTCGGCAATAAGGAATAATGACAATGTAGGTTTATTCATATTCACAGATGGTGTTGAGAAGTTTATTCCTGCAAGAAAAGGAAGAAAACATGTACTTAAACTTATCAGTAGTTTAGTCATGCATGAGCCAAAATCGAGAAATACTAATTTAAAAAATACGCTTTCATTTGTGTCAAACATTGTCAAGAAGAGGAGCATAATATTCATCGTCTCAGACTTTTATGGGCAGGAATTCTCTAAAGAACTAAACATACTAAGAAACAGGCATGATGTTATAGCAATACGAGTTAATGACTCAAGAGAATCAAGCCTTCCTAATGTTGGGCTAATACAGCTCGAAGACGAAGAAACAGGAGAGCAGATCCTTGTTGACACGTCAGACAAAGAATTCAGAGAAAACTATTCAAAAATATTGAGAATTGAAGACCAGAGGCTCAACTCAATGTTTAGAAAACACAAGATAGACTCAGTAAGCATACTTACAGATGAGCCTTATGAAACTCCTCTGAGAAGATTCTTTAAAATTAGACAGAAAAGGATGGTGGCATAAAAAATGGCAGGATTTGAAACACCATCAATACTTCTATTCTTGATAACAATTCCTTTATTGTTCTACGTTTACAAGAAGATCATTGATAAGAAAAAGAAAGATGCCATCACATTCAGTAATATAGGATTTTTAAAATCTGCTTTAGGAGACAAGAAAAAATCCCACAGGAATGACATATTATTCTACCTATGCCTTCTTATCTTGGTTCTTATGATTATTGGTTTTGCCAATCCGCATATTCCGTTGGAACAAACCAAAGAAGGAGTGAATGTAGTTTTAGTTCTTGATGTTTCGGGTAGCATGCAGGCAACAGATTATCAGCCAACAAGGCTTGAAGCAATGAAAAAATCAGCAGAACTATTGGTTAAAGACTTAAAAGAAAAAGACCACGTTGGCATCGTAACTTTTGAATCTGGAGCAACAACTGCAGCATATTTAAGCCCTTACAAGGATAAAGTTATTGAAAAACTTCGAAGCATTTCTCCACATCAAGGCCAGACGGCAATAGGTGACGGGCTTGCAATGGGAGTGGACATGGCAACAAGCATTCCCAACAAGAAAAAAGTCATAATTCTGCTCAGCGATGGAGTAAATAATGCAGGGGTAATAAGCCCGCAAGAAGCAGTCGTATTTGCAAAAACAAACAACATACAAGTTCACACAATAGGGATGGGCTCAGAAGGACAGGTAATATTAGGTTATGATTGGTTTGGAAGGCCACAATACGCTGAATTTGATGCGGAAACACTTAAAGCAATAGCTAGAGACACAGGCGGGAAATATTTTGAATCAGTGAATGACAAAACTCTTGAAGACATCTACAAAAACTTAAGTAAAGAAATAAAGAGAGAAAAAGAAGAGACTAACATTAAAGAATACTTCTTTATAGCGGCATTAATCACATTTCTAATCTATCTCTATTTAAGATACGGGGAGAAGAGGATAATACAATGAAAAAAGCCATCCTGCTCATAATTAGTATTCTCTTATTAGCACACATAGTTTATGCCAAAGACATAACATTATCTTTAGACCAAAACGAGTACTATTTTAAAACAGGAGAAAACGCACTCATAAATCTTCAAGCTGAAAATACATACAAAGAATCAATCAACGGAATGCTAAGCTATACCCTAACTCAATCAATAAATCAGGGAAACTTCCAGATGTCAAGCTCAAACACTAAATCAACAAACTTTCAGATAAAAGAAGGAGAAACAGACAACCAACTAAACTTTGGAACATCAGACACGCCAATGACCTTGACGGTTGGACTCTCATTTCAGTACAATAAAGATGAATCAAGGGTAGTGCAATTAGAAGACATAAAAATACATTTTGTAAGCGAAGAATCTCAAAAACAAAACACCCAAAAAACAGTCTCAAGCAGTTCACAAAAGACAAGCACCACGCAGCAAAACGATCCATTTACACAGCAAGAACAGAGAATGCAACAGATGATTAATCAAATGTTTGGAGAAGAACCACAACAACAGCAACAACAATCAGCAACACAGAAACTACAAAATAACCAATTATCACAAGATAGTTCAGCGTTAAAACAGCAGATGCAAAAACAATTGCAAGAACAGCAGGCATTAAAAGAGGAATTCCAAAAACAACTGGCTCAAAATCCAGAATTCCAAAAAGAACACCAAGAACTATTAAATCAAGGGTACAACATCACGAGTGGAAGTCTAAACCCTACTGCAAATAACACAGGAACATTTGAATTGAACTACCAAAAAGATGGAGAACAAGCAACACTCAAAGGAGAAATGAACAATGGACAACTGCAAAACATGGAAAAAGATACTCCGCAGACAAGACAAGAACTATTAAACCAACTGGAACAAAATAAACAATTCCAAGAATACCAAAAACAACTAGAAAAACAAGGATTTACACAACAAAACACAGAATTCTCAACAACAAAAAACCAAACAAATATACAACTAAACTACTTAAATCAAAAAAATGAGACTGCGCAGATAAATGCAGAAATAGTAAATAAAACCATAGAAAAAGTCGAATTAATAAAAAACACCGAGAAAGAAAATAGAAATTATTGGTGGATTATTCCAGCATTAATAATTCTAGGATTATTAGGATACATTGTTTATAAAAAGATATATAAGAAAAAAAAAAAAGGGGATGTTGTAGTTAAAAACGAAGAAAAACCGTTTGATTACAAGAAAGA
>CAZOPU010000014.1:0-24306 GCA_964581965.1 uncultured Methanosarcinales archaeon | reverse complement strand
GTAAAATGTACTCTGGTTACTTATATATTGATATTGCTGTTTTTTATTACAGTAATATTTTTGTTCTTTGGGGATGGATTTCTGAAGGAGGGATTTGAAAAAATAAAGGAAATAATAAATCACGCCCCTGAAGTTGACCCTTCCACAAGCAATGACTTCTTCAGAATAAATGACATGCAGCTTAAATTCTTCAGCGGCTGGTATTCCTCAATTGAAAATGCTTTGGCAGGACCCTCACAGGGAGGATGCATGATGACTCTGCCTTCACTGGACCAAGATGGATTTTATAATGAGAATTCAAATTATAATTTATACATGGACCAGGATGGCCAGAATATAAACATAAGGCTTACAAGATATGTGAAGCAGAATTTTGAAACTAATGACCAGAAGACAGAAGCGCCGGTAGCGACAAGAACAATTGAGAATGCTAAGCTTTGCATAATAAAAGATGCAGATGCTGTTTCATTTTACGAGGAATTCAACGAAATATCTGCAGGTGATGTTCCAGACATAACTAGAATAAATCCTACTAATGTAAATTCACTGCTTATAACATCTGGCAAGTCAGATAAGACAAAAAGAGAGATAGGATACCTTACCAATTTGGTTACTCCCTCAACAACCCCTGCAGATTACACATGGGAAGACTTTTTTAAGAGAGGGGATAAAACAATTATTTATGCAGTAAGGATAGATAGGGGAGGAGCAAAATATGTTTGTTTTTTCCCCGCAAAGAAAGATTTAGGATCTGGATGCGGAAAACCAATTAACGGATTAATGCAGCTAAGCTGCTTTGACAGTGATGCAGGTAAGAACTCTATTAAATATAACCTTGATCCAAGAAATAATTTGATTTCGTCATATTTTGTATGCAGCACAATGCCTGCAGCACAGGCTCAGTCAGGAGCATCTTCACCATCGCAGCCATCATCAACAACTAAAACTACGCCTTGAAAAAATAGCATGAGAATTATTTGGAGGATAATTAATGAAAATAAAAATAAACAATAAGGGAATGGATGCAAAAGAATTAGGAAAATGGTTCCTTGTTCTTTTGTTTATTGTAATTATGGTAGCGCTTATGACTTCCAGCAGTAGGCAGGGAAAGAATATTCTTAAAGATGTGCTAAATGGAGATTTTGACGGTGATAATACTCAGAACTCATTTGGTTTGGATATAAGTGATCCCTGTCCGTGTGGCATTGACAATGTAAAGCAAACATACAACTCTATAAATTACTGCGTCGCAGGATATACTGAAGCTGAATGTACAAATGTAAATACCCTTGCAGTTAATATGTATAAAAAAGATGAAGGAAAGAATAAGAACCCAGTATTCTTTTTTATGAATGGGAACAAATGCCTTTATTCAGTGGAAGGCTGCAAGTATTATATAGCATCAACAAAGGAATAGGGCTCTACATGAAAAAAAAAGGAAGCGGAGTAACAGCAACAATATATATGCTAATAGTAGGTTTCTTGCTGTTTGTATTGATTTCCTGCGCAATGACTAATGGAGTTATAAAAGCATTCAAATCATACAAAGGATCAGAGAAAAGTTTTGATTATCTGGCTGATGCTCTTTCAGAAGTGTCAAATAAGACTAATAATATTGCATTGCAGCTAGTAAATGTGGAGATGGAAGAAAACACAGCCCTGTTTATATTCCAGAAAGATACTGATTTGCAGTTGGAATACAAGAACACAGGATCAGGGATTAGTATGCTTATAGAGAAACCATCTCAATGTCCTTACGCTGAGCAATGTGTCTGTCTTTGTAAGGATTTTGAGTTGAAGAAATTATACGACGGGAAAAATGCTGATGAGCTTAATAATAAATATGCAGGGAAATATCCTGGAATTGCGCCAGCGTTTATGTATTCTCCAGATTGTGGAAAGGGAATGACTTGTGTTATACAAGATGATTTCATAATCTCTAGCAGGATAACTTTATCTGAATTGGTGAGCTCAGAAGAATATAAAAGAATAGAAGATGCTGCAAGATACGGTCAAAAACCCAGAAAGAACCAGAACTTTATTTACCTATGGAAAGGAGGATTTGTATTGTGGAGGTTTGATGGCTCTCAGGAGACATTTCAGTCTGATCAATTCATGAGCTCTAAGTTCTTAGACTTATATGTAGTAAATAACAACGTAAATGTAAAGATATGCTTGGACCCAGAATGCGGAAGCTCTATAGGAACGCCGTAGATATTTTTAATTTAATAATTGTCAGGAATAAAAAAGGGGAAAAATGAATAAAAAAGGATCTTCAATACTTAAGATTATTTTCTTTGTAATTGGAAGCCTTATTGTTGGAGCCATAGTTATAGCCTCATTTTCAGGGATAACACATAGGCTATTGAATAATGTGGTTGAGCAGATATCTGCAAAAGATATAGGGCTTACAATAATGACTGTATCTGCTTCTCCAAATGATATAGTTTACAGATATGACAAGAATACAGAAGACTTCGAGATAAAAATAACGCAGGATGAGGTTTTTGTTAAATCAATAGAGGGTTCTGGAAAATACAAATTCATAAAGATGAATGGAGTTGTAGTTGAAGAAGCCCTGCTTCAGAACGTATTGACAATTCCTTTAATACTTAAGGGGGGAAAACTATCTTTTGAAGACAGTTCACAAACATTTTCAGATGAGTGCTCTGTAATTCCATCTAATTTTGAAAAGGACAAATTAAAAGTAAAGATGGTGCTTGTTGCGGAGAGTGGAGATGCATACGATAAGCTAACTGAGACAAAGGAATTCATCAAGATGCAAACATCAAGAAGCAATTCTAAGCTAGAAATTGTAGACTATGGAGAGGATCTCCGTGTTGAGATAAAAACTTCATATTTACAGGGTCCTGAAATATCATATTACGAGAATATAAAGGATGAATCCTATTCATGGTATTACAGGACTGCGTGCTATTTGGGAAAGCAGATTGCCTCAGAGGGGTTGTTTGACAATGCGAACTTAAAATCTTCATCTGAAAAATCAATAGTTATTGATTTAGGTAATAATGCTGATTTTATTGCTAAGTCAGGTGCCGATCCTCAGATGACTCTTAAGTTAGCGTGGGAAATATATGATGCAATAGAATTGTCCCTTGAATAAATAATAAGATGAGTAATAATAAAGAAAAATAATAAGGAAAAAATATAGATGTGGAATGATGGTAAGGATAAACAGAAAAGGAGTAAGTATGATTGCAGAATCAGACAAAATACTTTTCTGGTTTATAGTTGTAGGCGTTGTGGCTCTATGCCTTATACTTATGATATCATGGACAAACAGATTGAAAAGCATATACATGGACGACTCCCTTCAGCCCACAGCATATGAGGCCAGACTTATATACTCAGAAAAATGCTTTGCATACCAGGACCCATCTACAGGAAGGGTTTATACAGGAACAATAGACACTATGAAATTCACCCAGGATAAGCTATATGACTGTCTTCCATTGGAAGGCATGGCAAATCATGCAATATCTGTCACACTTGAAACTCAGGATGGAAAAACACAACTGACAGTCTCATCACCTAATTGGAACATGAAAACTGAAACAATAACTATGAGGACATACATAGTAGAGGTGGAAGGATATGGTCCTGGATTGATCACTTTCCTTCACAAAGGCTGAGGATTATAAAAATAAAAAATGAGAATAACCAAAACAAAAAGATTAGCAAAAAAAGGATTGATAGATAATTTCCTTACTTTACTATTTGTACTTATATTGCTGGGAATAATATTCGCAGGTTTATTTTTGCTAATGGCTAGCAAGATGAGAAATGTTAAAATGACTGTTGCCAGCGACCTTAACATAAAAGAAGGATTGTACACTACTAGAATACTTTTGAATGATGAATTATCTCCAGAATATAATGTGTATAATCTTGTCATTGACACTGTAAATAAAGGGGAGTATGATTTATTCAAAGAAAAAATAATTGATGCAATACTAGAATATTACCCTAGTAAGAAAATTGAGGACAAATGGCTTATAATAATTAATAACAACTGCTATATAATATCCAATCTAGGAGAGATAAGCTCTCAAAGGACTATTCAGTCAGGTTCTCAATTCGGAGTTGGTGGAGGGATGTCTGCACAGATAGGAATTGATGAATGTGAAAAAGGACTTATTGACAAAATGCCCAAAGTAACAGTTCCAAATCCTGACGGAGAAAACATACTAGTGCTGTTCAAGCCTTCAAGCGAGCTGGATGGTAAAACAAAAAGAGTCTTCGGATACAGGGCAGACCAGCTTAAAGGAATTCAAATGGAAAATCTTCCTGATTTTTCTGCGGATGGAAGGACTATGGCAAAGATAGAAAACATACCTAATGTTATATGTGATGCCTCTGAAACAAGTGTGGGAAAAATTTGCGTAGCAGACGAAAGAATAGTCCAGAAATTAAAGGAATTATCTGTTGATAAACTTCAAAAAGAAAATATGCAATTAATAATAACGCAGGCATACAGAACATATGAAATTCAGAAGAGGCTTTATAATCTTAATTGCGGATCAGGATCGTGCACTGTTCCAACATGTAATCCGGATATATCTATATGTCCTCATATGCAGGCAGGAGCCATAGATATTAATTTAATAACAAAGGATGGAGTAAATCTAAACAAGGATGCAGGAAACGCAGGGATTATGCAAGTAGAGGATATAATGTGTCAATATGGCTTTGTAAGATGGCACAAGGAAAACTGGCATTTTGAATACGGAACTAATGCATGGGATATTGCAATGGAAAAGCGTGCAAATGGAGAAAGAGCATGCTCATATTGATTATTGAGAATATAAAATGAAGAAAATAAATTCAAGACGGAATAATTTAAACAAGAAAGGAGATGTGGCCCTTTACTTTGTAGTATTCGGAGTAATTATCTTCGCGATATCATTAATTATATACATGATAAAAATGGAGGGAGAGCTTCAGAAAGTTGGGGAAAACACTATAAAAATAATAAATACATTTGAATCTTCAGAAAGAATATCATTTTATCTTGATGCTTCTGCAGAACTTGCGGCAAATTATGCACAGAAAAGTGTAATAGATACATCAGGATATTTAGAGGAGATATTCAAAGGCAGAGTACAGAATCATGGATGCGGAATTTTATCTTATCCTATAATAGATTCTGCAAAACAAATTAATGAATGTTTTCCTGAATATGATGAAGAATTCAAAATAAAATTCACCAGAAAACTGAATTCTCTTGTAATAAAATATGATCCTCAGGAGATAGATGCTAACAAGATAACTACGAAAATAAACAAATTAGGAGGGGATATAAATGTGCAGTTGAGCGCATCTCCTGATTTGAACATGCCGATATATGCATACATAGAATCTTATTACAGGGATGCTGACAGAACAAAAACCTCAAATGAAGACACTCACGACATAAAACTGAACGCTGAGGGATATTTCACAGAGAAAGAATACAAGATACTTAATTCATTTAGCAGGCAGGGCAGCGCTCCTACAAAAATAGTCATTCATGACACGATGACTTCCACCGTGGATGAGACTTTTATGGAGCTGCAGACTGGGCTTAAGAACTATAATTATGTAATAGAAAAGAACGGAGATATATATGTGTTCGCTCCAGAAGATAAATATACTCTGGGTTCTGGATGTACTAAAGCGCAGATAAGCTCATGCGTTATAGAGGGGACAGATAAGGAATCTGTATCAATAGCGTTGGTAAATGAAAGATCATCTCCTTCACACACTTCAGCGCAAATATTATCACTTCATAAACTTGTGGCAGACATATCTTTAAGAAATCCATCTATAGATGTAACAAAGAGCATAATTCTTAACAGGGAGATAGAAACCTCTAGGATAAATGACCCTGCAAAGGACATAGTAAAGCAACAAGTTCTGGATGAAGCTCAGAAAATAATAGTTAATGTAAATGCTGCGGCGAAACAGCAAACCGTTGGAAGTTCACAGTCTGTTTCAAACTCATTAACAGGAAATGCAGTTTCTACACCTAATATAGATGAATCAAAATGCTTTAATGGAATAAGAACAACTGTGTATTTCACCTCTGATTATGCTGATTACAATATTTGGAGTACAAATGCACAGCCCTGTCAAACTTCATTAGGATACTGTTGCATAAAGGAATCTAATAGGGGATTTTATGAGGAAGTAAAATGTCAGGGAAGCGGCGTTTATAATGGGGCATTATACCATTCTGACTCAATACAAAAATCAGGTCCTGACCAAAGCATTCCATTAGAAGGTCATAAGACAGGTCGTACAAGCAGGGGAAAGGATCCTGTTAGAAAAAGAACAATTGCAGCAGACCCCGATTGCCCGGGATTTAATTATGACTCAAAGCTTTATATTTATTGGGGGGACGGAAATCCTTGGAATGGATATTATGTAGTTGAGGACACTGGGCCAAGATTTAAAGGAGTTTGCAATGCAATAGACGTCTATGCTGGAGTGGGAAAAAACGAGTTGAATGATGCATTGAAATATGTTGGAGAAAACGCTAAAGTGTGCGTACTAGACAGTAACTTTGAAATGCCTGACCCTGATTTCTCGGGAAGCTCCTCATTTATAGATCCAACTACTGGAGGATACAATATAAGATATGCTCATGAGGTATCTGCAAAAAATATCTCAAAGTTATTTGATAATACAAAAAGCTTCCTGGAAAAAGCAATATCCTCATGCAGGACTGTCTCAGGCACTTCAAACAAAGAAGCATGTGTGGCTAATTTGATGAACTCTGCAAAAGCAAATGACTTGAGCGTGGAATTCTGCGATAAGACTTCAAAAAATAAAATATGGAGAATGCCAGATATTAAATCAGATATGCCTCTTGTTGTTACAACATTTAAGAAAGATTACAGAGTATTGGGTACGGTTAAAAAAGTGGTTGGAGACAATCAAAACCTATTCCAGAATATGCTGCCTCAGCAGGCACAGGGTGGTACAAGACCTAGTCTTATATCTTCATTTATCCAAAAACCCTCATCTGCTACAATAACAATAACAGATGAATTAGGAGAGGAAATGGAGATAAAATTAAATGGAACTGCATTGGACTGGGTTGATTATTATAATAAGGATAGTGCATTGTACGAATCAGATTCATTCATAAGGCCAGGGGATAAGTTACTTTTAAACATAACAAGAATATTTACTGGATCTGTTGATGACTATTATGTAGATAAATTTGACAGGATATCAGAATATCCAGAGGATATTTTAAAGGAAGAAATTATAAAACTTGCTAAGACCATTGCAGAATGCGCGACATCTTCAACTGATTGTGCATGTACAACTGATGCGTCAAGCATACTTGGAGTTGTAAACATGACTGGTAATGAGTTGATTTATGCCAAAAACGATGAGCTCAGAATAACTGTTCCTTTCAGCACATCTCAGAGTTTCCTTATTGACACATCTTCAAAGCAGACTTTAAATATATATTCTAATGTGGTTGAATATTCATCTCAGGGAACATTGCTTCCTCAATGCACTCCTGAAAAAAGATATTTGTACATTTGCTCTTCACTTACAGATGACAAGGAACTTGGAACAATAGGATTCACCCTTAAAATATAATATTAATTATTTCATATCTCCTCTTCTAGGAGATTGTTTTTTCTTCTGTAGAAAATGAATATGCCAAAAAACAAAACCAAGAGTAATCCGAGTAATAAATAAGCATATGAAAGGGAGGATTCTGCAAGCTTACCTGCAATGGGAAACACTAGAAATACTCCTAGGTTGTCAAACATACTCCTTATAGAAAGCATGGTTGCCCTATGTTTTTCACTCACTCTCATATTCATGTAATTATTTATGAAGACGCTCCCAAATCCAGATACAAAAGGGATTATTATGTATGCGAGCACCCCGAAATATGGAAAAAGGAACATCATTAAAAAAAGGGAAAGAGCATTTGCGCCAATTATTAAGGTAATAATATTCTTGCTTCCTATTTTCTTCTCTAGGACATGCTCTTTTTTTGCGGCATATGCATAAAGTAAGCTGCCAAGACTGGACACAAATCCAATTAGGGATATAGGGATGAATATCTGCCTGAAATACTCTGATGAAAGAGAAGTTACAACTGTGTGAATGAATATTGCAGGAACTGAAAACAGATTTATAAGAACAAAATCCTTGTTGGAGAAGAAAAGTTTTATTCCTTCAATAAAATGTTTTGTTGTTTTCTTTATTGACACTTCTTTTTGTGCAGGATAAGGCTCTTTAAGGAAGAAAGTAAAAACAACGCTTAATATTATAATTGGGGCTGAAACATATGCTGGTAACTTATGATTCAGAGAAAAAAGGTAAGCGCCTATTATAAATACTGCTGCCATGGAAATATTGGATATGAATTGCAAGTGTCCAAATATTCTCCTGTGCTCTTTTTCTCTTCCTAATTTTTTAAGTGTCTCGAATAGTAGGGCTTCGTTCGTTCCTGAGCCTAGGCTTACTCCTACTCCGCTTATTATTTTTGCAATAAGAAAAGGCCAGAAGCCGTCGAAAAAACAGAAAATAAGAACCTCTATGACATAACAAGACTTTGAAATAATTAATGTGTTTTTTCTTCCTATAAAATCAGATAGCACTCCTGTAGGAATCTCAAGAGCGAAGATAGTAAGGGAGAAAATGCCTAGAATTATACCGAATTGCTCTATGGATACGTTATTTGCAACATAGAATAATGCAAGAACTGGAAGAAAGAACCTTGACCAGGACAGCCCTCCTATTATATACATAAAGGGAATGTTGCGTTCAAGTTTCATAGTCATTTCATTTTGGAAACGGATTTATATCTTTTTCCAAAGATATATGCTTGCAGCGAATAAAATATGATTTATAAGATGTTTGCATACATAGTAGTTGTATATTTACGCTTGTTGCTTAAATCTCTTATTTCTCATAACAAAATAAATAATTAATATTACTAGTGCAATAGCTGCAATTATTCCTGCTAATGGAGTTATATTTTGGCCTTGCCCTCCGACAACATTTCCTGTAATTCCTTTTTTCAACAGCAAAAGAGCGCCTATTGCCGCAAGAACAGCAGCTACAGCTACTTTGGATTCAAGGCTATTTGATATTTCATTTATCTTTTCCTTTGAGATGTCTACTTTTCTCTGATGTTTTAATTGGATAAGAGGAGTTCTTGCTTTGTATATGTTTATTGCATGATTATCCTCTCCATTATACTCCTCTTTGAAGAGATTTATTAGATATTCTGATTGTTTTTTGCTTATGGTTCCTTCTGTTCCTAGCTCATCTATGGCATAAATTATCTTTCCTAAGTCAGCATTATAATCAGACATTTTTACATTATCTGTATCAATGAAATAAAGCTCTCCATTTGAATATATGAAATTGTCTAAATGTGCATCTCCATGAATTATTGATTTGTTTTTAGGGGAATATTTTCTTATATTCATCACTAAAGTTTCCCCTATGTTTCTTTTTACTTGTCCTCTCTCTATTGCTTTGGATATGTCTTTTATCATTTTTCTCTCGTCTGGAGAATCGTTATTTTTATAGTCAGGATTTGTTTTTTTATAATTATGAAGGTCTTCAAGTTCATTCGCGAGAAGAATTAACGCTTTAGATACTTCAGGATCTTTTTCTAATAGCATGTTTCTAATGCTTTTGCCATTTATGAAATCATATGCGACTTCATTTTTTTCTCTATATACAATGGTTGGAGTTTTTACAACAGTAGAAATAGCATCATATCCTCTCAACATATCAGATACATCTTCCTCAGATGAATACTTTTTTAGTACGTATTTATGCTCTTGATTACCTTTCTTAGCTGTGATTAGACTCACATCATTTGTGAATCCGCCTCCTAATTTTTGCTTTCTAACAGAATACCCTTGTTTTTTAAGAACACTTATGAAACTGCTGTTTTTCATATTTTTTCCTTAGTAATTTTTTTAGTTTATTTCTTTTTCACTCTCTCTTTCCCCTAAGCATATTAAGGAATCTTACTATTTTGCTGCCCGAATCAGGCCTGAAAATCTTGCTGCTGTCCTGCTCTATGTCTTCTTTGCTAACTAATCCTTTTGTATACCACTCTGTAAGCATGCTGTTTCTTCCTCCTATTATGTGGTAGAATTTTGCAGCCATTCTGTAATTTCTTGTTTTTTCATAGCATTCTGCGGCTCGCAAGGCATAGAAACCATAAGTTGTAGTGTTCTTAAGCAGCTCGTAGGCTTTTGCCCAGTTTTCTGCTGCAGCTTTGTAATCTCCTTTTCTCTCCAGCAATGATGCTTTGCTACTGTACGTATTTCCTTCCTCTAAGTTTCTTAAGGAAGAACTGCTGGATGAATTTCCCATGGACTTTGCTTTTTTTATGCATTTTTCTGCTTCATCGTCCATTCCTGCCTTTGCGAAATTCTCCGCAGCGAACACATATTCATTTATTTTAAGGTATGCATTCGCGGCAGGAACATACGCTTTTAACCTATGATATGCTTCTCCAATGCGAAGGAATGATTCTGTATCAGATAATCCTAGTTTTTTGTAACAGTTGAACGCTAAATCTGTGTCTCCCAGTTTTATGCTTCTTTCTGCAATTGATTTGTATGCGCTTTTTAGCTCTTCATTAAGGAAGGCAATTGTTTTTTTGTTTAACTCTGACTTATTCTGGAGAATAGAATCTATGTATTTGACCGCAGTCTCAGGATCCATGCTTTTCAGATGTCTTATTATTTCTTTTTCTTTTCGTTTTTTTCCTAGTATTTTGTTCAGCATTATTTTCCTTCTTTATCCTGTAAATTTCATTTAGTTTTATATATAAATATATCGCTTAAAGCTTTTTTGTGCAGTATATAATTAATTTCAATCACAAGCCAACTGTTTCAGTAAACTTTAAATATAATGCTCAAAGCCTTATGTTTGTTTTGGGGGATTGCAGTGATTAACATACCAATTGATACAATAAAGGAAAAAATACGTGAGAAATCAGGTCTTTCTAATGAAGAAATAGATCAAAGAATAAAGAAAAAACTAGATCAGCTCTCTGGATTGATAAGTAAGGAAGGAGCGGCGCACATTGTTGCAAATGAGCTGGGAGTTAAGCTTCAGGAGGCAACAGGTCCAGTAAAGATAAAGCACATTGTTGCAGGAATGAAGAATATAGAAACAGTTGGAAGAACTATAAAAAAATATGACATAAGGGAGTTCAATACTGAAAAGCGCTCAGGTAAGATTGCAAAATTTCTTATAGGTGATGAGACTGGCACTACGTTGATAGTGCTATGGAACGACAAGGCTGATTTGCTTAATTCTTTTAATGAAGGGGACCATGTAAAGCTTAATGGTGCTACTGCAAGGGATAATAATGGAAGGGTGGAGCTTCATCTTACTGACTTGAGCAATCTTGAGATAAATCCTGCAGGAATAAAAATAAATTCAGATATTCAGCAGCAGGCTAGGCCTGTGGCTCAAAGGAAGAAGATATCGGAACTTTTGGATTCAGATGCAAATGTAGAGATTCTAGGAACTATAGTTCAGATATTTGACCTTAAGTTTTTCAAGGTTAATGCCGAAACAGGAAAAAAGATGGCTGAAGATGATCCTGGAAACTTCACATATGGTTGTGTTCTTAATTTATTTATTGATGATGGGACGGATAATATAAGAACTGTCCTTTGGAAGAATCAAATAATTAATCTTCTAGGTATAAATGAGCAGGAACTCTTTCTGCTAAAGGATAACCCTGAGCTTTTCGAGCAGAAAAAAACAGACTTGTTGGGGATGATTATAAAAATCATAGGCAGAGTATCCAAAAATGCAATGTTTAACAGGCTTGAGCTTGTCGCTAATGTAGTTTTGAAGGACATAAATCCAGAGGAAGAAATGAAAAGCCTGGGAGAAAAACAACAGGAAAAGAAAGCTCCTTCTCAGAAAAAGGAAGAGCTGGCTGCTGATAAAAAGGATTTTTCTCAAAAGGTTAAATCAGAAGAGTCCTTAAATGATGATTTTCTTTCACTTGAAGACATAGAAGATCTGGAAGAAGATTTGTAATTTATTTTCAAGAAATTTTATTTTTATAATTATATTACTTCTTTCCTACATGTTTTTCTAATATGTATATTGACTTTTCAAGAGTTCTTTTTTCCAGCCTTGAGCTTAATTTCTTTTCATTAAGATTGTCCTTCAGCCACTTGGAGAATATGTTTGTAGGTTCTGTATAGTGCTTGAATTCTGCGTTGCTCATATTTTTAAATACTTCAAGCAAGTCATTTACATTCTTTATTACTAAATTTTTCTCGTGAAGTATTAAATAATGATCTTCTGGGACTGTGAATAGATGTTTGGTTTTCTTCCTAAGTATCTTATCAAATAACTTTGAAGAAATGACTTTCTTTATTGAAACTACTAGTATTAAAAGAACCACAATATAGATTCCCAACAATGCTAGTTGATAATAAAGTCCTTTAAATCCTATTCCCATAAGCATTGATTTTCTTATGGACTCTGAAACCAGGACGTAAGGATTATAGCTTGCAATATTTGCAATTATAGGGGATAATGTTTCCAATGGCAGGACAAGATTAGAAAGGAAGAGCAATATAGAACCAATTGTTATTGTTCCCATAGTTATTGCTTCTGAAGTGCTGAATATGTTTCCTATAATCATTCCTATAAGTATGAAAATTGTCATCCCCAAGAACAGAAGCAATGATGTTACTGATATATTATTAAGTATGGGAACTTGGAGTCCATAGTATACTGCCAAAATAATTACAGCGCACTGTATTAATATTATTAGGAATGAAGTAAGATAAGTCATTATTATGAAATGGGCGTTCTTTGTGGGTGTGGTGAAGTTCCTGAAGAATGCTCTGGAGTCCTTTTCCATGAATACGAGTGTGCTTGAGAGCATTATTCCTACAAACAACACGACCAGCATAAGCAAGTAGGGGAAATAGTATGTTATTTTGTTGTTTTTAGCAACAACTGATTCTATCTTTGTGGTTATGGGATTTGTTATACTGTCTGCAGACTTGAAGCTAAATGAGTTTATTCTTGCCACTATTGCCTCTTGTTTGCTTTTTAGCTGGTCTACATCCGAGCTTAAGGATTTTATATCTGATTCAATTTTATCAAGACCTGAAGAAACTGACGATTTCATGTCTGCAGCGCTTTCCAATTTAGACTTCATTTCTGAAACCTGCTCTGCTGCGGCATCAAGAGCAAGGATTACTGTATCTAAGTTTGTTTCAAGGACAGTAGATTCATTAAGACTTCTATTTAGCTCGTCCAGCGAGGTTTTTAGGTTTGAAGTTGAAACATTAGGTGCGGAATTTATGAGGGTATATCCCCTAGTAAGAACTGATGCTGCATCAGATTGAAGGCTGTCAAGGGAGCTGGCAATGTCCTCAAGGCTTGCAGTGTTGCTGCTTAAATCTATTGACTCGGAGGATACATCCATAGTTGATACTTTGCCCTTTATCTCAGCTGACTTTCCTTCTATGCTCTTTATCTTTGCTTTCATGCTTACTGATGTAGAAATTCCTGTGTTCATTGCGCTCTTGGTTTCTTCCATTATCAGAAGCATCCTTTCAGTAAGCTCCTTGCTCACTTCCTCGCTCTCCACATTAATGTTGACTGTCAAGGATGAAATTAGCTGGTATACAAGGTTCATTCTTGATTCATCAACGTAGAAAATTACTTCATTTGTCTTATTATCTGCCAGAACAAAGTTTTTTGGAAATACTATGCAGGTAACTACTACGCTTTCTTTTATTGCATTTATACAAGCATCAGAGCTTCTGAAAAATTCCAAGTTGTTTCCGCTTGTATTAAGATTGCTTACGAACCTGTTGCTTAATTCGTTATTATTTTCATTAAGATATATTCCTATATCTATCTTGTTCTCTACTTTTCCTGCAAAGCTGAATCCTATTATTAGAACTATTAGCAATGGTGCAAGCAAAATCATTATTGCGGAACTCTTTGATCTAGAGAGAATCTTTATGTTTTTTACTAAGGTTTTTATTGCTTTCATTTGATGCACCGATTTATTTCCCTTTATTCAATGTAACGAAAACCTGGTCAAGGCTGGGCTTTACCAGTTTAAGCTCTATTATCTTTTCTTTTTCCTGCTCTATTGTGGAGACCAGACTGTTAAGGAACTCTTTTGGCTCAGTACAAAGAAGTACTAACTCTGCGCCTTTTATGTCATAGCTCTCTATGTCCTTCTTGAATTTCTTCTGCAAGATGGGTCCTAGTTTTTCATAGTTTCCAGGAGTAGATTCTATCCTTACTTCTTTATGCTTCAAGAACTTAGTCTTTAATTCCTCTGCAGTGCCCAGTGCAATTATTGAGTTGTCTTTAAGGATTGCTATTCTGTCGCAAAGAGTCTCTATTTCATTTAAATGGTGGCTTGATATTATTATTGTTGTTCCTTTTTCGTTTACTTTTTTAAGTATATTCCATATGTTTTTTCTTAATATGGGATCTAAATCTGCTGTTGGCTCATCCAGGATTAATAATGGAGGATTATGAATAAGGGAACAGGCTATATCGAGCCTTCTTTCCATTCCTCCTGAAAGGTTTTTTCCCAAAAGATAATATGAGTTTTCAAGGTCCATTAGTTTTAAAAGAGTAGATACATTTGAATTAAGTACATCATTTGATAATCCGTACAATGAGCCAAAGTAATGAAGGTTTTCTTTTACTGTTAGCTTTTCGTAGAAGCTAGGAATTTGGGATGCGAATCCATAAAGATGCTTGAATCTTGAGGCTCTATTATATACAGAGTCATATAAGTATATTGAAGAATAATTTACTTTCCCGCTCTCATGCCTGAACATGACGCTGCCTGAATCAGGGGTTACAAATCCAACAAGGCAGTTAAGAAGTGTTGTTTTTCCAGAGCCGCTTGTTCCTATTAATCCTAATATTTCTCCAGGTCTCACATCAAAAGATACGTTATTTAGAACCTGGGTTTTACCGTATGACTTTGAGATATTTGCAACCTTTAGAATGGGTTCCTTACTCTCTTTTTCTTTTATTTCTTTCTCATCCCTTATTTCTTTACCCATCAGGACCACTGGCTCAAGTATTCTTTTTAAACTTTGATTTTCATCAGGTAGTAAGAAAAATGGTGAAGAATTGCGCTTCTTCTAAATATTGTATTATTGGATGTTTTTCTATTTTCTTGTGAATTCCCATAAGAGGAAGCAAACAAGCATAAATACTCCTCCTGCGAAAAACCACATTGTTATGTGGGGGGAAGATGCGGTAGCAGTTATTGCTGTGTCTTGGGCTTTCATTAGTATAGGTGCAGAGCCTGTGGCTGCTTCTGTGCTTATACTTGCAGCCCTTAGTCTTCCTGCTGTTGAGGGTCCTGCTTTGAATATTACCTCAAGAAGTCCTATTATGAATGTGCTGACTCCTAAAATTATAACTGCAGGAATCATATTCTTTAGCTTTGCCATTATACTCTTTTCATCTTCCGGCTCGGGAGCGATTACTATGTACCTGTTTCGCATCTTGTAGTGGATTACTTCTTTTCCTTTCTCGGAATAATGATATTCATCCATACTGACGAGGCCATTGTCTGCAAGCAATTTCATATTATAATGTACTGTGCTTATAGGAATGCTTAATTCTTTTGAAATCTGGGTTTCTGTTGCATCTCCCTTTGATGCTAGGTAGTCCAGTATTTTCCTGCAGCTTTCATTACTTAATGCCTTACTTAGATTCTTTGCCTTATCGTCTTTAAGGGAAAGAAGGACAAATGATTTTTCTGCCATAGTTATCATGGAGGGGACAATTAATATATAAAGTTTAATAAGGCTTCAATTGAGCTTGAAGCTTTAATTAATTGATTTTTTAGTGACTATTTCAAAAGAATAAATACACGTTTCAGCTCTTTTTCGCATTCAGATATCTCTTTCTGCCTTGAGTGACTATTTTACCTATGATGTTTCATTTGCTGTGGGCAGAAGATATTCACATCCGTTGATGCAAGTTATAGCAGAAGTTTTCCCATCTATATTAAATGTAAGCTGATTAAATTCTTCAGTTCTTGTGTTTGAGAAACCTACATCTACCTGCCAGCTGCTGTTCACTCTGTGAGGATCTCCTATTACTGTTGCTACAGTTCCAGGCTTAGACCTAGCGTATGATGTAGAATAATCAATAATTGCATTCTTGGCTTCTTTCACGCTGATTGTAAGAGGAGGGACAGAAGGACATTTATTCTCATTTTTCTGCTCTGTGCCGTCATAACATACATATACTGTCTTTTTTCCGCCGAATATTAGCAGAAGAATCAAAACTAAAGATAGTATTGAAAGGAGTATAGTATAAGTTTTGTAATTTGCCATTAAAAATTAAACAGATTAACTCTTTTAAATATTTTATTAAAATTAGACAAAACTGAATGAGTGCTAAAATCTTGCGAACTTAATCTTTCTTTATTTTTCATCCAAAAACTATTTAAATCTAATAGATAAACTAACTTCTGAATGGTTCTTGGCGTTGTCTGAAATGAAAATATACAGCGATATTTGATATTCGCAAGGTGATTGATTTGAATAATATTAACAAAAAGAATCTGAGAGGGGAAAAGAATATGGATGACTCCTACATGAAAACAGGTACAACCACAATAGGCATGCTTTGCAAGGATGCAGTAGTCCTTGCAGCTGACAAAAGATCAACTGCAGGAAGCATGATTGTCGGAAAGGATATGGACAAAGTAATAGAGATAACTCCTCAAATGGCTTTAACCACGGCAGGCGTTGTTTCAGATATACAGCTTATAGTCAAATATCTAAGGGCAGAGTTAAAGCTAAAGGATATAAGAACAGGAAGGAAAACAACTACTAAAGAAGCAGCTAACTTTTTGGCAAGCACAAATTATGGAAACATAAGGTCTAATTACGGAATGGGTGGAATCTGTCATTTCCTTTTTGCAGGATATGATGAAGTAAACGGTCCGCAATTATATGATATTTATCCTGATGGTTCTCTTACGCCTGCAACAAGAGAGCAGGGGTTTATAGCTTCTGGCTCTGGAAGCGTTTTTGCCCTAGGAGTATTAGAGGACAGTTGGAAGAAAGATATGACTCCCGAGCAGGGAGTTGATCTGGCGATTAGGGCTATAAATGTTGCACTGCAAAGAGACTCTGCATCTGGAGAAGGAGTTGATGTGGTAGTTATAGATAAAAAGGGAATAAGAAAAACCCAGAAGCTACTCAATACAAGGTTGTAATTTTTTACATTTTTTTTGTAATTTTATTTAGAGAATTATATTATAGATATATTGCAGTTTTGCAAGATTAGATTTTAAATAAATTTGACCCATTTTAAGGAATAAAACAAAATAAAAAACATAAGAGGTAATTCTAGTGCCAACAGAAATAATAAAAGAAATATTGAAAGACATACCAGACGGAAAGATTAGCGATGCTGTATTTGAAGGAGCTAACATAGTTCTTTACACAAAGGACGAGAAATTCCTAAAAACAGAGAATGGCCTTATAAAAAGTATAGTTAATAAGATAAAGAAAAGGATAGAGCTAAGACCTGATCCATCTTTATGTATTGAGCAGGAAAAAGCAGAGAAGAAAATAAGAAAAATAGTTGGCGATGAAGCTGCTGTGGACCAGATAATATTCGACCCACAGAGATCATCAGTAATAATAGAAGCAGAAAAACCAGGACTCGCCATAGGCAAGCAAGGAGAGCTTCTTCAGGAGATAAAGGAAAAAACACTATGGGTTCCAACTATAAAAAGAACTCCTTTGATAAGGAGCGCTATAATAGATAATATAAGGTCCGTGCTTTATCAAAATTCTGATTATAGGAGAAGATTCCTGAACTCTACAGGAGAAAGAATATATAATGGGTGGCTGAGAGGCAAAAAACATCAATGGATAAGAGTTAGCTATCTTGGAGGAGGAAGACAAGTCGGAAGGAGTTGTCTTTTGCTTCAGACCCCAGAATCAAGGATAATGCTTGACTGCGGAATGGATGTTTCATCTTCGGACGAGGCTTATCCTTATCTTGAGGCACCCGAGCTTAATATAAAAGAGCTTGATGCAATAATTGTAAGCCATCCTCATATAGATCACTCCGGATTAGTTCCATATTTATTCAAGTATGGATATAGGGGACCTGTTTACTGTACTGAGCCTACAAGAGATATAATGTCATTGCTTCAGCTTGATCTTGTAAAAATACAAAGAGGGGAAGGAAAAGATCCTATTTATACAAGCGAAGAAGTAAAGGAGATGGTAAAACATACAATAACTCTAGATTATGAAGAGGTTACAGATGTAACTCCAGACATAAGAATAACTCTGTATAATGCAGGGCATACTCTAGGAAGCGCAATGGTTCATATCCACATAGGAAATGGACTTCATAATTTACTTTATACTGCAGACATAAAATATGCAAAAACAAGGCTTCTTAGTCCTGCTGCAACACAATTTCCCAGACTTGAAACGGTTATGGTTGAGAGTACATATGGAGGAAAGGACAATAATGCGCAGCCGTTAAGAGACCAGGACCAGGCTTTGCAGGATATAATAATAAATACAGTGGGAAGAGGAGGAAAAGTCCTGATGCCTACGCTAGGAACTGGAAGGGGACAGGAAGTAATTGTTATGGTTGAGAAATTAATTCAGGACGGATTAATTCCTGAAATACCCATATATATTGATGGAATGGTATGGGATATAACTGCTATTTACACAGCGTACCCTGAGTTCCTTAACAGCTCAATAAGGCAACAGATATTCCAAAGAGACAACAACCCCTTCCTTAATAAGAACATAAAACAAGTGGGGAGCCAAAAGGAAAGAAGGGAAATAATAGAGGAAGGAGGGCCTTGCATAATTCTTGCAACATCAGGAATGCTTCAGGGAGGACCTTCAGTTGAATACCTAAAATCACTTGCAGAGGACAAAAGGCACAGTCTTATCTTTTCCTGTTATCAGGGAGAGGGTACTCTCGGAAGGCGAATCCAGCAGGGAGAAAAAGAAATAATTTTCAGGGAGGGCCAGAGAGAGGAAGTTCTTAACATAAAACTCGAAGTCCTAAGGATAGAGATTTCAGGACATGCAGATAGGAGAGAATTAATGTCATTCATACAGCATTTGAGCCCTAGGCCTAAAAGAATACTTGTCAATCACGGGGAAACATCAAGATGTCTTGACCTGGCAAGTTCAATTCACAAGCAATTCAGAATAGAAACCGAAGCGCCTAGGAATCTTGAGACAGTGAGAATAAAGTAATTGATTCTCTTATTATTTTTTATTTTTATATTTTATATATTTTAGATAAATTTATAAGTTTTAAAAAAAAGGATTTAGTATGAAACAAAAAATAATAATTGGCATGATTGCAGTCATGATTTTAATGATATTTATTACAGGCTGCACTGATGAGAAAAATGCAGTTTCCTCTCCTGAGGACGAAATGGAATTGCCTCCTCCTCCCCCCGCGCCTCCTGGATTTATACAGGAAGAGCCTATTCAGCAGCAAGGGTCAGGACCGCCTTCTCCTCCTGAATCTCCATTGCTCCCTGATGCCGAGTAAGCATTCAAGGAATATTTGTTTTTTATTATAACTCTGTAAACAATTCTTATCTAGAAAAGTATTTATTATGAAATTAATTCATTTAATTTATGACAAAACAGGAACTATCAAAAATAGTTCTCGACAATGGCAAAAAAGTAAAATTTACGTTTATAGATGGAGATTCTTATTATAGATTTAAGCCATATGTTCAGTGCTATGGATTGTGTTTTAATAATAAAGGAGAAATACTAATAGGAAGAAATTCTTATGCGGCAGAGGGAAGATGGCTTCTTCCTGGAGGAAGGGCTGAAAAAGGAGAAACTCCTGTTCGAACGCTTAAAAGAGAACTTTTGGAAGAGGCAGATATAAAAATAGGGAAGTTTAAACTTCTTGGAGGGCAAAGAGTTGATTTTCTTGAAGAAAAAAAGAAACCTGTTTTCCAGCTTAGATTCGCTGCAATGATAAAAGAAATAATGAAACAAACACCTGACCCTGATAATGGGCAAATGTGGGAATTAAAATTTGTCAATCCAGAAGAAGTAAACTACTATTTACAATGGGGAGATATTCTAGAGCATTTGGTAAAAAAAGCAAAAGAGTGGCATGACAAAGAAATTCAAAAATTAAGATAAAAAAAACAAAAAATAGACCAATTAATTTTCTAATTCATCTAGAACTTATTTAGTTTCTTGCTGGTTTGTTCTTTGCGTAACAGTCCTTGCAGTAAACTGGCCTTCCTTCAGTTGGCTTGAATGGAACTTCGCATTCAGCGCCGCAGCCTGAACAGGTAGCTTTGTGCATTTCTCTTGGACCACCGAAGCCGCCTCCTCTATGGAAACCGCCGCCTCTGTTGCCGCCTCTGTTAAAATCTCCCATTTTCTTCTTTTCTCCTTGTACCTAACGTACTTTTATAATCCTCCCAAAATGTAATTCTGGGTGAATTAAGTGGTAGAAACATTATTTTATATATAAAGTAGATGTTTTTGGAATCGAAAAATAATTGACAGGGTCATTATTCACAGCAATAACATTTATAAATCATTATTTATTCCCAACAATCACCCGTGAATACTACTTCATGTAGGAGGGAATGAATTATGGATAAAAAACTGGTAGAAAAAGTTGTACATGAACTAAGAAAGGAGGAGTACAAGAAAAAATTTGCTCAGTCTTTCGATGTCATAATAAATCTCAAGGATATTAACTTAAAGAACCCTGAAGAGCAGGTGGATTTCTTCGCAACCCTTAATAATGGATTAGGAAAGAAGATTAAGGTTGCAATCTTTGCAGGTCCTGAATTAGAGGAAAAGGCAAAGGGCGTCTGCGACTTGGTTATATCCATTAAAGACTTTGACAAATACACAGATAAAAGGGTTGTTAAAAGATTAGCATCAGAGTATAATTTCTTTATCGCTCAGGCAGAGGTAATGCCAAAGGTAGCTCAAGTTTTTGGTAGAGTCCTAGGTCCCAGAAATAAAATGCCAAATCCTAAGCTTGGAAGCGTAATTCCTGCAAAAGGACAGGTTGACCAGCTATATAACAGGCTCCAGAAAACAGTAAGGGTTTCAGCTAAAAAGTCGCCTGTGATTCAGATAAAAGTAGGGAATGAATCAATGAAGGATGAAGAGATAATTGACAACATAATGTTGGTATACGATCAAGTCGTGCACCATACACCAAAAGAAAAGGCTAATATAAGAAGCGTATTCGTAAAATTGACGATGAGCAAGCCTGTAAAGGTAGAATAAGGTGATGGAAATGGCAGACAAAAAACAAGCTCATGTTTCAAACGAAAAAAAGAAACTTGTAAAGGAATTTACAGAATTAATAGACTCTTATCCAGTTGTAGCTATAGTAAATGTAGAGAACCTTCCTGCAAGGCAGCTTATGATAATGAGGCGCAACTTAAGGGGAAAGGCAGAGATAAGAATGACAAAAGGAAGGCTCCTAAGCATAGCATTAGAGAAGTCAAACAAGCAGAACGTCGCTGAGTTAAAAAAGCATATGGATGGCATGCCTGCACTTCTTGTATCTCATGAGAGTCCTTTTAAGCTTTTCAAGACACTTAAGAAGAATAGTTCTCCTGCACCAATAAAAGCGGGGCAAAAGGCTCCTAAGGACATAGTTGTTCCTGCAGGAGGAACAGGATTTGCACCTGGTCCAATAATAGGAGAATTAGGATCTTTCGGAATAAAAGCAGGAATTGAAGGGGGAAAAATAGCAATCAAGGCTGACAAAATAGTGGCCAAAGAAGGAGAGGTTGTGAATGCAAAACTTGCAGGAATCCTCCAAAGACTGCAGATTAATCCAATGATGATAGGATTGAATGTTAATGCTATGTATGAAAATGGAAGCATATTAACAAAATCAGTCCTTGATGTAGATGAGTCTGCATTCATAGCAATGATACAAGAAGCACATTCAGATGCATTAAGACTAACTATTGCAAAAGCAATACCTATAAAGGAAAACATAGATATGCTTATACAGAAAGCTCACATGGATGCATTGGGACTTGCGGTAGCGCAGGATATCCTTACAGAAGAAACAAAGAGCTTGATATTAGCAAAGGCAGAAGCCCAGGCTACTGCGCTGAAGGAAAAAACAGAATAAAAAACAGGTGTCCGAATGTTTAGGGGACTGAGTGCAAAGCATGAATGTCGCCTGATGCGTTAATGGACGTACTGGCTAGGAGGAGAAAAAGATGGAATACATATATGCGGCAATGCTACTACACAAAGCAGGACATAAAATAACAGATGCTTCAGTGCATAAGGTTCTTGAAGCAGCAGGAGTTCATGCAGATGAAGGAAGAATAAAAGCACTAGTTGCAGCACTTGACGGCGTAAACATAGACGAAGCAATAAAGTCAGCAGTAGTTGCATCAGCGGCTCCAGCAGCGACTCCAGCAGCACACGCAGGCGGAGAAAAGAAAGAAGCTAAGCACGAGCATAAGGAAGAGAAGAAAGAAGAGGAAGCAGCAGCTGGCCTTGGAGCTCTTTTCGGATAAATAATTTATTTATTTTTTATATTTAATTTGATTAATATTTTATAGAGGTTCAAGTTGGGAGAAGAAGATTCAAAAAAAATAATTGAAGAAATGAGAAAATCAAAGGAAGAAGTTTCTTTGCTCAAAGAGAAGCTGGCAGCTATCAATGCAGAGAAAGAAGCATGGTTTTCAAAAAAATCAGAGATATCAGAAAACATAAAGAAAAATATATCCCTTATAAAAGAATTCAAGGAAAAAAGAAACGAATACACAAACAAAGTAAAAGAGCTTAAGAAAGAAAGGGACGTTCTTAATTCTGAAATAACTGAAAACATAAAGAAAATAGTTTCTGAGAAGAAAAACTCACCTGCGGAAAAGGAATCCTCAAGAGATTTTAAGGACAGGAAAAACTCACCTTCAAGGCTAAAAGCTGAAATAGAAAAAATAGAATTCTCGCTCCAAACACAGCCTATGGGATTTGAGAAAGAGCAGAAGTTAAGGAAAGAAGTAAAAGCTATGAAGAAAGAGCTTGAGGAAATAAAAGGGAAGCATAAAGTATCTGATGAACTAAAGGCTATTTCTTCCCAGACAAACACTCTTAAGAAAAAGGCAAATTCAATTCATAAGGAAATACAGAAATACGCAAAAGAAAGCCAGGATTCCCATGAAAAGCTTATTGCAGTATCAAATGAAGTCGATGAATTAAAAAAACAGGAAGAAGAGGCATACAACAAATTCCTAGAGCTTAAGACTGAGTTTGCAAAATTAAGTGGGGAAATGCAGAACAAGTCAAAAGTATTCAATGAAAGCAAGCAGAAAGTGGACAGCGTAAATTACGCAGAAGCAAAGAAAAAGCACCAGGAAGACGAGCAGACACTAAGGGAAAAAGCTAAGGAAGTAGAAGAAAAAATATCCAAGAGAAAAAAGCTAACAACAGAAGACCTCCTTGTAATGCAAAGAGGAAACTGATTTTCTTAACAGTATTTTTTTATATTGCAAATTTTACAATCATTTTTTTAGAAATCTATTCTTTGTCAGCAATTCCTGTTCCAGATTCAAATTTTCTTCTTTCCTTTGCGCGCTCATATGATTTGCGAAGCTCGTCGTTGTGAGGTGAGGGAGGAATATACCAGTCCCTTTCAACAGCAAGTTTCATTAATTCATCCGAGAACCATCCTGGCTCGTAGGTCATTTGAGTGTGATAAAACTCTCTTTCGCTGTCACGTATTCTTTCCTCATGTTTTCTTTTATTTTCTTCATTTACAAATGTTTCAAGAGGATTGCCTTTTTTTGTAAGGAGAAAATTTTCAATATTTTTTTTATTAATTGTTACTCCGATATAAAATGAGGGTTTTATTCCGTGGTTGATTGCGATGGGATCTACAGCTACTCCTTGCGGACATAATTGAAAATCAACTATTGTTTGGAGGCCGTAAAATGCGGTTTTTACAAATTTGTCATCCAAGAAGGCATAGCCGAAATGCAGCCATCCACTCGGTATGTTGGGAGGCAAAACAGTATCCATTGAGTAGAAATATGTTGTTCCTCCAGGCCAAGGTATTAAAGAGTCATGGGATAGCTCTTTGAGTTTTCCACTCCATTTTTCTATTGGGAGAAAAATCTCAAATAGTTCATGTATTATATATACATGAGTCTCGGCGTTGTAAAGGTGTTTTGTTTTTTCTTTTTTTTCAGGAGAATCATCAGAAACTAATAACTTAAAATAT
>CAZOPU010000013.1:0-24608 GCA_964581965.1 uncultured Methanosarcinales archaeon | reverse complement strand
TTTTTAAGTTGTTATTTATTTACTACTATTTAATGGTGAAAAATAGAAAGATTTAAATAGTTTGGATTGTTTTTCGTCTATATGAATAAAATTTTCAAATTGGCTGCAATTGTACTCCTTGCTTATTCTTGCGGAGGGAAAATGCAGACAAAGGAGAATATTGAACACGCAGGAAAAGAAGCTGCTGAACTTATTGTTAGTTCAGATTCTATTAAATCAAAACCTGCGAATGAATCTCTAAAATATTTTTTTAAATCAGACGAGGAAATACTAGATTCTACTAAGAAGTATATTGATAGAAACTATGACAGAATATGGAGTGATATTTTAAAAGCATCATGTATAAATGCTGAAAAACCTTTTATTAGTGTTAAAAATGCAGACTCTAGTAATCCGCATTCAGAAATGGCTTATTGGAAAGAGGATAGTATATTTTTTCTTGTTGGAAAAAAAGAAAGTACGGATATAGTCTCTAAAATGTATAATGCCTTGGAATTGGATTATGATTTTTTTAAGAGTAACACAGATTATACTCTACGTCATGAAATTGGACATCATTTGTTTAATACTCGTGCTAAGTATAACGGGACAAGTGAAATATGGAGTGCAGATAATGATTTTAGGAAAGAAGATTTGCTTGCGTTTCAGTTAATCTCAGAGGGAGTTGCAGAATATTTTGCACATTCATTATCTGTTGATAAGCCTAACGATGTGTTAGATTTGAAAGAGTATGAGAAAAAAGAAAATATATATGATAAACTCTCAGATTCATATAGGGCAGGATATTCTTTAGTTAAACCTATAATAGATAAGTATGGTTTGAGAGGAATAGATTACTTGGCTACACATCCAATAAAATCTAATGAGCTGGACTTTATTAGATTATACCAGAATATGTGTCTTCAAAATCTAGGTTTAGAGGAAAAAATAAGAAATATGTATAAAGATAAAGAATAATAAAAAATTTGAAGATAAAATAAAAATAAATAATTTATCTTCCTAAGCTCTGTTCTTTCTTTGCTATGAGAATCCTTGTCTTGACAACTGTATCAGGGTTTAGTGAGATGCTCTGAATGCCTGCTTCTACAAGGAACTCTGCAAATTCAGGATAATCAGATGGTGCCTGTCCGCAAATTCCTATGTATTTGCCTTTACTATTTGCAACTTCAATTACCCTTCTGATAAGTTTCTTTACAGCTTCATTCCTTTCATCATAGACATGGCTGACTAGCTCTGAATCTCTATCTAATCCTAATGTAAGCTGAGTCAAGTCATTGCTCCCAATGCTGAACCCGTCAAATACTTCCAGGAATTCCTCTGCAAGAATCACATTTGAAGGAACTTCGCACATTGCGTAAATCTTCAATCCATCTTGACCCTGAACAAGGCCATTCTGCCTCATTATATCTATTACTTTCTTTCCCTCATCTATTGTCCTGCACATAGGAATCATCAATATTATGTTCTTTAATCCAAATTCATTCCTTACCTTTACTAGTGCACGGCATTCAAGGTCAAATGCAGGCCTGAACTTAGGATCATAATATCTCGCGGCGCCTCTCCATCCAATCATAGGATTATCTTCTTTTGGTTCGAACTCATGTCCTCCCAGAAGATTTGCATACTCGTTAGATTTAAAATCTGAGAGTCTTATAATTACAGGCTTAGGATTAAACGCTGCTGCAATCATTCCTATTCCCTCTGCAAGTCTATCTACGAAGAACTTTGGTTTGTCTGAATATCCGTGTGTTATTTCATCTATTTTTTTCTTTACTGAAGCATCTTTTAGGGTTCCATAATTTATTAATGCTAGAGGATGAACTACTATGCTGCTGTTAACAATAAACTCCTCTCTCGCTAGCCCTACTCCTTCATTAGGAACAAAACTTAAATCAAATGCCTGGCTTGGATCTCCTATATTTATCATTACATGTGTTTTAGGCTGTTCCATAGATTCAAGATCAAGTGTGTGGATGTCGAAATCAAGCAATCCATCATATACTTTTCCCTCATCTCCTTCAGAACAATCAACAGTTATGTCCTGTCCAGTTTTTATCTTTTCTGTTGCACTTATTGTTCCAACAACACAAGGAATTCCAAGTTCCCTTGATATTATTGCAGCATGACAGGTTCGTCCACCTCTGTTTGTTACTATTGCAGATGCCATTTTCATTATTGGCTCCCAATCAGGATCTGTCATTTCTGTTACAAGTACTTCTCCTTGCTTGAACTGATTAATGTTCTTTACTTCCCTTATCACATTTGCTTTTCCTTTTCCTATCTTCGAGCCAACACTTCTCCCTGTAACTATTGCGGCCCCTTTTTGTTTCATTGAGTACTGAACAAGTTTTGTTTTGTCTTTTCTGCTCTGGACAGTTTCTGGTCTTGCCTGAACTATGAATAATTCTCCTGATTGTCCATCTTTTGCCCATTCCATATCCATTGGTTTGAAGTAGCCTGATTTCCAGGAGTAATGATCTTCTATTATGCAAGCCCACCTTGCTAGCTGCAGAACTTCATCATCAGTCATACAGAAAACTTTTCTTTCATCCTCTGATACTGTTATATTTTTTGTGGGCTTATTTCCCTGAATGTCATAAACCATTCTAAGCTGTTTAGAACCTAGTTTTCTATATATTATTGGTCTGAATCCCTGTTTAAGTGTTGGTTTGTATACATAGAATTCATCAGGGTTTACAGCACCCTGCACAATATTTTCTCCAAGACCATAAGAACCGGTTACAAGAACAGCATCCTTGAATCCTGTTTCTGTATCTATGGAAAACATAACTCCTGAAACTGCAAGATCTGAACGGATCATCTTCTGAACTCCTACACTAAGAGCTATATTAAAATGGTCAAATCCCTTGTCTTGTCTATAGCTAATGGCTCTGTTTGTAAACAAGGAAGCAAAACATTTTCTGCATGCCTCTAGCAACATGGAATTTCCTTTTATGTTAAGATACGTTTCTTGCTGTCCTGCGAAGCTAGCGTCAGGCAAATCTTCTGCTGTCGCACTGCTCCTAACAGCTACATCAACATTAGGTCCATATTGTATACAGAGATGTCTATAGCCCTCTAGAATATTATTTTTTAGGTCTTCAGGGAATTCTGCGGATCTTATAAGCTCCCTTACTTTGTGTCCTCTTTCAGAGAGATTTGCCATATTTGAAGTGTCAAGATCGCTTAGTATGTTTTTTATTTTATCCATCAAGTTATTATGACTAAGAAAATATCTATATGCTGTCGCGGTAAGTGCGAAGCCATTAGGAATTTTTACTCCTTTTGGAGTTAGCAACCTGTACATTTCTCCTAAGCTTGCGTTTTTTCCACCTACTAATGGAACATCTTCTATTCCTAACTGGTCAAACCAAAGAATCTGCATATTTTGCTTATCCAAACAACCCCACCTCTCTTTGTAATAATGATAATTAAAAATACAAATCAATAGTATATAAATGTTGTGGAACACTCACATTTGCAAAAAAGGGAATTAAGTTTATTTTAATCCAAGAATCTTTTTTGCACGTATATCTGAAAGTACTTTTTTAGCTTCCTCTTCGCCTATCTTTATCATTTCTCTCTGCTTTTCTTTTCTGTACTCAAACAAGCTGTATTTGGAAACATTAGGAGTAATTACAAGAACCTCGTGTGTAGTCCTATGCGCTTCAAGATTTAATTCAAGAATCCTTTGTTGTAGATTAATAATGCTTTGCTTCATTATATCTATGACTCCGCTTTTTGGGTGTATTTTATAATCTAGCTTTGAAACTTCTATTAGTATTATTACATCCATTTTATTTGCTAAGTGCAAGGGAGCAACATCATAGAATCCTCCATCTACAAGAAGATTTCCGTTGTGCTCTACAGGAGCGAAAACTCCCGGAATTGCTATGCTTGCATTCAGGGGAGTAATAAGATTTCCTTTCTCAAATGAAACTTCTTCTCCCTTGCTTAAATTTGTTGCATTTATGACAAGCTTTGTTTTTAGGTCTTCAAATTTCTCTGCATTTATAGTCTTCAGGACGAATTTGACTATTCTTTCCCCTTTAATTAATCCTTGTCCTAATGTTGGCTGTATTAGCTTAAATAGATTTGTCTTAAATACAGCTTCCTCTATTTCAATCATGCTTTTACCTGATGCTGATGCAGCCCCTATTATTGCACCTATTGAAGAGCCAACTATTAAATCTGGTTTTATCCCGTATTGCTCAAGAATTTTAATTGCACCTATCTGGGCAAATCCATGCATTCCTCCTCCACTAAGGACGAGACCTATTTTCTTTTTTTGAGTCATACTTGCTTTTATCTGCACTTATATAAAAAGGTTTATATATGATGAATTCCAGGAAGTAAAAGAAAAACTGGACTTTATATTTAGGACGTGCGTTGAAGGAATAGTTAAAGAAGAATCAAGAAATGCTCTTCTAAAAGGAGGATCTATAAGTGATGATTTTCCTATAAATAACCTTGAGTATAAAGATGAATTGTTTGTTGTTTCATTTGATAGGGATAATCCTTACTTGATGCTAAAGACAGGAAGGGAAATAGCATTGCAGCTTCAGGAGAAAATAATAGAGAATGCGCCTTATTGCTTTGTATCAATGGATACTGATCCATTATTGAGCCAGTATGATATGGATGTGTATATAAGCGCGGTTTATGTAAAAGCTTCAGAAGATTCATTCACAGTTTACTATGATTATGATATGGAAATAGATGAAATAAATGAGACTCATTCACTAATGCAAACAGTTGAAGTTCCTTTGTTCAGGATTCTGGACGAGGCTAATCAGATAACTGACGAGTTCTTGAGAAGCTATGACTCTCCTGACCTGGTTTATAATTTGCAGGCTTGCAATTCTTTCTATGATAAGTATGAAATAAAGCCCGAGTATCCTGTTGATATACTTAGGAATGTTTCAACTAATAAGGATGTTCTAGGAGTTATAGTTCAGAATGATTTCTTTATAGTTAATATGGAAGTTGATGGGGAAAGATTCTCTTTTGCAATAAAGCCAGTTCTTGTAGGCTCAATATGTTAAATATTGTAAATTAATAATATTTAAATAGGATTGTATTAATTAATTATGTAGGTGAGACTATGGCTAAAAAGAAATCAAGCTCTAAAAAGAAATCCATTCCTTCAGCAAAATTAAATGTTGCAAGTACTATTGAAGGCACGGCAAATCAGGTTAATACAACAGCTGAAAAAGCGCCTGTTATTGTCAACAATGTAATTAATAATATGATGCCTTCAAATAAGCTGAAAAGAAACTGGCTTGCTGCATTATTATTGTCTATTTTCTTAGGAATTTTAGGTGTGGACAGGTTTTATTTAGGACATGGCTGGTTAGGATTCTTTAAGCTTATAACCATCGGGGGCTTTTTTGTTTGGTGGATTATAGATATATTCATGATTGCCACAAAAAGCATCAGAGACGTCGAGTGGGAATAAGAAAACAGCAGATTTATTTCTTTTTTATGGTATTATTTCCTAATTTGCAATATTTTTTTTCGTATTCCTTTTTATTTCCATATGCGAGGAAATTTTTATGATGGGCTGGCTCCACATAGCTCTTTGATGGCTTGTGCTTTATGCCACACCAGTATTCTTCTGTTTTTCCTGCAATTGCAACTGTGTAAGCTGCAAGGCCATTTGCATAAGCGCAGTATGTGCAGTTTATCTTGTCGAAGAATGAAAGATATTTTAACCTGTGCCTGTCAAGACGGATGTAATCTTTTCTTTTGACGCATGGTATTCCGTAAAGTGGGAAGCATATTCTGTGGTATATTTCCATAAAAAAATCAAGAATTCCCATTGGAAATAGCATCATCCATATGAATGGGAATGAAAGTGCATGTCTAAAGAATCTTTTGTATTTTTTGTAGTTCATTTTATCACTTTATTTTTTTTATTTCTTTATTTTTTATTTTATAATATTTTATTTTCTTTTTCCATTAATTTTGCTTACATATTCTGTCATTGCATAGTCTATCGATTCGTGCGCGGATGTGTATGTTTTTGAATATCTTTCTTTAGATTTATCCGAACGACTTGTTTCTGTCATCGTGTAATATGTTCCCATTGCAAGCTCTAGTCCAAATCCTCTTTTTATTGCCTTTAAATCCACTCCACGCTCTATTTTTCTTAGTGGTCCATAAATATTGATGTAAGATATTGCTAATGCAAATAGGTATTTTATATTCCAAATGGAGAGCTGCAAGTTTGTCATTTCTTTGTATTCTTCTATATGTCCTAGCTCGTGTGCAATCCATCCTGTTTGCTCATCTCTTGTTAGATTTGTTATTACTCCTCCTGATTCTTCATTTGTGTTTGAGGAAATTGTTATTATATATTCTCTGTTTTCTTTTTTATGAAATATATAATAAAAACTTGCTCTTGATCTCATTATATCTGGGGATATGTTTCTGGATCTTATAATTATGTTCGTTTCCTCTAAATCTGCTCCATATTTTTTAATAGTGTATAAAAATGAATTTATCATGTGCTCAGCTATGTGATTCTCAATAGTAAGATTGCTATTTATATTTGATGAGGGGAGGTTCATCTTTTTCTCTGGTTCAGTATTTAAAAGAGTCATTTTTGCCGTTTTAGTGAAAATGCATTATTTAAATAATTGTCGGTGAGTAGTAACAAATAAGACTTGGTTCTTTTATTAGACTTCTATCCTCGAAAAAAGATAGCTGCCCACAAATATGAGAATTGTGCCTACAATTGAAAGTACAAGGAAATCTGTCAGCATTCCAAACGTTGTTGCTCCAGTGAGGGCTCCTCTTATTCCATCTACACCGTAGCTAAGAGGATTTATTATCGCTATATATGTTATTCCTTTAGGCATTCCCTCAAGGGGAAACAGAGAGCCTGAAAGAAAGAACAAAGGCATAACTAGGAAGTTTATTATTAATTGGAATCCCTGCATATCATTAAGATGAGACGCCATTGCAGTCCCAAGTGCGGTGAATAAAAGAGCGGTTAGAATCATGAATAGTATTGCAAGAGGAATCATAAATATGTCTGGTTTGAATCCTGCGATGGTTGATATGGCAAGAACTATTAATGCCTGAAATACTGCAATTGTTGCACCTCCGAGGGTTCTTCCTATCATTATTTTTGTCCTTGGTACAGGCGCTACGAGTGTTTCCTTAAGGAACCCGAATTGCCTGTCCCATATTATTTCCATTCCTGAGAATATTGATGTGAAAAGTATGGTCATCGCCATTATTCCAGGTGCTAAGAATTGTATATAGCTACCATCCCCTGCTTTTGCATATATTGGTCCAAACCCTACGCTAAGCGCAACAAGAAACAGCATTGGCTGTCCTAGAGAGCCCACTATTCTTGCCTTGTTCCTGAAATATCTTTTTAACTGTCTTAGCCACAGGATATAAATTGTTCCCATTTAGTGCCTCATTTTTCTTCTCATTCTCATCAAGTCAAGGCTTGATGCCTCTTCTTGCCTTATTTTGTTCCCAGTCAGCTTGATGAATGCGTCTTCCAAGTTCTTTGTTTTTGTTTTTTCAATTAATTCTATAGGTGTTCCTTGAGTTATTATTTTTCCATGGTCTATTATTGCAACTTTATCTGCCATTTTTTCTGCTTCTTCCATATAATGAGTTGTAAAAAAAATAGTTACGTTTTCTGCTTTATTAAGGTCACTTATGTATTTCCATATGTGATTTCTTGTTTGAGGATCAAGGCCTATTGTAGGCTCATCCAGGAACAATATCTTAGGATGATGAAGCAGGCCTCTCGCTATCTCGAGCCTTCTTCTCATTCCTCCTGAGAAATGCTTTACAAGGCTGTCTTTCCTGTCCCACAATTCAACTATCTTAAGAAGCTGCTCAATCCTTTCTTTTAATATATCTGAAGGCACACTGTAAAGTATTCCATGAAACTTCATGTTCTCATATGCAGTGAGCTCATCATCTAAACTCTGGTCCTGAAAAATTATTCCGAACGTCCTCCTAACCTCATTAGATTGCGTAGATGGATTAAAGCCATGTATAAGAATTGATCCTCTTGTAGGCTGCAAAAGAGTAGTGAGCATCTTTATGGTTGTGGACTTGCCTGCGCCATTCGGGCCTAGAAAAGCGAATATCTCCCCATCCTTAACAGAGAAAGAAATATTATTAACTGCAACAATATCCTTAAATTCCTTTCTTAGATTATTGACAACAATAACCTCTTTTGAAATAGTCCCTGTATTTTTCCTTCTTTTTTTTGTTTCCATAAAGTGTACTCTTTAATCAATAAGGATTCTAAATATTGTTATTTAAATTTTGCGCAATAAAAAATATTATTTATACTGATGAGCCTAACGTTGATCCTATAGAATGTACCCAGGAAAGAATCGCGCCTATATAAAAAAGCTCGGTTATAACATTAAGACCTATTATTATAAATATGACAACAGTGCCGAACAGCGCAACTTTCGGAGCGGTTATAAGATTGCTCCCTGTTTTCCTGTTTTTGCTAATTATATTATTCAAATCAAAAACCACTCTTAATACAAGTATTGCTACAATTACAAAAAGAACAGTGTGGACTATCCTTCCAAAAGTAAGCTCTGTTCCTGCCTTGAATAAAAGAGCAACTGTGCTTAAAATAGGAATTATATAAAGCTCCATTTTAGGTTCTTTTCCAATATGCTCATAAACCTTGTGGAGAAACAACGCGAACATTATTATAAGTATAGATGTTGAAAGAAGATAAAAAAGATAATTTCCCCTAAGACTTCCTATTTTAGAAATTGAAAATTCAGTTATAGGATGCCCTTGAGTGCTTATTGCCAATATTCCTACCTCTAACAAAGAAAGTACAGAAAGGACTATTGAATAATGCTTCAATTTCATATAAATCCCTAAAAACGAGAAATGAATAATTGTTTAATAAATTTTTGTTTAAATAGTATATAATAATTTCAAACATGTTCTAATCAAAAGAAAAAACTGGGGTTGGGAGGATTTGAACCCCCGACCTCGCGCACCCCAAGCGCGAATCATAGCCAAGCTAGACTACAACCCCGTTCAGTGATTTATTTAATTATTTATTCTAAAAGTAACATTGAGAGCATTACTGCTACGCCTAGCAATAGGAATAAAAACTGGCCTATTGATTTTCTTATTCCTGTTTCTTTGTGAAGCTCAGGTATAAGGTCTGCTCCCGCGATGTATATGAATGTTCCTACTGTGAATGGGATGAAAAACATTAGTGAGTTTTCAATTATGTTTCCTAGCAGAAGGGCAAGTCCTGCGCCTATTAAAGAGGATAGTGCGGTGAAGAAATTATATATGAGAGCTTTTTTCCTTGAAAATCCTCCATGTATTAAAACTCCGAAGTCTGATATTTCCTGCGGTATTTCATGGATTAATACTGCTATTGTTGTTGCTATTCCGACAGGGATGCTTACAAGGTAGCTTGCGCCTATTATTATTCCGTCTATTATGTTGTGTGCGAAATCTCCAACAAGGTTCATTTTTGCGTATGGATGTATGTGTTGTTTTGTTATTGGCATATGGCAGTGGCGCCAGTGTATTATTTTTTCCACTAGGAATGAGAATCCTATTCCTGCCATTATGAACAAGCCTATTTTTGTAGTCATGCCGAATTCTTCTGCGGCTTCTGGAAGAAGGTGTATGAATGCGTCTCCAAGCATTGCTCCAGCTGAGAAGCTAAGGAAGTATATTAGTATTTTTTTTAGTGTCTCTGCTTTTATGGATAAAGTGAATATTCCTACAAGTGATATTATGCTTACAAGCATAACACTTACCAAGGTATATATTATTTGAGTATTCATTTTAATTTAGAATGTGGCTTGTTTTAAAAAAGTATCTGTCAGATGCAGTCGTATTATGGTTATTCTTAGTTTAAAGTATTTGTACTTTTTTCTGTATTGCCCTGGATGTTTTAGTATATACTTGCAGAATAAGAGTACTATGCCTGTGTTTTGATCTTTTAGCTCTTTATCTAATTCATATATTTTCTGCCAAAATTTCTTGCTAGGTAGTTTCCCATACTTTTTTACAGATTCAATAAATTCTTCTTCATCCATATAAATCCCCCCATATATTTATGTTGTATGAACCACATTTATTGTTGTATCTGGATGTAGTTCTGCCATCAGTCTATGGAATGTTATTGGGTCTATCTCTCCTCTTGCTAATCTCTGTTTGAGTATTTCATCTGCTGTTATATTCTGAGTCTGTGGATTAGCTTTTATAGGAACATGTGTAAGCGTGGTCTCATGATTCATAAGTCTCATAGGTGTTGTAAATGCATCATTTATTATACCGAAGCTTTTCTTGTCCGAAAGCTTGGCATAAATCAAAGTAGTATCCAACTCTTCATGACCTAAGCTTTTTTGTATAACTTCTAAGGGAACATTTTTTTCTCTTAAATATGTTGCATAAGTATGTCTTAAAGTATGGAATCTATACACGTATGTTGTTTTATGCATATTCTTCTTTACACCATAGTTTTTTGCTATATACGCGGTACTATGCTCCTCAATACTTAAACAACAACTTTCCAAGAGCATTCTATATTGTTCATGAATAGTCTTAGTTCTTATTGGTCTGTCTGGACTCTGCATCGAAGGGATGAACCATTCTCCGCCCTGAATTATATCCAACCATCTTTTTATAGGACTTATTGCTACGTCAGGAATAGCCACGGTACGATCCTTCCCGTATCCCTCTTTATATCTGCTAGTGTTCTTGCTATCGCGCACATGCAATATCTTGCTCTGTAAATCTATATCTCTGATACGTAAAGAACATGCTTCTCTGATTCTTAAGCCACAAAAGAATCCCAGCCACATAGTCATGCATAACTTAGGATTATTGCAGCTATCAAATAATTTTGTGAGCTGTTCGATCGTGAACACCTCTGGCAATTTTCCACGTTTTTTCTTGTATTTCAATATCTTATTCATGTCGATTAAGTGATTGTATATCCCGTAATTGATGAGTTCAAGGATGAGCCGTTCAGAATTAGGGCTTACTGTTCCATTACATAGCAGATGCTCATATATCTGTTTTCGATTGAGCTTCTGCTCCTTTAGGAGTGCATTTATTGCTCCGATAAGTTTCTCTTGCATTTTTTGATCAGGTATTATTTCTTCCATTTTATAGTCCTCGTATGACAATTCTCATCTCTTCCATCATCAATAAGCCTATATTGCTCTCTCTGACACGCTTCCTATTGTAAGATATCTCCATAGCCTTCCTGTAAGAAATCTGATGGTTTTCCAGCTTTTCCTTAATATCTTGAGGCACTCTACACGCCAGGAACCACCTATACGTTGTTGAGGGGTTAAGTCTCTGCCTTAGCAAGAAGTCGTATAAAACCCGCTCTAAATCAGTTAAATCAAGCTTTAGACGCTCTTTCTTAACCTCTGGATCAGAAGTCCTCCTACCATAATATAGGCTACCCTCATAATATCTACGACAGTGACCTAACATAGTCAAAAGCCTGTTGCCATCAAGTTCTGGTAAAACCTGATTGAGAAGTTTCTTTATCTCTGCAACCTTATCAAATAGGCTTCTTTTCTTTCCATTGTCTCGTACACGATATGTCATACCTAAACAGGATAGTGGTTTCATTATAAATACCTCGTGGCCATTTCATGGCCATTTTTAGAAGAACCACATTTTCCACAAATCCAAGACAATTAGAATCCTGATTTTATTCCTGTTATTGTATCATAATTTGTGTATTTTCTGGCTCTGAATACTATTTTATTAGCGCCCCATTTTACTTTTTCATAATATATGTGATCAAATCCAAGTGCATTTAGGAAACCTAATATTAATTCAAGGTCTGGGACTAGTCCTACATATTTCTTTAAGGAATCTGTCTCATCCTGATATACTCCGTGGTCTTTTATTTCTATGTGCGTTGATAGTAGTGGAACATCAAATATTATTTGGCCTCCTTTTTTAAGTATTCTTGTCATTTCCTTTAAAAGCTCTGGTATGTACTCCCTGAATTCGCAAAGAACATGCCACATCATTATTATTGTATCAAACGACTCTGTTTCGAAGCTTGTATGCAGAAGATTTTCTTTTCTGAAGAGTGCTTTATTGTTTCCATTGTTTTTTCTTTGCGCGCTGGTTAGAAGCTGCTGGCTTATATCTATTCCGGTTATATCGTGTCCTTCTGCAGCTAGGGGGATTGTGAGTCTTCCATTTCCACATCCTGCATCTAGTATTTTTCCCTTTACTGCATTTGCGAGGAATCTTAGCTCCTTTCTTGTGTTAGCTGTAATTTTTGACCTTTTGTCAAAAAGATGATTCTTCGCAACATAATCGTAGAAATCCTCTTTTTCATATACTAATTCTTTCTCTATTTTGTTTAATTTTTCTTTTCTTATCATTTTTATGAATGTTTCGTTTAGAAAAAAATATTTTGCCATGTCTGCTGTTCCTGTAAATATGAAATAGTCAAATCCTGCATGCATATATGTTGCGGGCACTCTTGCAAAATCCATTCCTATAATTATTGCTTTAGGGTCTGCTTGCCTTATTTTTTTTGCAAGATTTCCTAACACAAATTCATTTTGGCTGTTTGTTCCTACTATGCTTTGCGAAATTGTTAGTATTAGTTCAGGATGCTCATTTTGCACGGAAATAATAAGGTCTTCCGCATTATTGAAGAATTTTTTGTTTACTTCGTCAGGTATTTTTTCTATTCCTGAAAATTCCATGTATGTCTTGCTTACGTTTAGAAGTATGAATAATTTTAGTCCTCTTATTTTTTCGGGATTTATATTTGTTTCTTGAAGAGGTTCCTTTTTTCTGGATAAGAAACTTCTTATTTTTTCAAGCATATTATCAGTCCTCAGGCATCCCGTTTATGATTATTTCTTCGTTTGTGAAGATAATGTCGTACTTCCTTATGCTTATATGGGATTCTATTACTGAGAGCTCTGCAAGAAGCCTGTGCATGTTTTCATAATTGCATTCAAATTCTAGGTCATACTTTCCAAGTGAATCTGTTATGTATATTACGTTTGGATTATTTGACAGGAGTTCTCTTAGTTTGTTTTTTTCTGAGGGGTCAGAAAGTTCCAGCATCACCTTGAAATGCTCATATCCTAGTAAGTCTATATTTAATATGGGTTTGTATCCTATTATTATTTTTTTCTTGTCTAGAACTTGCATGTGATATTTTATGGTGGAGACCGAGACATTAAGTTTTTTTGCCATTTCAAGAAGGGGCATTCTTCCGTCTTCCTCTAGTAGGTTTATTATTTTCTTCTGGTTTTCATCCAGCTCAAATGATTTTTGTTTTATCTTTTGAACTAAGGAGGTCCTTTTTCCTCCTATTATGTGGGTTGGAAAAAAATGAGTTATTGTGTGGACTGTTGAGAATAGTTTCTTATCTATGTACTTGCCGTATTTTGAGATGAACTTATCATATATTTCTGGGAAGTCTGATGTTTGTTTTGTGCTGAAAAGCAGGGCATAGTCCCATTGTCCGGACAGCTTAACGAGCCAGCTTAGATTTTTTATATTCTTAAATTCTTCTTCTAGCTCGCTTTTTTTTATTTTTCCATCTTTGTTTAGCAATATTTGAACTCTGCTCGTACTGTAACCTATTGCTGACAAGTCAGTTATAAGCATCATTTTTGTTAATATTCCGTCTGTTTGTAGTTTTTTTAATCTATAATGAGCAACTTCTTTTGATATTCCTGTCCTTGATGCTAACTCTGTCAGGGATGCTCTTCCATCTATGTGCAGCTCGAGCAATAATTTTTGGTCTTTTTTATCTAAAACTCTCATTTTTAGTTATTTTAGTAGTATAATTTAACAATTCAGTATTTATTATATATTTTATATTAAATATTTAAATATTTTATTAAATAATCTAATATATTAGTTATCATTAACCAATAGTAAATAATTCAGGTTTATTGTAAAAATAGGTGATGGAAATGAGCAAACTTGAAGATTTAAAGAAAGAAAGTGATTCATTGGTCCAGAAAATAAGACTTGAATCTAAAGAATTAGAATCTATGATAGTGGAGTCTGAAAAAGCTATTCTTTTAAACATAGGTATTTTGCTTAATACTGATTATTATACTAATGTAAAGCCGTTGATTCTTCAAAATGCGTATAAATTTGGCAAAACGGATGCAGAACTGGGTATTTTAGAAAATAGTCCTTCAAATTTGGGATTCAAGACTATAATGCCTGAATTTTTAACGGATAAAATAGGAGTTACATACGAAAGATCAAGACATTTATGTCCTCAATCTATACCCTCGGGAGTTAATATTAATTTGATTCAAAGGATTAAATCCCTTTCTAACCTTGATGACTTATTTTTCCTAGAGGAAAACAAAGATAACTTGTTTCTGCTAGACAACACTTTGATGTCTAACATGTCTGTGGGTAATATTAACAACAGGATAGAGCTAGTAGGAAATTCTACTCATAATGAATATATATGCAAAGACCTGAGAGGATTTTACTTAGAATATCTTGCAGGAGTTGTTGAAGGAAAGTTAGAGCTGCTTAAGTCGGATAGATATGAAAAAGGAGTGATGAAACTTAAAACTATTTTAGAGAACAATCCTGGAATTAAGCAGTCTGAAAAACTAAGGTCTTATGTACTTCAAAACATAAAGGATGCAGGAGAAGGAAAAAACCAATCTCTTAGTGTACTTTATTTAATTAAGGACATTTATAAGTAAGGCTGCAGACTTTTTTAGTACAGCCAGTTTATTCCTTTTTTTACTAGAAGCTCTAGTTTTTTTTCTGATTGTTCAGTGAGCTTTAGTGCCTTTCCATAATGAAAAGACTTTGAGCTTATCCCGCAGAATTCAAGAGTATCTTTAGATAAAACTTTTACTCCTCTTGAACGCGAAATTAATCTGAATAGTAATCTTGATGCTCCGCTTGTTGTGAATATTGCTGCTTTCTTGTTATTCAATAGTCCTTTAGGGAGATATGCTCCCAGAAAATTTTTCTCATACCTATATGCAAATCCAGATAAGAATACTCTGTCTACAAATCCTCTCATTATTGCAGGATAATTGTTCCACCATATAGGATATATGAATATAAGTTTGTCTGATGCTTTTATCTTACTCTGCATTTCTTTTACATCACGGCTTAATAATTTCTTTCCGGATGTATAGAGCTCATCCTCAGAAAGCAAGGGATTGAATTTCATTTTGTAAAGATCTATTATTTCATATTTTTCCTTTCTTGATTTTAGCTCTTTTTCTACATTAACTAGTATTGTTGAGCAATGTCCTTTTACATCAGGGTGCGCGTATATTATAAGTGTCTTCATTTTTCTTCCTCTCTTTTTAATTTGAAATCGCAGAGACAAATACATCTCTTAGAGTGAATACAATTTTTGATGCTGCTATTTTTATATATCCTAGATAAGGTATCTTTACTTTTGCAACACCTTTGACTTTGCTCTCTGAGATATATTTTTCGTTAAGGTTCACTGTTATTATTTGGGCAGGATTATTATCTCCCTTTGTTTCGAATATTATTTCTTCTCCATTTCTTTTAATCCCTACTACTCTATGTATTATAGGATAGCTGTTTTCAGCCTCAAAAACAATGACATCTCCTATTTTTATTTTATCCGGCTTCTTGCCTATTATTATCATAATATCTCCCTTGTCGAAGCCATTTTTAAAAGGAAAATTTTCAAATTCTGCAGGAGCAATTCCTTTTTCTATGTACCACTCTTCCTGTATGCAGTACCCTACAGAGCAATATGCAGGATTATTCTGCCAGTTTTCACCGTGGTGCTCCATGCTGCTGCTTATCACTGCAACTATGGGCATTGGTGTTCCCATTACTAATCCTATTAATGGATAGAATATGAACCTTATTATTATGAATGCAAGAAGTATGCTTACTATCCAGCTTGACCAGGAATTATCATTCCAGACAAAGTTCCAGAAATCCTTTAGGTGTGCTTTCCAGTTTTTTTTCTTCTGTTTTATTTCCTGTTTTTTCATCCTTTTATCCGATTTCCAGACATATTTATATATTCTTTCATCTTTCTCTGAGCATGAAGAAATTTTGTCCAAAATGCGGAAAGACCATCCTAAAGGGGAGTTTCTGCAATGACTGCAATCCTGAAACAATAGATTTTAAGCAGATAAGCATAAAGCTTTCTCCCTCTGGGAAGGCATTCATACAGGGAAAATGGACCAAGTTCAACAATCTTAGAACTCTTTCTGAAGGAATAATTAAGAAGTTTGTAAAGCAAAAAGTATCCTTGGAAAAGGGGCTCGAAACTTATGATGGCCTTCTTGATAAGAACGGTTTAAAGAACGAAGTTTACCTGGAAGTCGTTTATAATGACAAGCTTTTCAGGATTCCTGTTAATGTGGAAGTAACTCTTTCTCCGGACGTATCAAAGGTCGGCTCTACTTATTTTGAAGGTGTTTTTCAGCTTAGAAATGCAAGGGATGATGTAAAGGAATATATTGTTAATTACTGCAAAAAAAACAATGTGTTTGTAAACAAACTTGTCGACAAGGGGAAAGAGGTAGACTATTATTTTGTAAAGAAGAACCAGATGCAGCCTTTGGCATTAAAACTTATGAGGAACTTTGGAGCGGCAATAGAAAGCAATGCAAGATTGTTCTCTAGGAACAGACAGACTAGCAGGGATATTTACAGGCTTAATGTCCTTGCAACAATTCCTGCATTTGCTACGGGAGATGTAGTCGAATACAAAGGATTTCCTGTTCTTATAAAGGAGACTGGGAAAATAATAACTGGTATAAACTTAGCGCTTGGAAAAAAAGTCACATTCAGAAATGAGGAAGCAAATTCAGTAATTGTATTGCCTAAATTAAAATCTAAGATAACTATAACTCATCCTCGTGTTGAGATTCTTGATCCTGAAACTTATGAGTCGTTAGCTGCAGAAAATCCTTTGAGTATAAGTACAAAGCAGGATCAGAATGTAGTTATTGTAAAAAACAAAGGAAAAGCTTATTTGATAAAATAAAAAAATAAAAAATAATTATGTTTTTTTTGGCTGTTGCTTAATTTGTTGCTGCGGGACGTTTGAGGCCTCTGCGTTTTCATATTCTATCTCCATCTTCATTCCGCCCACCATCTTTGCAATAATATTATACAACCATGCACCTATAATTCCTGCAATAAAAAAGAAAATACCATAGAGCAAAGGTAGTATTATTACTGCTAGCCATCCAAGGCCTCCAAACAAGCTTACGCTAGATAAAGGATTTAGTCCTTCTTCAGGACCCATTGCAACTCTAGACATTGCACTAATTATTGAAGTTACAATTCCTATTATTATTCCTGCAATTAATCCAACAATTAATCCTATCATTCCTTGTATTTTAGCCACAGATAACGGGTCTAGCTTTTTTACAACAATCATTTTTAGCACACCTCTAATCTTAAAATTTATTTAATATTTGTCCCTGCATAAGTCAATATAAAAAGTTAGCGGTTTAATTTGTTCTTTTAATCATAGTCTCTGGTATAATAAGAACATTATACTGGAAGAAGTGTATTAAAGTTCATGCTTTCTGCTTTTTTTTGCAATAGTTCACGAATAGATGTTCCCTTCTTTTTGGCGGCGTATTCGGCAAATTCTAGATTGTTTACAGCAACGATTCTATTTATTAAAGAATTTATTCCTGTATTTCCAATTATTTTTTTCTCTTGCAAGTCATACGCTATTGACTGAACTGTTAAAGGAGTTCCGGAGAGATAATTATAAATCGTAGGCTTCATGTCGCGACTAATAATTGAGTAAATACTTCTGAGGGGGACATAATCAATCATTTTTTCTCCATTTACAAATTTAGGATTTCCAAACTTATTTCTCTGAATAATCCATCCTTCAGGAAGATTAAATTTGTTAATTGGAATTTCCACGATAAAATCTAAGTCCACTTTAGGTTTTTGAGTTCCATACATTATGCTTGCAATGTTTCTGTAAACAAATCCCCCGATAAGCCATATTTTTCCTGAGGAATTCTTTCTTACAATATTTACTGCTTCCTGCATCTCCATGCAGTCTTTAGTCGCAGCAACAAAATAGGGTGTTAGGTCGTTCATTCTTCCTCTCCATAATCGTTCAGTGATATCTGGCCTTTTCTCTTGTTCTGTTTCACCTGCACTTTTTCAGGGCTCAGGTTTTGTCCTACTTGTTTTTTTACCTCGAGTGCTAGTTTATCTCCTATTATTGCGCCCAATATAGAAATGTCTGCTTTTTTTACATCTCCAAGGTCGCGTATCCTGTTGTTGAACATTTTTCTTGCTCTTACTCTTCCAATTCCTTTTAATCTTATCAATGGAAGAAGCTCTTCTTTTACTCCGCTCCTCAATCTTTCCCTCAGTTTTAGTATTTCCCTACCTACATTTCTGAAATTCTGTATCTTGCTTAATTCATATGAGGAGTAAAGCAACCAATCTCCCCTTTCAAGCTTTGAATTTAGCTCGCCAGGAGTTATGTTAAAATCCTCTAAGAGTTGCTCTTCAGTTATTTCTTCTGTCCATTTTTCCAGAACTAGCGCGGTTTTTATGCTGTCTGAAAAATCATCAAATTCATCTGAATATGAATCAGGAATTTCGCATAGCAGATTGTCCTCTTCAAGAACTAGTTTCTCATCAACTGTTTCAAGGTCCTTTTTCCTTGTAGTCATCAGTGGTCTGAGCTCAAGAGTCCAGCATATCATCTGCAAAAGTGCGAATGGAGTTATTTCACCTTCTTTTTTTGATGCGCCACGTTTCATGCATTGAAGAAGATAGTATGCAGTTGAGGGATCAAGGTAAAGCTCTGCAATCCTCTCCCCTAGCTTTGTTGCAGAGAGTCCAGAGTCAATTTCCTTGCTCTTAAGCATCTTTGCACTTAGAAATCCAGAGGTTTTTTCTTTTTCTCCTAATATTCTTATGAATTCCCACTCCTCCAGTTGGTTTACTATGTTTGAAACAATCGCTTTTAATTTTGAAACATCCTTATACTGGTGTGCATAGAATGTCTTCTCCATGAACTCATTAAGAGAGGAAATGCTTTTTGCGTATCCTGTCGCAATAAGGGAAAGAACATATGTTCTCATTACTGGCTCAACTGCAAGCTTTGAAAGTATATCCTCTGGCGCTCCGTTAATATATTGCTCCCAGATATCTTCCTGCTCCTCAATGCTTTCAGCAATACATATTGCCTGTCCCTCATTATCAAAAGAAGGTCTTCCAGCTCTTCCTGCCATTTGCTCGTATTCCAGAACGGGAATACTTGACATTCCCCATCCTCCATTAAATCGCTTTAGATCTTTTATTACAACCCTAAATGCAGGCAAATCAAGTCCTGCACCAAGTGTGGTTGTGCTGCATATTACTTTTATTTTTCCTGCCCTGAAATTTTCCTCTATTATTGCTCTCTGCTCTGAGTGCAGGCCTGAGTGGTGAAATGCAATTCCTCTCCTAACTACTTTTGCAAGACGCTTGCATTGCTTTGTGGGAGAACTAAGAACTTTCTCTATTTTTTTGGCAAGCTCTTCAAGCTCAGGGGTTTCCTCTTTTTTGTCTAGATTAGAATATATTCTTTCTGCACAAGCCTCTGCGCTTTTCTTAGTGTTGAAAAACGAAATCAGCTGTTTGTTTTTCTTTAGTGTATCAAGAGAAATATTTATTACAGGCTCGTCTGTTTTTTCCTCAATGGAAATCATAATTGTGGAAAGGAAATTCCTTTTTTAAATATTCTTGCAAGCATTGGCTAGTGTTCTTGTTGCTTGATTGAGCAATGATAAACTTAATATACTCCTTAGTTTGCATGAATGGGGATGCAGCAGAATCAACAGCAGGGCAGACGGCAGGAGAGATTACAGCCACAACAGCAGGCGCAGCAAGTAATATATGTGTTTTATGTAGACACAGAGGAGAAGCTTGCGGAGGCAGCTAAGGAATGGGGTTCTTGCTCTGAGCTTGGCATTGATATTGAATGCGAGAATAATCTTCATCATTATGGAGCATATATATCTATTGTGCAGATATCCTCTAAGGACAAAAATTGGGTGGTTGATTTAATAAATCTAAAAAATGTCTCTCCGCTTGTTCAAATGCTTCAAAACAAGAGCATACTTAAAATATTTCACGATGTAAGCTTTGATTTCAGGATTCTACAGCATCAGCTCAACTGCAAGCCTAGAAATGTTTTTGATACTCAGGTGGCGGCTCTTCTTTTAGGAAAAAAAGATATAGGGTTAGGGTCTCTTCTTCAGGAGTATTTTGGTGTTAAAAAAGAATCAAAGTTTCAAATGGCAGATTGGACAAAAAGGCCACTGACTCCTGAGATGCTTTCATATGCAGTAAAGGACACAAATAAGTTAATTGAGCTAAAGAACATCCTTAAAAAAGAGCTTATTTCAAAAAACAGGCTTTCATGGATAGAGGAAGAATGCTCATTAATAGAAAAAAGTGATTACCAGTATAAAGAAGGAGACTTTTTTGACATAAAAGGGATAGGGAGAATGTCTAATTCTGAGCGTGCTGTCCTAAAAAAACTTTTTGATATACGCGAATTCTTGGCAAAGAAAGTAAATAGACCTGTACATTTCATAATGAGGACGTCAAAGATGGTGGACCTGGCGAAGAGCAATACTTCACTTAGCGACTGGTCAAACATGAAGGGAGTTCATCCAATTGTAAGGACCAGGGCAAAACTGTTCTATGATGAAATCTTGAAAGCAAGAAAGACAGAACTTCCTATGCCTAAGCAGGGACCTAGGAAAGCGTACACTCAGCACCAAAAAGACGAGTTTGAAAAATACAACCAAATAAGAGATTCCTTGTCTGAGAAATACGGTCTGGAAAAACACATGATACTAAGCAAGGATCAAATAAGGGATATAATAGTTAATGGAAATATGAATCATCTTAGTAGTTGGCAAAGAAACCTAGTTCTTAATGAGCTTAAGAGAGTATAAATAATATATTAAATTTTTACTTTCTCTTTTTTTTGCCTGATTTCTCTTTTTTCTCCTTTAAGGCTGCTGCTTTTTCTTTTTTTATTTCCTTTAATGATTTCCACACAAAGAATCCTATTATTATAAAAGTTGCAACAGGAGAAAGCCATGAGGGTATATGTGCTCCGAATGCATCAAGAAGCATTATCATTCCAAGCACAAATATGGAGTACATTGCTCCATTCTTTAGGAACTTGTATTTCTTTACATTTTCTATGTTTGAAACTGTGACTTCTCTCACTACAATTGCACCTATTCCATTTCCTATTAATATAAGAGGGATTGCAAGAGTGAAAGCAAATGCACCAAGGACACCATCAATTGAGAATGTTGCATCTATAACCTCAAGATAAAGAAGCTTGCTTACATCTGACAACCCTGAGCTGCTTGAAAGCATTTTCTTTTCTGCCTGCTCTGCGTTCTCTTTAAAGCCGCTTGTTACAAAAAAGGCCATTGCACCTATTGATGCTCCTACTGCCATGTTTGGATGGGAGTGCTTTACAGATTGCCAAATTACAAGAACCAGTATTAAGGATGCAAAAGAGTAAAACCATAATCCGTGCCTATGGATGAATGCTTCTCCTCTCAACCCGTAGTTTTTAGTTTCCATGAAAAGCCAGTGAAAGAAAAGAAGCACAAGGAACAAACCTGCACCTGCTAGCAATGGCGGGGCTGAAGCCTCGACTGCTTTGACGACTGTGGGGTCTGAACTGAACATTGCAGTAAATACCTGTACAATACCCATTTGAGGGTTAGCCACCCAGAATATTATTATTGGAAGAAGTCCTCTTACTACAAATACGGCTATTATTATTCCCCAAAGCAAGAACCATTTCCTTGCACGCGGAGACATTTTTGACAATACTTCTGCGTTTATTACTGCGTTGTCTATGCTGCTTATTATCTCAAAAAGAGCCAACCCGAGTATTGTCAATACTATTGTAAATAAATCCATGGAGAAATGGTACTTTTTTTCTGTTTATTAATTTATCTTTATAAAATCCGTATTAAGAGAATAAAATTATTTTGCAATAAGTTGATTTAAGGAAATATTTATAAGCAGGAATTAATATTTACTATTATGTCAAAAACAGTTGATGATGGAAAAGTGTGCGCTGTTCTTTCATACTTGATTGTGGGAATAATTTGGTTTTTTGCAGAAAAGAAAATGAGAAAGAACACTTTTGCAGAGTTTCACGTAAAGCAGGCGATAATATTCATAATATCCTTGCTTCTTATAAATTTAATAGTTGCATTATTCTCCATTATAAGCAGGGAATTCAGCAACATTGCAAGCGCGGTTTTATACACAGTAATAACTATAGTTTGGATTATATCAATGATTTATGCAATTGACGGCAAAGAGAAAGAGATGCCGATAATTGGCTTTTTTGCCAGAAAGCTCGATTTTTAAGAAGATTATCTTAAAAAGGACAATTTTTTTATAGTTCTATTAATACTAAATATAATGGCATCAGAACCTATAAAGATAAAAGATGATGATAAAGGATATTCCGTTAATCAGCTAAGCGTGCCTGCACACTACAGGGAGTTTCTTGATAGCATAATAATATCAAAAGGCCTTATAAAAGACAGAATAGAAAAGCTTGCGCAGGAAATACACGAGGATTATGAGGGAAAGCGCCTTCACATAATATGCATTCTGAAAGGGGGAGAAAAAGTCTTTGCAGACCTGACAAACAGTCTTCATGTATTAAATAGCAGATATGGTCAAAAAAGCATCCCTATAACTTACGATTTCATAAAGGCGTCCAGCTACATTAATACAAACACAAAAGGAACAGTCAGCATAGACTCAAACATAATAAAGAAGGAATCAATAGAGGAAAAGCACATTCTCCTAGTCGAGGATATAATAGATACAGGAAGGACAATTGCGGCACTTAAAAAAATTATTCTGGAGCATAATCCTTCATCGCTTAAAGTGGTTAGCTTGCTTGTTAAAAGGCTAAAAGAAGGCCCGAAATTCATTCCTGATTACGTAGGGTTTTCCATACCTGATAAATTTGTTGTCGGATACTGCCTTGATTACAACGAAAAATTCAGGGATCTGCAGCACATAGGGGTATTGAATTCAAAAGGAATAGAAGAATACAAGGAATAAATAGTAATTATCTAATAAAAAAATAGATGCTCCCGCCGATTCTTTCATAAAAGATTAACAAAAGGTGCATAGTTTTATAAATTTGAGAGGCTATTTTGTATTTATGCGTATCAGAAAGTTCAGAAAGGAAGATGCTAAAGCAACCTCACATATTATTAGGAGATGTCTTAGGGAAGTTAACTGTGCGGATTATTCTCCTAAAGTAATTGAAAGTTTGTGCCATTTTTTAAGGCCTGCTCAATTAATTAAGAATATGGAAAACAGAGATATTTTTGTTGCTGTGGAAAATGATAAAGTTATAGGCACAGCAAGTTTGAAAGAAAATACAGTATATACTGTTTTTGTCAACCCTGATATTCACAAGAAAGGTATTGGAACGAAATTAATGGAAAAAGTTGAGGATTTAGCAAGAAAAAAAGGATATAACGAAGTAAAAGTTCCATCAGGATACACTTCTTTTGGCTTCTATAAAAAACTAGGATATAAGAGAGTAAAAATCGTCCGCGAAAAGGGTCATGCAGACACTATACTGATGAAGAAAACATTATGATTTTCTACAAATCCAAAAGTATGTCCTTTTACTTAATAAAATAAGAGATGCTCCCGCCGGGATTTGAACCCGGGTCGCAACCGTGAGAGGGTTGCATGATTGGCCGGACTACACTACAGGGGCACATCCTCTAGAATTATAGGGTGTTTTTTAAATCTTATGCCTCATTTTCATAAAAATATTTAAACTTCATGTTTTATTATTTTAATCATGACAATGCTTCCAGTAGTAAGATGCGCGCATTGTGGAAAGGCACACAATATAAATGAGTCCATTCTTTTGCATGGTATGTCTTTTTGCAGCAATGAGTGCAAGGAAGAGCACCAGAAATTACAGGCAAAGCAGTAATTAATTTTTTGTGTTGAGTGCTCTGTTTTAGTAAACTGTTTTTATTAGTTGGTAGACTTTTTTACTTAATAGAACAATGTTCAATGTGATTTGCGAGCAACCAGCATGCTCGTTGACGTCCTGTATGTCTGCGCACGTTGTGCTTGAGCATACAATATAAAGAAACGCGGGTCCAACGGGATTCGAACCCGCAACCTTTCGGTATCATCAAGTTTTTAGGCTTTTAAGAGCCGAACGCTCTACCATTGAGCTATGAACCCATGGGTTTGGAGACTCCAGTTTGCTTTAAATATCTTTCTAGAATTGGAATATATTTTTATAGAAAACAGGGTTTCTTTCGCTTATGAGGATAACATTTGATTATGATGATACTCTTGTTGGTTTCATAGAGCCTTTAATTCAGTTTCATAATTATGTATATGGAACAAAATTGACTAATGATGATTTTAATTCTTATAAGTTCTGGGAAGTTTGGGGAGGTACAATGGAAGAGGCTGTTAGAAAAGTTGATATTTTTTCCAGGAGTATTTATTTTGACAGAATTAAAGCTATTGATGGGGCGAGAGAGGCAGTA
>CAZOPU010000012.1:0-27328 GCA_964581965.1 uncultured Methanosarcinales archaeon | reverse complement strand
GAATTACCTCAAGAGGCATTATATTTTTATAAGGAGATTTTTTATTTTTTAGTTCTTTTTTATCCTTGGTGAATCCCTCAAGAAAAAAAAGGGCTTGCTCGTCAAGATTTGTGGGAATTATTAAATTTCCTTTTGCTTTTGGATTTTTTTCTTTTTTAAGTTGAAGCCTTCCCTCAAATATTTTCTTTAGAAAATGCTCAGTTAATTTCATTTCAGACGAGCCATCATCCAGAAGCACATATTTCTTTTTTACATCTATTAGTCTTCTTGTTCTAAGGTTACGCCTTATTCGTTTTTCCATCAGTTGAATGAAATGGTTCTCGCAATAATGATTTCCTGCATATTCCACGTCAGGAATAGCTTTTTTTCTGCATTTAAAGCAATCCATAATGTTAATAATAAAAGATAGTTTTTAATAATATGTTTTTTATTGTATTCATTATAGAATAGATACATAATCGAAATATTTATATATTTTATAACCTTTCTTCAGTAAAAACAAGAACGCCTATCACATAGGTGCTCACCTCTTTTTCCCAGGAAAGCTTTGTACGCAAGTTCTCGGTTTTCCTGGGTTTAATAATTCTCTATAAATCCAGCATTAATAACTTAAAAAACTGCAAGAGCCACTATTTTTTGCTCTTTCTTTTCCTAGATATGTCCACTTCCTTTTTCTTAAATTCTCTTAGTCCAGCACCCTGATTCTTTCTAGATTTTCTTTTTTTGTATTTTCCTAATGCAATAAGAAAAACCATTACAAAAAACACTCCCGCAGAAAATCCTAGCAAAAATAATCCTAAGTCAAATCTATTTACATTCAATGAAATAAGCTCTTTTGTTTCCCTAGGAAAATACATATCAAGATTGCTGAACTCAGATGCATATTCAGAATAAATAAGACACAATTCAGGCCTCGTCTCCTTTAAAGATACTGCATAATTATAATAGCTATAACCTATAATTGGAAATTTCTCCCCCTGTTTGTTTATCTGCGCCCTTGCCAGTTTAAGCTGATCGTCAAGAAGCTCCTGGAATCTCTCATCAGTAATAGATAATGAAGTTAAAACAGCGTTTGCATCAGCCTTTATCCTTGATGCAGCAAAAAGACAGAAAGCATAATCTCCAGAATCATAGAATTCCCTTATATTCTCCAAATCCCCCCTATACTCCCCATATTCCCCGAAAAGCAATTCCAAATAGTTAATTCTTTCTTCTGCTTCAGCCATCTTCTCTAAACATGCATCAGAAAGATGATTATTATCAAGAACAACTTCTCTTCCAGGATAATTAAAAAACGCGGACCAAGCCCTTGCACTATAAATTCTTTCAACAATATATGCAAGCTCTTCCATAGCATACGAGCTATTGCTTTCAAGAAGATCTTTCGCCTCAAAAAGCCTCTCCTTAACCACCATAGATGTTTCCAAATCAGATATTGTAACTAGGTCTTTTTTGTTTATCTCATTTATTAGCCTGCTTAACTCCTGCTCCGCGTCTTTGGCTATAAGAGATAGCTCATCCTCAGAATATTGGCTATATTCTATATCCCTCAAGTACTTGTTAGCATTAAAACAGAAGCTTGCTGCAGTATAATAATCTCCTTTATCAAAAGCTATATCTGCCCTTTCCAAAAAAGAAACAGAAAAATTATACTTTTCAGACTGATTCTTAAGAACCTTCTCAGGTATTATCTGTATTATCTCCTCTGACCTTGAACATATGTTATTAGATACATTTTTCATAATATCCAGATAATCCTCAGGAATTACCATTTCATATGAATAATCAGGATATTTTTTTCCAGTAAATTCAAATAGTGCGTCCTCTATTGTGGATATTGAAACTATTTCTATGCCATCAATCTGAAGAGAATCAGAATAAACAAGGGATACATTTTCCAGAGCTGAACTGTTTTCATCTGATTCATTTTCGTCCTCATTAGAAATTATAGTCTCGTTTAAAGCAGATATTATGCTTCTTTTTGGCACTAGCGCTTTCTTAAAACCCTCTCTTTTAGCTGCTTTTACTTTTTCTTCTATTCCTGCAACTGGACCTATTATTCCTCCTGAATTTATTGTGCCGGTCATAACCACAGACTCATTTAAGTCTAAGTCCTCTAAAACTGCTATTGTAAGAACAGTCAAAGCAGCACCTGCACTCGGACCTCCCACAACAGATGAAGTGGCTCTTATTGTATAAAAGAAATCCTTGTCTGAGCAATCTTTGTCAAGAAAGTCGCACGCAACTTCATTTGCAAATCTGGCAGATATCTGAGTGTCAATTTTTGTAAGAGGAAACGAATCTATGAATATTCTTCCTGAGCCAGGTTTTACATCAAGATAAACATCCGCAGTGCCGCCAATTGTTTCATTTCCCCTCTCGCCTACTGTAAGAAGAGTCAAATGTCCTTTTTCTGCAGCTGCAGAAAAAGAGAGCAAGACAAAAACCAAAGCCATAACATAAAATATTTTTTTCATCTTTTCCTCAGTATTTTTGCTTGTTTCTTCCCCTTTGCTCAACAAGCTCTAAGCGACTCAATATTTCATCTTTATTCTTAGGCGAATATCCTTTTAAAAATTCTCCCCATATTTCTTTTTCAAACTTATAATGTTTGCTTTCCAGTGCTTCACGAAACAAATGAAGATCTACTGCTTTGTCCTCTACTTTGTTAGACACGAATGAAAGCCCAAAATCTATAAACACTATATTCTCATTTTTATCCAGAATCATATTGCTAGTAGTTAAATCCCCATGTATTATATCTAAATCATGCATCTTTGCTGTCTGGAAAGCTATTTTTCTTGCAAGTCCTATATTTTTATCAAGAATGTTTTTAACAACATCTCCCTCTATAAATTCCATTTCTAGAATTTGTTTGTCTGCGTAAATGACCTTTGGGGCAAAATCTTTTACTTTATGCAGAATCTTAGCTTCACTTCTTGTTCTTTTGCTTCTTAATTCATCATCTAGTTCTTTTATTCTGTACCCTTTCGATATCCTATTTTTAAGAACAGAGTTTTCTTTTTTTATTATTATAGCTTCTGCTCCTCTTGCAATTATATTATCCATTCATAGAAGGAGAACGTCCAGTTTAATAAGCTTTATGATAGCTGCTAGTCCCCTAAGTATCTTAATTTAGGCCATCCAATAAAAATAAAGGATTAGAAAAAAGAAAAAGCATTATTTATTGATTAAAGTCATTATAAAATCATGCAAAAAATACTATAAGAAATCTAAAAGTGTGCTACCTACATTTCCTCCTCGTAATCATCATCCTTATCTGAGTCCAGGAACAACTCGTCCATTTCCCATTTGCTAAGTCTTTTCTGATTGAGGATGTTCATTTTAGGCTTCTTTACGTTCTCGCCCCTGATTTCTTCAAGCTGTTTTTCATCTTCGACGCTTGTGAAGTCATATTCATCCATTTTTATCCTCCATTATGAGTTTGATATTGTTAATCTGAATATACTAGTAAAACTACGTATATTTAAATCTTTCCATTTTTAACCACTACGAAGTGATTAACAACTACACTTAATCCCCCAAGCCTCCTACCGGAGGACAAATATAACTTTCTAAGTTTATAAAATTTATGGACAAATAAAAATGCACGAGAAAATATATTCCAGACTGCTTCGATTCCATTATTTATATTTAAATCTCCTTATTTCCTTGCAAATCCCACAATTAACAACTAAATTTCCCTTTGAAAGGCGAATCCTTGAATTCCTACCATTAACAAGAAAACTTCCACATTTCTTGCAAAACATAATCTTCTGCTCCCTAGTAAAAGGAACTTTAAATTTAGATGAAAGCTTCCTTGCAAGAAAAACATACCTGTCAGCCAACGCAGAGTCCTCATTGAAAACCTTCCCAGCCTCAGAAAACAATTCTGTAATCCTTTCCCCTGCATCCTCCTGAAAAGAATCCCTTCTGTGCTTAAACTTTCTTGCAATTTTTCCTTTTCCTGCAACCATATTATAACATATACAATAGAGCAAATATATAAATACTTGTGCACAAGCACAAACCAAGGGAAAAATATGGGACTCCTAAAACTATTCAAAAAAGAAGATAAAACTTCAAGAAATATAAAAGAAATAAGTATAGATGAGCTTGAAAACTGGCTGGAGAACTTTGTGGCAACGTCCGGCCTAGATCCTAAGGTTGCCTTTCTAAAAAGAGATATTCTTTCAAAAGTTATAAGGCTAAATGAGCTTCTTGAGGAGCTTGAGCGCGCAAAAATAAAGGACGAAAAAGTAATACCTGAACGGGTTAAAAGTATATTTGAGGGCAATAGGAAGGCATTCATTGAAAAAATAAGGGCATTCATTCCTGAGCTTAATATTCCTGATAACAAAGAGGACATAATTGAATTTCTAGAGAAAGTTTCTGACAAATTAAACACCCTTTCAGAGGATACTCAAAAAAATTATTTCGTCCTAAAAGAATTTGTGGAGGACAATATAAGACCTATAACTTCAAAAATAAAGGACATAGATGTATTAATAAGCAACGCAAGAGGAGACTTTGACAAGACTCATCTTTCAAAAGTTAAAGAGATACATGCACATTACAAGAAGTATAAATTTGTTCTTGAAGAAATAGAAAAGCTAACTCATGAGCTCAAAAACACAGTAAAGATGAAAGAGTCTGAATTAGAGCGAAGATCCAGATTCGATTCCAAGATAGAACAATTAAAGGAGACAAAAGCGTACGAGGAGTACAAGGATCTCCAAGAAAGAGAAGCAAGACTTAAGGAAAGCATCGCAAATACAGAAAGAGAAATAAAGGAACTGTTCTCCAAACTAGAGTATATACTTAAAAAAAGGCATAATGAAACACAGCATAACTTACTTGAAAAATACACATCATCCCCCATCGAGGCATTGGTAGAGGATGCATCTTTTCACATACTTGTTGAGCTTGCGCACATAAAAAATAACATAAAAGAGCTAGTGGCAAAAAAAGAAAAAAGGGAAAGCATTCTACTCTCCGTGAATGAAGCAAGCGAGCAGAAGATAACATCCCTGAGAAAAGATATAGTCTCCCTAAGGGATGAGCTAAACTCTGTCGTTTCCAGACTAAAAGATAACCACTATGAAAGAAGCCTTACTGAAAGAGAAAACTGGATTAAGTCTGTAAACAAAAACATTGAAGCGATAGAGAAAAAAGAGCAAGATATAGAAGACTTAATTGAAAGAATGAATCCTAAATATATAAAGCAGAAAATAAAGGATATCCTTAAACTAATAGATCCGAGCGTGGAACTAAAATGAGCGACCTAGATTCATTTGTAAGAAAATTCACAGATGAAAAAATAGATTATATTAAAAAAGGAAATAAATATTTTCTTACAAACCCAGAATTAGAAAAAATAGAAAAAAAGATTCCAGACATAATATCATCAGGCATCATTCTGGGAGAGTCCAGAAACAAGGAAAATTTCAGACCTAGCATTTACCTTCTTGAATTGTTGTCTTCAAAATCAAATAATAAAATATTTGTAAATGAAAAAGCAGAATGGCTCTTCCTCTGCGGGAGAGATGTTCTACCAGAGAGCATAACCACAGATAACTCTTCCAGGGAAATATTCCTTGTACAGAACAAACTAGATGAAAACCTAGGTTTTGGAAAAAAAGTGAAAAACAAAAAGTCATATTTTATAAAAAATATTCTTGACAGGGGAGATTTCCTAAGAAGGGAAAGAAGATAAGAAATTAACTATTTATTTAGAGCAATCGCTTCTCTCTATATCCACTTTTTCTTTCTGAAATAATAAAGCATAAACACCGCAATAACTGCCATCACTCCCCACATTCCGAAGTACCCGTATTTCCAAGTTATTTCAGGGAAATAATGAAAATTAGTCCCGTATACTCCCGCAATAAATGTAAGCGGAATGAATATTGTAGAGATTATTGTAAGGACTTTCATTATCTCGTTCATCTTATAGCTTATGCTTGACAAATATATATCTATCATGCTTGAAGTTGTGTCCCTGTAAGACTCAATGGCGTCTATTATCTGTATCGTATGATCGTATACATCCCTCATATACAATTTTGTTTCCTGGGACAGCAAGTTATTCTCAAACCTCTGAAACTTGCTTACAGCCTCCCTTAATGGCCAAACTGATTTTCTTAGAAAAATCATCCTCTGCTTTATTCCATGAATCCTCTGAAGCGTGTCAGGATCAGGATCTTCTGCAAGCATATCCTCTATTGATTCCACGTCCTCTCCTATCTTTTCTACTATGCTAAAATAATTATCAACTATCAAATCCACAAGGCAGTATGCAAGGTAATCACTGCCCATCTTCCTCACTTTTCCTTTGTTGTATTTCAGCCTGTCCCTAAGTATATCAAAAATATCTCCTTCTGATTCCTGAAATGAAAGAACAAACTTTTTTCCTATAATTATACTTATCTGCTCTGAATGTATTTCTTCTATGCCTCTAATATTATAGAACATCCTAAGTACTAAATATATATAATCATCATAGTCATCTATCTTAGCTCTCTGGTCTGTGTTTAAAATATCTTCAACAACAAGGGGATGGAGACCGAATTCCCTTCCCACCATTTCCATAAGCTCAGGATTATGTATCCCGTCAAAATTAATCCAAGTTATAGTGTTGGAATCCTTGTATTTAAGGATATCTTTTATATGATTTACCTCTTTCTGCTCGAACTTATCCTCATCATAATCTATAACCCTTATTCTTGTTCCTTTAGGAATCTTGTCTCCAACATAAACAGGAGATCCTGGAGGGAGTCCTGTCTTGCTAGATCTTTTTCTGAATGGAATTATATTTTTTATAAGCTTACGCACCACCATTTTTGAATTTCTCCGTGTTTTCCTTAAGTGCCTCAAGTGCAGGAAGTTTCTTTCCTTCAAGCAAAGTCATGCTGGCGCCTCCTCCTGTTGAGGTGTGATAAAACTTGTCTCTTAATCCCAGATTCTCTGCTGCACTAGCAGTATCCCCTCCCCCTATTATTGTTTTTATCTGAGGATTTTTTGAAAGGAATTCCAGCACTTCGTTAGTTGCTTTTGCAAATTTTGGATTTTCATAGTATCCAAGAGGACCATTCCAAACAACAGTTCTTGCATTAAGAAGTATTTTTTTGAATTCCTCAACTGATTCCTTACCTATATCCAGTCCTATCATGTAACTAGGAATGCTCTCAGGACTCATTGTTATTATGTTAGTGGGAGCATCCTTATCGTCAGCAATAACAACATCTTTTGGTAGAATTATTTTTTCATTATTCATAAGAATCTTGGCATTAGCAACATATTCTTTATCATACATGCTTTTTCCTATATCATAATCTCTTGCTTTGTAAAATGTAAATATCATGGCTCCTCCAAGAAGAGCATTATCCACCCTGCTTATCATGTTCATTATAAGAGGAAGCTTTGTTTCAAGCTTTGATCCACCCAGAATAGCCACAAGAGGTCTCTCAGGATTATTAAGAGCACCATCAAATATTCTAAGCTCCTTCTCCACAAGAAGACCTATTCCTCCTGGAAGAAACTTTGTTATTGCATGAACCGACGCATGCTTCCTATGACAAACCCCAAACGCATCATTAATGAATATATCTGCATTCTTTGCAAGCTTCTCTGCAAATTTATCATCATTCTTTTCCTCTTCCTCATGAAACCTTAGATTTTCAAGAACTACCAATGTTGCTTCCTGTGGCGTTGGAAATGCACCTTCCAAATCAATGCAATCAGAAAGTTTCTCTGTTTTTTTTCCAGTAAGAAGATATAATTTCTTTGCAACGTTGTCCATCCTAAAAATGTCTTCCTTATTCTCAGGGCGTCCAAGATGGGATGCTATTATTATTTGTGATGCTCCCTCCTGTAGAATTTTCTTTATCGTAGGGATGCTTTCCCTAATCCTGAAATCATCAGTTATATTTCCCCCATCATCAAGGGGGACATTGTAATCAACTCTAAGAAAAACTTTTCTATCTTTGAAATCTATCTCATCCAATGTATGCAAGCCGTTGTAAGTCATAGAAAAAAGACAGATTCAATAATATATAAATATAACTATTAAATAGCTCTACTGATGAATAACATATCAGTCATATTGGTTCGTCCAGTAATACCTGGAAATATAGGCGCAGTAGCAAGGGCAATGGCCAATTTTGGATTCTCATCACTCATACTTGTAGATCCTAAATGCGAAATTAATGAAGAAGTAAGAAATCGTGCAAAGCACGCACAGAATATAATAAACAAATTAAGAATAGAAACTTCTCTTAAATCGGCACTCTCAACTTTCAGCATCGCAGTTGCCACAACAGGAGTGACGGGCTCAGATTTCAACATTCCAAGAGCCCCCCTGCTTGTTGAAGAAGCGGCATCTAAAATAAATGAAGCAAAGGACAGAAAAAGAATAGCCTTGGTTTTCGGACCAGAAGACACAGGTCTTTCAAAGGAAGAATTAGAGGAATGCGATTATACTGCAAATATTCCAACTTGCAAAGCATATCCTGTTATGAATCTAAGCCACGCAGCATCCATTTTTCTTTATGAGATTTCTAAAAAAAGAAACTCTGATGAGATAACAAAAAGGTTCCCTCTTGTTGACAAAAGAGAAAAAGAAGAACTTGAAAAATCAATGATTTCTGCAATTGAGAGTGTTAAGTACAGAACTGTATTCGAGAAAAGAACACAGTTTCTGGTCTGGAAAAGGATTCTTGGAAAATCAATGCCCACAAAAAGAGAGGCATTTGCAATGATAGGATTCTTAAAAAAAATATCAAAAAGAAATGAAATAAACAAAAAGTAAAAATAAAATATTACTTCTTTTTGGTCTTCGTCCCTTTTTTCTTCCCTGAATTAGAAGGTTTTAACTTGGGCTCCTGCTTTTTTGCAGAGACGAGATGATGTGCTGGAGGCTCAGGTGCAGATGAATGCAGTGCCAATATTCCTCCGTGATTGTATGCTCTGAATAAGTAAACTGTTATCGATGCAGAAACAGGAACCATTATAAGAGAAGTTACAAGATTCTGCCAAAACATCGCTGAAGGCTCATTTATTATTACTACGAGCAGCACAGAAACAAGCAATATTATTATCAGTGCAATTATTCCAAAAAGAAGAATGGAGAATACAGTTAGGACCACATGCCCGGGATCAAGCCTAAAATACTTGTATGAATCCCTTAATGAATCCATAGGCTTTTTTCCATCATACGCAATTATTACATTCGAAAAAATAAAGAACAGAATCATTGCAATCATGTAAACTATGAATACTAATGCAAGAACAAATAAAATCAGGCTTATTAAAACTTGGCTCATTGCAGACCTAACAATGAAAAAATAAATAAGATAAATTATTATTGCAGGCATAAGAAATATCATTATAAGATATATTTTCTGCAAAAGAAGTTTCCCGTACATCCTTATTCCTTTAGATGCCTGCTGTTTCCCAGTTACTTTTTCCCCATTTACATGCATTCTTGCCCCTGCGAGCCCCATTCCGTAAAAAGCAAGAGCAATAAGTGATTGAACAGCCATAAGAATAACTACTTTAGTAAATAAATTCCAATTAGGAATTTCTCCAGGCCCTGGAATTGGCAGATTAGGCGTGAACAAAGAAAACAAAATTCCAATTATAAACATATAAAAAAAAGGCAGCATCAAGACTGGCTTCCTGAATACCTCATTAAGAGAATCAAACACATCTTCTACATACTTAAATTCCTTCATAGTTCCCCTCCTATTTAATAAATCATCCTCTTGAAGTAAGAAGCTCAGGCTTTGCATCAAGAAGAGATTTTATTCTCTGATCTATTCTTGGCTTTGCATTCTTTCCAAGCTTGTAAACTATCTTTTCAGCCTCTCCGCCCCAGGAATATTCTCCTTTTTCCCTGCTTACAGTTTCTATCTCAAACTCTCCTAAATCAGTTCCTTTTCTCAAATGATAATAAATAGCTCTCAAAGTTATCTTTGGATAGATTTGCTTATATATTTTGAATATATGATAACCATGGCCAGACTTAATGAAATACAAAATCTCTATTATATTCTGGCGTACAGCACTCCCTATAGGCCTTCCTCTATTCATACTATACCCCTGTTTGCTGTTTTTAAATAATTTTCTAAATACTAAGGCATAACAGTCTAATTACGTTTAATTTAATATACTTAATTAATAAAATGAAAACTCCCCAATCAATAAATGAAACCACTCTAGAATGAAAAACTATTTAAGATACAAGTATATTTTAGGGTTTTATTGGGGTATTTTAAGGTGATAATATGAATATTGGCAATAAGATTTTCGCATATTTTTTAATAGTAATTATGCTTGCAGGATTTGCTCTTGCAGAAAAGGACTCATTCATTTTAAATGAGGAATACGGAGAAAATCTGTATCTTACAAACAATGAAGTTATGCTTAACTCGAACTTGTATGGAGATCTTTACTCATTCTCAGAAACACTAGAAGTAAACGAGCTTGTACAGGATGACCTGCAGGCAATTACAGGAGTGTTTTTCCTAAAGGGAACAGTAGGGAGTGATTTAAGGCTAATTTCCAGCTCAGCCACCATAGACGGCACAGTATTCGGAGAAACTCTAATCCTCGGAGATTACATCGAGTTTACAAGCAATTCTGCACTAGGCGGAAGAGCAAAAATAAAAGCAAATACAGTAATTCTGGATGGAGTACTAAAGGATGATTTAGAGGTAAAAGCTGAAAAAGTAGTAATAAACGGCGTTATTGAAGGTAATGCAGTCATTTATTCATCATCATTAGAATTAGGTCCTGATGCCCAGATACTAGGAGACCTAAGCAGCACCAGAAGTGTAGAAAGTATGTCCTCTAAAGTGGGAGGCATAATAACAAAAATGAACGGAAGAGAGGACCCTAATAATTTTACATCCATAACTTTCATGAAGATAGGAATGTTCATAACATTATTTTTAATTGGAGCAGTTCTTGTTTTGGTAGCCAGGAAATTTACTGCAAAAGCAATTGGGAAGATGAGCCAGAGGTTCTTTTTGTCTCTTCTGCTTGGGTTCGTCGCCCTTCTGGTTACCCCATTCATAGCAATAGCCCTGCTATTCACTATTGTAGGCATACCAATCTCTTTCCTTCTTGCCTTAGCATACATAGCAGCAATAATACTTTCATTCGGAATGATTTCGTTGTTTGCAGGACATCTTCTTGTTAAGATAGCCAATAAGAAAAACAAGGATGTATGGATTGCATTGTTAATAGGCTCCCTGTTTATTGCACTTATAAGCTTAGTTCCAGTTATATTCTGGATTGTAGCAATACTGCTCATGTTTGTTTCAATAGGTGCGGGCTTGATTGCCATATTCGGAAACGATAAAAAGAGATAAATATTCCAGTTATTATGAATGAAAAACTAACATTTTATTCCACGAGGAATATAGGCAGACAGGAATATCTCAAAAACTCTCTTGAAGAAGAGCTAGGAAAGGACAATATTAATTTTGTCTCAGCCAGTCCTAGGGAAATAGGGAAAGAAATACACCATTTTTTTTCTTTATACAAGAACTTTCCCAGAAGTACATTAAGAAATAAGATAAACTCTTCTATATCCGGAATAATATCTCCTCTGGCAAATGGAGACTGGGCTGACCTGAATCAAATAATATTTTATTCAATCCCAAATGAAATGAAAGATTCTCTTCTCAGATTTACGGGCAAATACCCTCTTGATAGAAAGGGCATATCTGAATTTTTCACACAATATTTAGACATACCTGTCTTCGAGTCTTACATTTTTATGCCAGGACATGGAACTAATACAGCTCTTCTTGGAGATTTTACTGAACAAGATTTTCTGCCCCTTGTAAATGAAGGTTACAACATATGGATAGGCAGAAACAAGGAAAAATGGCAAAAAGACAGTAGTTACAGAAAATTATAGATGTGCACTAATCCAAAATATTTTTATACAGATAAAATGCTTTAATTTCTATGTCAACCAAAAGCAGAGGGACAAATGCGGAAAGGGACCTTGTTCATAAGTTCTGGGCAGTAAACTGGGCATGTTTCAGGGCGGCAGGTTCGGGAAGCAATCAATATCCCACTCCAGACCTTATAACAGGAAACAACATAAGGAAGCTGGCGATTGAAGTTAAACTGACAACCGCAGACAGGCAATACTTTGACAAGAAGGAAATAGAGGATTTGAAACTCTTCGGAGCATTGTTTGGCGCTGAGCCCTGGGTAGCCATAAAATTCTCCAGGCAGGAATGGCTCTTTTTGATGATTGAAGATCTAGAAGAGGCACCCAAGAGCTTTGTCGCATCTAAAGAAGTTTCATTAAGAAGAGGACTTACTTTTCAGGAGATAATACACAAATAAATCATAATAAAACAAGCGCGAGGCTCAAAAGAATAGTTACAATTTGAGTAAGTCCGCCTATTATTTTTGTTGTTTCATTTTGTATTTTTCCATGTAATTTTACATATTTCATAAGAAGTTTGTTTTTTGATTTGAATATAAACAAAAATATATCATCTATATCTGGGATTGATGCAGCTATTGCACCAAGGATAAGAAAATAGTCTTTTTTCAGGATGAACAGTTCTCCGACTGCTAAAATAGTCAAGATAACTATAAACGCATGGTGTTTTATGCTTTTGCTGTAATGGGAATAAACCACTGCATCAAGCACGTAATGGCTTATGAATGCTAAAAGTACTCCCCACCATCCAAACATGTATGCAAGCGCTGCACCAAATAAAGCATGCGGTAATAAATACATACAAAAAAGATTTAATTTAAAACTTAAAAATTTAACTGAATTTTAAAAAATATAACAAAAAAGGGAAAAAATAATTTTAATTTAAATATTATTTTCTTTTCTTTAGGTTTATCAAATCCCCAAGTGTCATTGGACCATTATGAGGTTTCAGTCCCTCTTTTTTCTCCTCTGGCTCAAGAACTACTTCTTCTATAAGCTTTATTCCAAGAACTTTCTCTAGTTTCTGCGCAAGAACTATATTAGGCTCCATCTTCCCTGACTCTAGATGATGAATTAAAGATTCTTTTTCATTTATCACCTTTGCAAAATCCTCCTGCTTTATCCCTTTTCTCTCCCTTGCGTTCTTAATTTTCGAAGAATAATCCTTTACTATTATCTGGATAGTCTCAGGAGCTTTGGGCGCTTCTTTGGATGGAGCAATTTCCTTTTTTTTCGATATTTCCTGCACTTTTATTTCATGAAGAACTTTTCCGTATTTTGCGCAGGATTCGCAGACAACCATCCTAGACTTCTCTATTTCTACCTTATACATCTTTCCCGGTTTACCACACAAATCGCAAATCAATACTACCACCCCGTATTAGAATAAACCCTAATAGTAAACGCCATTTTTATTTTTTACTGTATTATTCTTTTATTTCTGTTGCGGAGAACTTCACCAGGAAATATCCTTGCTGTCCCTGCCAGACTTGCTTAAGATCCTCCTCTTTATATCCTTCTTTTTCCGCTTCTTCCTCTAAAATCTCAGGATTCCTTACTATAAATACTAGCTTTGCTTTTTTCTTTATTACGTACTTAAGATTCCTGAATAAAATTGAGTATATGCTCCTTGCCTGGCTTTCAGAGAAATGATTGGATGCTTCTGGAACTCTTGAGCAAACCAAGTCTATCTTGTCATTAAAAGTCTTTATATCTATGTCCTTTACATCTGTCCTTGAAAACGAAATAAATTTCTCTACCCCTGCAATCTTTGCATTCTTTTTCTGTGCAGAAACATTATTGAATGAAGAGTCCACGCTTACTATGTCAGGACTGGAAGGCTGCGCTTTTATCCTGGAATCTGCTTTCTTAATTACAGCATCAACTATTTCCTTAAAATAGTCAAGTTCCAATAGAGTAAATTTTTTTGTGTAATAATTAGGAGAAACTCCTGATTCGAAGAGAGCAGCTTCTATAGCAATATTTCCTGACAGAGAGCAAGGGTCAAGAAAAAGCTGTCCTGGCTTGTACTCTCCGTAAAGAAGAGCGCTGAACCCTATGGTTCCTTTTATTGCATTAGGATTATTGAACACAAGGTGTTGCCTCTTGCTAAGCTCCCTTCCTGCGCAATCCAATCCAAACAAGTATTTGTCCCTAACTATCCTAAGATAAAATATTAATTGAGGAGAATTAAGGCTCACCTTAAGCTCCTGCTTTCGTTCAGACATTATTTCTTTAATTGAATGCATTACTTCCTGCTCTGCATCCATACTATTGAAATCCTGGCTTCCAATCCTATCACACACAACTCTCGTTGTTTTTCCAATCGCTAAATTTATTATTTCAGTAGCTTCAAGTTTTTCTCTTATTTTCATACTTAAATCATCCAAATCAGAAAACTCCCCTTCACTTACTAGAAAGACAATTCGTTTAGCCACCTGAGAAAGATACATTATTTCTGCTATTTTCTCAGAGGAAGCATCAAGAAGAACCCAGTTCTCTCCCAAAGTTCCTTGTATCTTGAATCTTTGCTCTAATTCCTCCCTAAGGAATTCTTCACATCCTTCCTCAGAGGTTATTCCTGTCCTAAATATCCCTTTTTTATCCATATATCAAGGAAAAGCCCTTCTGTTTTTTAGTTTTCCCATTTTGAAACAGAAACAGAGCATATAACTCCTAATTATATGCATCATAAAAATCATAATAAATTCTGGACATCAGCTTTGAATAAAATGCATATAATAACATCTTATCATTTATTTAGCAATATTTATAAATTTTAAATTTAATTATTTTAAACGTGTACCTATGAAGATAAATAAAGTATTAATATTTCTTATAGCAGTAGGATTAGTCGCGACATTAATAATATTTGAGTCAGATAGCTCATCTAAAATAAACTCACAGGAAAAACTAACCGGACAAGCTACACACACTACATATCCTGAGTTCTCAGCACCAGAACAAGCACACACATTAATAGGAGACACATTAACCGCAAAAGATACAGTCATATATAGAACCGGATATTATAGCATTAATGGAGCGTCTTGGCAAAACTTTACATTTAGTGGAACATCAAGGGAGACTAACTGGTTAAGTGGAACAGCAACAACTATTATACCCTCATTAGGAACAGGAGAGAATTATGTTGTAATATACTCATGTACACAAGTTAACAAAAACTGGGATTGTCACGGAAACAAGTGGCAATTATTAACTTTAAATAACTCTTGCAATCCCAATTGTGCCAATAAGCAATGTGGAAATGATGGATGTAATGGAACATGTGGAACATGTACTAATGCGCATGGCACAACCTCCTGTACATCTGCAGGATTATGCCAGCCAACATGTGTTTCTGGCTATGGCAATTGCGATAATAACAATATAAATGGATGCGAAACGATATTAGGCACCACAAACAATTGTGCATATTGTAATAATGTGTGTGTTTCCGGTACATGCAATAATGGTCAATGTGTAAATGTAAATATAGACAATAGTCCCCCAACGATAATAGTAGAGACTCCTTCAGATAGGGCAACTATAAATGTAGCTTCACAGACTATAACCGCAAGCACTTCCGATTCCTCTAAAACCTCAACTTGGATGGATTTTGATGGAACATTAATAGGATACTGGTCTATGGATGCAAGTACTTCAGCAGGAATATATGACAATTCAACATATAAAAAGTTCGCTTCATTCAATGGAGGATTAAATACTAATAATTTAGTCTCAGGCGTCAGGGGTAAAGGGCTGGCATTTGATGGCATAGATGATAGATTAGATGCAGGAACAACTTCTCTTGGATTATCTGCATTCACTACAAGTGCATGGGTAAGGATTAATTCAAACAATAATGGAAGAATTATCTCTAAGCACGGAGAGGGAAGTTATGGCTGGCTTGTTGCAAGAATGGCATCCTCCCAAAGCGTAGAGTTTAAAATATCAACCACTGGCTCAAATTGGTTAGGGGGAGAGACATCCAGCAATTCATTTCTTACAAATACCTGGTATCATATAGCAACCACTTATGATGGAAACACAATGCGAGTATATATTAATGGAGTAGAGCATATAGGAGGAGATTTCCCAGCTGCAATAACAGGCAATGTAAACAATGCGCCTGCATCCATTCAGATAGGCGATGATGGAAATTCTGATTCTAATTATTTCAATGGAATAATTGATGAAGTATTATTATTTAGTAGAGCTTTAAGTCCTGGAGAAATAAAAGCACTGTATGATTCAAAAGCAAACAAATTCAGCACAACAATAAATAACCTTGCAAGCGGATCCCATAATTACAAAATATATGCCATAGATGAATTAGGAAACACTGTAAGCACTTTACAAAGAACATTTACCACAAACATACAAACTACTCCTACATGCACATTAGGAACAAATACCAACTGTGCATACTGCGGAAATTCATGCAATTCAGGTCAGAGCTGTACAAATAATGTATGTACTACACAGTATTCTGAACCAGAACCTTCTAATCAAATACCTTCTGGCCAAGTATATTATGTTTCAACTTCAGGAACAGACAGCAGCACTAGAGATGGCTCATCAGCTTATCCCTGGAGAAGTTTAAGCTATGCATGTAGCAGAGTAACTTCCTCTGGAAGTACAATCCATATTAATGCAGGAACATATACTGAAACTAGACAATGTATATTATCTGAAGGTGTAAGTATTCAAGGGGAAGGTGCAGATAGCACAATAATAAGGTCAACTTATTCTGGGTCAGAGCAAGCCCTAATAAAGTTAGAAACACCTAATGGATGGCTTGGAAAGTATGGCAACCAACATATATACAGTTTAACTTTAGACGGCCAAATGACTACTGCAGAAGCTATCAGAGTAAATTTCAGAAGTAATGTTAAGATTCATGACTGTGTTGTCCAGAATTTCGTTACTAATGGAATAATATTTTATGGAATGCCTGAATGGGCTTGGACTGCAGATAATATATTTGAAACCCCTCCAAGCAAGAAAATGCCAAGTTATTGGTGTACAGGAAATGAAGTGTATAACACTAAAATAATTAATTCCGCAAGCTATTTAGACGAGGGTAATGGCAATTTACGAATAGGACAACAAGACGGATTTAAATTTTACAATTCTGTAATAACCCAGACATCCAGACCTGCAGGAAGCAATGGTTACGGAATTAAATTTGAGGGAGAAGGATGGAACAAAAACACGAAAATATACAATAATAAACTAACAATGAGTGCTGCTTGTTCTGACAACTCCTGCTCATCGCACAGATACAATTTTGCTTTAGAAATGTGGTACGAGCTCGGAGGAAATGAATATTATGATAATACAATAGTGGGAACTTTAGATTTTGACGTTGGAAGCAAAGGAACATCCACATATTCATTCTGGATACATGATAATATAATAGGGTTCCCAAATATACAAAATCATGATGAAATGGGAATAAATCTTGAAGCATCCATAAGTGATGCTATAATATCAAATAACATAATAAAAAATGTCGCTGTAGGAATACAAGTCACACAGATTTGGCCTATAGGAGACCATACTGATTACAATAGGGACAACAACATAAAAATACACAATAATGTTTTATACAATATAGGAATAACTGGCTCTGCATGGACTTTTGGAGGAGTATACGGAATACATTTTGCAGACTATGATTCTGGGGATTCAGTTAGAGATTTATACATATTTAATAATGTAATATCTGCATCTGGGGATTTTAAGAGCAATACCTTTGATTCATTCGGCATAAACCTTCCATCCGGAGCATCTACTACAAATCTTCAGATAAAAAATAACATAATTAAAGGGTTTAATGGAGGATATTCTAGAAATGCACCCATATCAGGATCTGGAGCGACAACAAATAATAACCTAGAAATATCATACAACCTATTCTATGATAATGGAAACAATAATGAGGTTTTGTTTACTACAGAAAGACATGGAGAAGGCACATATATACCATCAAGCACATATATAAACAGAAACAACATAATAGACAATCCTCTTTTTGTATCATCTACAGACTATCACTTGCAATCAGGATCTCCTGCAATAAATGCAGGAGCAAATGTAGGATTATCTTCTGCAGGACCCGCTCCGGATATAGGCGCGTATGAGTACGGGTAAGAACTTTACTTATTTAATAAAATAGTTAATAATCCCATATTTTAAAACGACAGTTAATAGAAAATTAATTTATCTACATAAATTATAACTTGATTAATAAACTGTAAAATAAGCAACAACACGCCTAAAACCATAATTTAATCAGAAAAATTTATATACTAATCTTTAGAATAAGTCAATAAATAAAGATAATTTATATTAGAAAGAGGTGTGTTTATCATGGGTTTAGAAACAGTTGTATTGGCAGTCATTATTGGAACTTTGTTGGCAATAGTATATAGCTTAAGAATTCTTGTATTAATGGAAAGAAGAGTTTCAAGAATAGATATGCACTTGGAAGTATTGATTAATAAAGTACTTTTAGAAGAAAAGAAGATAGAAAGTGAAGAAAACAAAATAGAAACTCAGGAAATTGAAATAGAGAGAGCTTTGGGAGTGGCAAAATCCAAACCTAAGGCCAAACCTGTAAAAAAAGGCAAAAGATAAATTTTTATATCTGCTTTTTTTCTCTTTTTTTATGATTTTAAGTTCTTCAGTTATGCATGGGGTTAATTACCATTTCAGGATTCACAAAAAGAAACTTGAGACTTTTTGCTCAGATAAATTTAAGGGACTGTCAGATTACTTGATTCAGGTACAGAAAAACTGCCCCCACGAGTATTTCATGGAGGGCCCAAGAAGTTCTTCTCTTAGAATTAGCATTCCTGCAGATATAAGCAAAATAAACCATGAAGTCTCTTCTCTGGCAAGAATGGGACTGGACAGTGATTATTACAGCAATGCACATATGAATGTACAGATGTTCATGCTTTCTTTTGATAACAAAACACTTGCAATAGAAGTCCCTCTCTGGATTACAAAAGAGGAATTGCGCGGTTTTAAAGATATTTTTAACTCCGACCTGGCTCTTTCAGGACATATAGACCTCATAAGATTTGAAGATGGCAAAATATGGATATGGGACTATAAGCCCAGAGCATTCAAAGAAAAATATGCCTCGACACAGACTTATTTTTACGCTCTTATGCTCAGCAAAAGGACCAAATTGGATATATCTAATTTTATGTGTGGATATTTCGACGACCTCGATGTTTTTATATTTGACCCGTCTAAAATAAATATAGACGACATAATTAGCAAGATCCCGAAGGAAAATTGCTGATTTTCAGAGAAATTTTTAAATTAAATATACTTTCTCTAACCATGCCTTTAACATTCCATGTTGTTTTAATGTATATTCTTTGCTTTGTAGGCCTATTTACGTCGTTCATATTCCTGCTTACATTACTCTCCCCTAACAAAAAAAAGTACGTTCTAGACCCCAATTTCAGGCCAAAGATAAGTATAATAATTCCCATGTGGAACGAGGGAGCTGAAAACGGAAAAAGACTTCGCAAAACAATAGATTCAGTTCTTAACAGCAATTATCCTAAGAAAAAACTAGAAATAATAATTGTAAACGATGGGTCGACAGACAACTCCCATAAGATTGCACAGCAGTACAAAAAGAATGGAGTAAGAATAATTTCCTACAAGAAATCTCACGGAAAAACATATGCTATAAACAAAGGAATGAAATTCGCGACAGGAGATCTTGTGGCAGGGCTTGATGCTGATTCGTACATTATGCCTGATGTTCTTGAAAAGTTAGTTCCTTGCTTTAAGGATAAGAATGTGATGGCATCCATTCCTTCAATAAAGATATCAAATCCTAATTCTTTTATTCAGTATGTACAGTCCCAGGAATTTCTAAGTGCAGTATTCATAAGACATATTCAATCAGAACTCGGAGGCATACCTCTCGCCCCGGGCGCATTTACTCTTGTAAGAAAGTCATTCATAAAAAAGCACGGCGCATTGCGGACAGACACAATGGTAGAAGATCTCGAGCTATCAATGCGAATTCAAAGCGAAGGCTATCTTATAGAGAATGTTGTGAACGCAAATGTGTATACAAGCGGAGTAAAAACATTAAGGTCATTCATAAACCAGAGACTACGATGGTTTGTGGGATTCATAATCCAGATGAAGAGATATAAACATCTTATACATCCAAAATACGGCAATCTAGGAGTTTTTATACTACCCATATCAATAATTTACATAATTCTTACAATATTTGTTTTTTGCTATGGAATAATAATGCTTATAATAAACATAATAAAGTGGATAAATACTATAAATCTTGTAGGACTTAATTTTAAAGACTTTTTCGAATTCAACTTCGATCCTTATTATCTTACTATAGACAATACCACAGTACTACCCTTAGTACTATTCTTTGTCCTGTTATTATTTATGATTTACATAAAGAAAGTGTCAGAGGAAAAACAAGGAATAATAAAGCCATTTATTCTTTTCACAGTAAGCTATTGGTTCCTAGGTTCAATTTGCTGGATTATGGCAATATATTATCATATAAGAAAAAAGAAAGTAAGATGGGGACCTAATTATTTCTCAACCTAGTCCTGTTTACGTTTAAAAAGGTATAAACTTTAAAAAGGACTGAAATTTACCAATAGATAGAAGACAAAAAAGAAATAAAATCTAATGAAACAAGGGACTAATATGATATCAAGGAAAAAAATAAAATCTTCCCGCTACGTGGCAGCTTTAGCTATAACACTCCTAATATTTCTCTTAGGATATATGGTAAGTTCGCAGATAAATAAAAATAAAGTGGATAAGTTGAACTATTTCGAGGAAGAACTGCGAGTTAATTCTCTAAGCAGCGAGCTTCTTCTACAGCTAGTCCAGCAAAATCTGTGCAGTAGCATAAACTTGTCATCATATACTGAAGAACTCACTTCATATGGTAGAAGAGTCACTTATTTGGAGTCCATGTACGGGTTTTCATCAGAAGAAGTTATACAGCTTAAAAGCTATTACTCCCTTCTAGCCATAAGACATTGGATGCTGGCAAAAGACCTTAATGACAAGTGCAATGCAAATAGATCCCTAGTTATTTATTTCTACACAAACTATGGATGCACAGACTGTGAAGATCAAGGACTTGTTCTTACAAATCTTCATAGGGCATATCCTTTCTTCAATATATACTCGCTTGAATACACATTAAACAATTCTGCAGTGAACTTCCTCAAGGAAAAATACGATGTCAAAACAGACAGATTGCCAACGTTAATAATAAACGATGAAGTTTACTATGGATTCCAATCAAGGGATGCGCTAATAAAAATTATGGACCTAGAAAGGAAATTAGAGGAGGACAAAGCAATTCATCCTTCTTTATATGATTAATAAGTAAGTTATAATAACCAACTTCAGTCATATTGTTTCTTTTACATACCTGTATATCTGTATATTGTCATCATAGAATACTTTTATGAATTTCTCACTGTTCTCAAGGAAAAATAGCAACCCTTCATATCTGCCACTCCACACTTTGCCAGACCTCATACTATCATCTATAACAATATGAGTTATCCTCTCCTCCTGAAGAAGATGTTCCAACTCATCCAGGTTTCTGGAATAATATATTTTATCCGCAGTATTTCTTCTCAATGAATAATCTCCGAATCTGTATGACATAGAGTCAAGATATGCTTTCCTCCCAGATGCATATTCTATAATAAATCCATTCTCCTCCACGCTAAGTATTATATCTGATTCCTCTGCAGATGAAAGATAAGAAAGCGAAGACATTTTTTTTTCATCTATATTCTTAACCTGGAAATTCAGTGCCAAAACTGCTGAAAAGAATAATATGCACAATATAAGAAGCAAAGTCACTCCCTTAAGTACAAATATTTCCCATTCCCTGTTTGTAAGGTAGCTAATTGAAAATGCTGCAAAAACAGCAAAGATAACAGCAATGGGAAGGCGAACATCCTCAAAAAACAATGAAGAAATGCTTATCAAAAGAACTGCAATCATTATAGGTGTTTTTGAAGATTCTTTATTCCACCAGCTGAATAATCCAAGCAATGCCAGACCAATAACTATAAGTGCATACCCTTTTATTGCGCCGAATTCTATGAGCATTCCGTTAAGTCCTGTTAATAACGGCACAAAAAAGCTAAGATAATTTATCTTTGCAACAAAAATTCCTATAATAACAGATAACACTATTACTAGTGAATTAATATACAGCAAAAGCTTGTTGCGATTCTTAAATATATAATCTCCTACAATCAATATAAGCCCCAAAATTGTGTAAAATATATTTACAAATGAAGCCAGTCCGAAAAAAAGCGATGATAAATAATTTCCCCTTATGAAAAAAACAAGTCCTGCAAGGAAAATAGGCAAGCCTATTATCTCAGGGCTGAATGTTGTAAAATTATATAGAAAAACAGGAGTAGTAGACAGAATTATTATTGAAAAAAATATATCATTATATCCTAAATTAAGCGATTTTAAAATAAAATAAATAAGAAGAAGAGAGATTACACCTAACAATGGAGGAAGATATTTTGCAAACAAATCAAGACCTTTGTCAACTCTTGAGAATATGTAATGAAAAATATTAAAATTATACTCTCTTTGCTGCAGGCCATCTGTATGGACTTTATTGTTTTCCTCAAATTGCTCAATAAGCCTTATGTTGTAGTAAGTGTCTTCAGACATATATGTATCGTCATTTATTACCCACTTTATAACTGAGGGCGCAAATAAAACCATAGATACAACTAATAAAGTCAATATAATTGTCCTTTTATCATTACTAAACATCATATAGCCTAGCGCCCCCCCTTTTTGAACTGCAGTTGACAATTAACCATATATATCTTTGGAACAATCTCTGATGAGATATCTTCAAGCACATATTTATCAGAACCTATTATGTCCTCTTCTTCCTGAGACCCATTACTCTCCGCATCGGCAAGTATTATTCTATCCAGATTACTATCTATGAACTCTTCAGTGTATTTCTCAGGATAAACAACCTTAAAGCAGGAATCATCAAAGAATGCCAAATGAGAAATATTGTTCTTCTTCTGATTGTACTCTGAAAGGAACACATAATCAACAGCATAATAGTTTAATTTCTCAAGGGCAGTAGTCATGAATTTATCTTCATAAATGGACTCAACATCATTATATCTCGTATCTATATTTTTTATCATTATATAATTGTCATCCATTACATTTTTCTTTCCTGAGAAATAACTTACTGCAGATCCTTCCTCTGGAAGCGCAAGTATTATAGACCCATCAGGAGAGTTTTTCTCAAGCCACATTAATGCATCTGCGTCATTCTTATTGAGGAAATTGTGATTGGTTGAAAAAACACCAGGAACGAAAAGTGCGGTACTTACAACAATAATAATCACCAAAAAATAAACATGAGCATTTTTAAGCTTCACCATCCTCATTTTCTCATATGCTTTTCCAATTGAATATGATGACAATATTACAAGAGATATACTTAGAAAAATAAGGCCAATGTCAAATCTTATAAGCTTAAACCACAGGAGAATAAACATCCCTATGCTTATACTTGTTACGAACATCAGTGACTTGCTGTTGGATACAAAAAGTGCAATGTATATTGCAATCATCCCAAATATAAGAGGAACAATCCCTATTGAATATATGCTTTCAAGAAACGTAAGATCCCTAAATGAATTTGCAATTATATCAATTGGTATGTTCTGAAATAAAATCATATCCCCATGAGTTAGAAGAGCTCTTTTGTATATTGTTATATTTGCCCAGAACACAAAAAAAAGAAAAAACAAAACAAGCTCTGTTTCCCTGTAACTTTTTCTGAAATTCTCGAGGTTTATTAGAAATATGTATATCAAAAGGCAAAATACAAGTATGAGAGATGAAGGATTCAGGAATGTGAGAAGAACCATTGCAAAAAGAAGAGCCCAAACGTGCTTATTGTCCTTGTGGGTAAGGACGAAAAAATAAGCAGTAAGAAAAAACAAAGGAACTACAACTGAATATATAGATGCGCTATTCACTGTAGAATCAAAAAAAACAGGAATTACACCAGATAATGCCGCAGTAATAAGGGAAGGTATTTCATCTTTTGTAAAGTAAAGCGCGAAAAAGAACACTACAAACACTATAAGCGACGCAAGGATGTTAGGAATGACCTTTGCAACTATCTCAATAGGTATGAAAAATGTGAAAGAAGCCAGGAAATAGTGGTAAATAGGACTAAATATCTGCTCCCTTCCAGAATAGCTTAGGTCATCCCTGAATATAGGCACACCTGTATCATGTATACTTTCTACCTGCCTTAGTACAGAGTAAGCCTCGTAATCCAAACCCTCTGTATTGAATGCCACAATAAGCCTTAGGGCAACCACAACTAAAAATATAAGTGCCAGCCAAAGCTTTGATTTCCTGTTCATTATCCTCTGATAAGTTGCCTGTCTTTTTAAATATTACAGGAAAATAGGGCTTTATGCAAATGTATCAGGGCAACAAGACTTAATTATTTATTACTATCATTTCTCGACATTAATTGTCTGTGTAGGGAACGCAAACTCTATTCCTTCTTTCTCTAATAATTCAAGAATATCAAGATTTATCTTCTGCTGTATGTCCATGAACAATTCATAGTCACTTTTCTTAATTGTATAAATAAGCTCAAATTCAATACTATAATCCTTAAATGCTTTCAGGTGGCACCTGTTGAAATTAACATTTTTATTATGCTTATTCACTATTTCTTTAAGCATTCCAGGAAGCTTTTCCAACTTTGCTCTGGGAGTACCATATTTAATCTGCAAATCCACGTCAACTCTCCTAGTCTGCATCTGGTCTATATTCTGAACCTTTGAATCGGTAAGAAGCTTATTGGAAACTACAAGCTCTTCTCCCCTTAATAGCTTTATTCTTGTTGATTTTATACCTGTTTTTATCACATTTCCTTCGTACTTGTCGAACATTATGTAATCTCCAGGCTTGAATGGCTTGTCAAAATAAATGGAAATAGCTGCAAATATATCCCCAAGAATGCTTTGAAGTGCAAATGCAACAGCTATACCTGCTATTCCAAGTCCTGTAAATACCTTAGATACATTAACTCCAAAGCTGCTTAGCAGGAAAAGTAAACCTGCAATCCACACAATTACTTTTAATGTAGTCGTCAGGAATGTAGCAAGGGTTTTGTCATTGTCCTTGTATTCCTTCTCTCTTTTCTCAATTATTCTCCTTGATGAATGCATTATAACTGCATTTATTACCTTTATTGAATAGTATGTGAGAACAATAAGCATCAAGTACTTAAGGAACTTGTCAATGAAAACAGGCGTATCAAGGACTTTGGCACTTATTTTAAGCGCAATCATTATAAACAAAGGTATATGCAAAGCCTTAAGGACATTCACTATTATTTCTTTAGCCTGAGTAGGATGTTTTTTGTCTATTTTCTCAAGAATTTTTATCAAAATTACTGCAATTAGCTTCATAAGAGCCACTGCACCTAAAAATAAGATTAATGCAATGACATATTCCTTCATAGTATTTCCAAATAATATCTTATCCATAAATGAAGGCAACTCTATTGGAGTCACATTAAAAGACATGTTTCCCTGTGTAAAATTCAATGATGCATTAGCCATAACTAAAAAAAGATTATAAGTTTCTGTATTTAACTGTTTCTATTAATTTATAAATAAAAATAAAAAAAATTAAGTGCTTTCGAGTTCAGGAAACAGCTCATCTATTAATTTAAACTCTTTCCTAGATACTCTAAGCACCACGTATCTCCTATTTTCTTCGATTATGTCCGTAATTCATCACCTGCCAAGCTAATATAGCAAGTAAGCAGCCGGATTTAATAATGATATTCACCAAAAAATCGAAAATCTTTCGGATTAAATATATATTTTACAATCACCTCATTTAAATTAAGAAGAAAATATGGTGGGCCCATCCGGATTCGAACCGGAGATCTCCCGCGAGTCAAGCGGACGTCATACCACTAGACCATGAGCCCTTATTCTTTTGAGAATAAATGCCTTTTTATATTATTTTCTGTTTAACCTTAATAATTTGAATAACTTTTTAACTTGTTTTCTTTTTCTTCTTAATATGAAATTTAAATTTGTAAAGCCTGAAATAACTGCACCTGTAGGATCTTGGGAATCCTTGCATGCTGCTTTAAAGGCAGGAGCAGACTCAGTATATTTCGGCGTAGGCTCGCTAAACATGAGGGCGAGAGCGGCGAATAATTTCAGGGCCTCAGATTTAAGAAAGATAAAAGAGATATGCGCAAAGCAGAAAGTAAAAACATACCTTGCTCTTAATATAGTAATATATGACCAAGAAATAAAAGATGCGAAAAGAATTTGCGACAAGGCTAAAAAAGAAGGGATTGACGCAATAATAGCATCAGATATTTCTGTAATTGAATATGCAAGAAAAATAGGAATGCCTATTCACATAAGTACCCAGGCTAATGTGTCAAACATAGATGCAGTAAGGTTTTTTTCAAGATATGCAGACACCATAGTTCTTGCAAGGGAGCTTTCCCTGGATAAAATAAGGAATATCTGCAGCAAGATAAAAAAAGACAAAATAAAAGGGCCATCTGGAAATTTAGTTAAAATAGAAATTTTTATACATGGTGCTCTATGTGTAGCAATCGCAGGCAAGTGCTATATGAGCCTTGCAAATTACAATCACTCTGCAAACAGAGGAGACTGCCTGCAGACATGCAGGAGAAAGTACAGAATATTTGATGATGAAACAGATCAGGAGCTTGTCATTGACAATCAATTTGTAATGTCTCCCAAAGATTTATGCACCATAACTGTATTAGACAAATTAATAGATGCGGGACCAAGCATTCTTAAAATAGAGGGCAGGGGAAGGAATCCTGAATATGTTTTTACCACAGTAAAAGCATACAGGAAAGCACTTGAACTTATTAAAAAAGATAATTTTACAGAGCAAAAGAAAAAAGAGCTTCTCTCAGAACTGGAAAGCGTTTTCAACAGAGGATTCTGGCATGGGGGCTATTACCTCGGGGAAAAACTTGGAGAGTGGTCCGGAATCTACGGTTCGAATGCAACTAAAAACAAGTCTTTTGTCGGGACAGTAAAAAATTATTATCCTAAGCAGTCTGTTGCTGCAGTTTTTATAGAAACTGGCGAGCTAAAAAAAGATGATGAAGTCTTAATAACAGGACCTACAACAGGAATAATTCAATTTAAGGCAGGAGATATTTTCCTCGATGATAAAAAAAGCAGCTCTGCGAGAAAAAATGAC
>CAZOPU010000011.1:0-28891 GCA_964581965.1 uncultured Methanosarcinales archaeon | reverse complement strand
TTAGTTTTAGCTATGTTATTATTTTACTCAGATACTAAATCATTTCAAAAAAATAAGGGAAAAATAATTAAATCGAGAACATATAAAAAAGTAAACGCGTTTTTGAAAAAACAATATAATAAATTAAAAAAATTATTATCTGGATTAAAAAAATAATTTATTTTTCTTGTTTCCACCTTTTGTACATATCAAAGAACTCTTTCATTTCGGTGTTGTCTTCGAATGTGTTTCGCATTGATTTTGTGAGCTCGTCTTTGTTTGTATGTATGTAGATTTGTGTGCTTTTGAACTCCTTGTGTCTGGCCAATTTCTGCGTGTGGATTGGGTTCTTTGTTGTTCTGTATACTCTCGTTATGAAGTAGTGTCTTAAGCTGTGTGTTGTTAATCTGTGGAGTGTTCTTTCGCATCTCTTCATGTCGGTTTCTTTGCTTGTTCCGTATGTTTCATCTAGCCCTGCATGTTTTATTACTGCTCTGAATTTATTGCGTAGCCAGTTAGGACTTATGTTTTGCCTTCCTATCATTGTACTATACAAAATGTAGTTTTCATGTTTTAGTATTTCTTCTCTGTTTGTTTGAATCCATTGGTACAAGAAAGGTCTTATTCTTTCATGTATGTAAAGTTCATCTAGTGTCTTGGCTTTCTCTGTATTAACACGTATCAAATGTTTATTCATATCTACATCTGTAAGTTTTATCGTCACAACTTCGCCAACTCGCAAACCCAAATAAGCCATAATCTGAAACGCAATCAGGGCCTTTTTTGAGCTGCAATACTCGAAGAATATCTTCAGTTCTTCTTCTGTGAAGTCTTTGCTTATTGTGCCATACTTTGGGGTTTTTGTACGTTCGTATTTACTTTTCTTAACATTGGATAGAAATTTTATCATGCTTTCTAGTTCATGTTTTGGTAGGTTGTAAAATCTAGAAACATCTGAACCTTGCCCAGACGTAGCTGAACCTACTATTTTCTTGTCATTGTCGTCTATATGCTCAGGTTCACAAACGTCAGAAGATAAGTGGGCCCACCCGGACTCGAACCGGGGATCCTCTCCGTGTAAGGGAGACATCATAGCCACTAGACCATGGGCCCAAGATGATTATTTGGACATTTGCTTCTTTTATAAAGATTTTGATAAAAAACAAAAAAGTTAAACGCCGTGACCCGGACATCCTCAACTGCTGTTTCGGGGCCCGTGCCACAACTTCGCTTCGCTACGCCGTGACCCGGATTTGAACCGGGAATCCGCGAGGGACCAGTTAGCTCGATAAATAATTAGTATTCCATTAATGTTCAAGGGACTGAGCCTGAAGGGCGAATGTCGCCTAGGGCGTTAACGGGCGTACTGGTTATTCGAGACTGGCGCACTACCAGGTTATGCGATCACGGCATTTTTTATTTTTTATCCTCTCGATAATTTAGGTTATTTTATAATGTTTGTTGTTGTATTTATTTTCGTCTAAATAGGTCTTTGAGTGAATGGTTGTTTTCAGGGGTTTTATCTTATATTAGTCATTATTTAGAAAAATTTATATAATTTCAGTTTGTAACTACTATTTATGAAATACAAAAGGCTTACTTTGCTCAGAATATTCTCTTCTTTTTTTCTTGTGCTTGGAGTTGGCTGTCTTTTTTTTGAAGAGGTTGTTTTCATAGGGTACTTTTTGCTTATATTGGGTAGCTCGTTTGGAATTATAGGTTCAGCTTTAAGTTCCAGATATGATATTTATGAGAGGTTTCATCTTTTGGCTTCAATAATGGGTTTTGGAATTGTGGGTGTTTTCTTTGTAACGGGTCTTCTTGAGAGGGTTGTTATCTTGGCTCTTATTTTGTTTGTTGTTAATTTTCTTATTACTATAATTGATTTAAGGAATGGTAATTTAATGGTAAAAGAACTTGTAAAAAAAAGAGAAGCTAAAAAATATGATAAATTCAATGAAAAAGAAATATATAACGAGCTGGATAATATAAAGGATGAAGTTGGTCATATTCAGATATTAGAAGAGGGAAATATAGATGATGAAGTGGATTTGTCTCTTAAAAATGAGGCGGAGCAAATTAAGAAAGAATTTTCTCAGGCTGTTGTAGTACAAGATCCTAAAGAGGGCAGATATTTCTTTAAAGAAAACGGAAAGATGTTTCATATTAAAGGATGTATGGCCTTGAAACGGATGAATAAGAAGGATATAAAATCCTCTAATTCCAGAACGGAGCTTCTGGCAAGGGGATATAAGTCCTGCAAGAACTGTAATTCTTGATTAGGTGAGTATTATGGGTGAGGGCTGGGTAAGGAACGGCTCGGGATTAAATATTGATGATTTTATTTTATTATTTAATCTTAGAAATCAGAGTTTTTTTGTACCTAGAGATGCTGATGGATTGTTTGACATTACTGTTTTTTCTGCAGCAAAAAAATTTGACTTGATTATTCCATCTTTAGGTGAAATTATAGATTATGTTAATTTAAGTCCTGCGCGTAATGGAAATATTATAAAAAAGTATATTGAAAAGAATGTGCTTATAACATCCTCAAGTGTGGAGAGTTATTCCAGGTCTTCATTGCGTATTGGTTATTTGGATGAGTATCAAAGAAAAAAATCTGGAATTCCTGTTCAGGCAAGATATGCGTATCTTGAAAAAGTTGGTAATTGGATATATATTGAGAACAAGTCTTCCTTTGTTTATGAAGGTAAAAATTCTTTAGAAGTTATATTTAACAATGATTACGAGAAAATAGTTTCTGCTATGAATGAGATTTCAGGAGGGTCGAAATCAAAGATTTATATTCCTAATTATTTTGCAGGCAAGCGTGCTTTCAGCATAGTTATGAAAGAAAATGAATTGGATATTTGCAAGCATAATATATGTGGCGGAAAATTCTGTTTTCTCTAAATTTAGAAATCGCCTAGTTTTTTCTGGCTTTTCTTGAATTGCTCGTGTCTTTTTGGAGGCTCTATTTTAACATATGAATATCCGAATTTTATTAGCATTTCCTCTGCATTCTTTGCTATATCTGGTGCAGCTATAATTCCTTTAACCTTGTTTTTGTCTATTCCTTTTAGCTCTATTATTTTTTCAACATAACGCCTTAGCTGCTGTATTGCGGGTATTCCTGCGCTGTATCTTTTGCATTCTATTATCACAAAATTTCCCTTTCCGTCATGGCCGAAAACATCTATGAATCCGAACTTTGTATGCTCTTCCCTTGAAAGGGGTTGAAAGTCCTTTGAAATACAGGAAGGATTATCCTTTATCATGTCAGACATGTCCTTTTCATTACCTACTAATATGAGCTTTTTTCCGTCTTCGAGCTTTCTTGAGCTTAATTCATAAATTTCCTCTATAAATATGTCCAAATATTCTTTCAGTTTTATGTTCTGGCATTTCATAAGAATTCCTCTTTCTAGCTCTATTATGTCTATAGAGGAATTTGCTTTCATGTAATTTATAGGTGTGTTTCCATCGGGCTGATGAACTAGAAGCGTATTGTCTGATTTTATTATTATAAGTCGGTCTCCATCTTCGAGCTCTGATTCTGCCCGTCCATTGTAAAATACGCTGCATTTGCAGAATAATGCTATTGTTTTATTTGAAGAGGTTGCGGATAGAATTTCTTTTTTGAATTTTTTTAAATCCATTTATTTATTATGATTATTCTATTTAAATTTCTTTGTTTTTAGGCCTTATGTGTTATTTTTTAAAAAATGCCTGTAATGCGTATTTAAGACGTTTGAGGGAAAATCTTTATAAATGGATTTATGTTAACGGGTATTGAGGGACGACATTTATGGGAAGAATAAAACCAAGAAGACTAAAATCAGTGACTGAAAAAACTTATGAAGAGCATGCGGATGAATACAAGGATAACTTTGAAGAAAACAAAGCAATTGTTTCTCAAAAAGTGCAAGTCAAGTCAAAGAAATTAAGAAATATTATTGCAGGATACGCTACTAGGTTGAAAAAGAGAGAGAACAAGAAATAAGGTAACCATTCATGACTGAAGACAATGTAATTTTTATTGGCACAAAGCCATTTATGAATTATGTTACGGGAATAGTTATACAGTTTACTTCTAAAAGTGCCCGGGAAGTCATTGTAAGAGCAAGGGGAAAATTCATAGTAAGAGCGGTTGATGTTGCAGAGGTTGCCCTTAAAAGATTCCTCCAAGACCAGATAGAGATAAAGGATATAAAAATAAATTCAGAAGAATTCAAGAATGCGGAAGGCAGGGAAGTCAGGGTTTCAACAATAGAAATAGTTCTTGTTAAAAAATGAATCCTGTACTTACAAGATGCTTTGTTTCTCTGGAGCTTCCGAATTATATAAAAGATATTTCTGAGCAAATACAAGATGAAATTAGAAAAAGGAATTTAGTTGACGCTAAATACACAGAAAGAAATAATTTGCACTTAACTCTAAAATTTCTTGGGGAGATAAATGAATCTGTTCTAAAAGAGGTGTCTGCTTCACTTAAAGAAATAAAATTTAGCTCATTTGATGTTTTCCTCGGGGAAGCTGGTGTTTTTTCCGAGAATGATATTAGAATAATATGGCTTTCCCTAAAAGGAGAGGGATTACTTAAATTACAGACTGCAGTTGATGATGCGCTTAAAGAAATGTTCGTGAAAGAAGAGAGGTTTATGGCGCATATAACAATAGCAAGAGTCAAAAAAACTCTTAAGAAAAAAGAGCTCCTAGAATATCTTAACTCTCTGGAATTAGATGAGAAAGAGCATGAAATAAAAAAATTTTACCTGAAGAAGTCCATATTAACAAAGAGAGGTCCAATGTACGAGGCTGTTGAGATTTATCCTGCGCAAAACTTTAAATAGAATGCATATTACTTAATTTTGGGCCCGTAGTATAGCCTGGATAGTACGACCGGCTTCGGACCGGTAAAGTGGGGTTCGAATCCTCACGGGCTCAGTCTTTTATTTTTTTGTTCTGGGGATTTCCAGTAGTTGTTCATTTTCTCTGTGTATTTTATAAGGTTTGGAAGATTTTCTTTCCATGCGGCTAATGCTCCGTCGATGAATTTAGCTTCGTTTTCTTTGTTTTTTGTTAATGCGACTAGCATGTTGTCTGATGTTAGTGAAAGGAATTTTTTCATTATTCTGTTTATGTCTTCTTTTTCGCTATCTGTGAAAATCTGGCTTTCGCTTATGCTTACCATTGAATAGGGGTTGGGTGCGAGCCATGCTTGGAGCTGTTGTATCCATATGCTTAATGTATCTCTTAGTCTTGAGCAGATCATTCTTGAAGGTATTTTGCTCATGAATCCTGTCTGCAGCACGAAGTCTTTGAGTGAGAAAACTTCATCTAGCTCTTCTAGTGTTGCGTTGAATTTTAGTTCATTTCTTACTTTTTTGAATTCTTCCTCGAATTCTTTTAGAAGTTCTTCATGTTTTTCCATGTGGTTTTCCTTTGTTATTTTTTAATTGTATTTTATATGGGTCATTTAAATAATTTTTGGTATTTTTTACTTATTAGTGGTTACTATTGGAAAAGAGGACCCATTACGTTGCTGAAAAGCAATGTTGCCAAGAAGAATATAACTAATGAAACTAGTATGTAAACAGGTATTATTTTAAGGCTTTCATTAGTATTTCCTCGTCGTATTACACTTATTATCATGGCGGAGAATATAGATGAGAACAACAGGACTACTACTGCGAATATCTTGAAGTCTCCAAGGGAGATGCTGTCTGCAGACATGCTTATTTTAAATGTGGATGAGGAGCTTCCTGATGAGTCATCGAGGTTAACTGATGAGGCTATTCCTGTCATTACGACAAGGAGTTGAGAGCTCAGTGCAAGAAGGAAAGGTGCACCTATTATGGATGCTGCAGTTATGAAAATAACGTAGCTCATTACGCTTGCAGATATTTCCTTTCTCATTATTTTTATGTCCTGCATATTTGCAGCTATCTGGTTAAGAAGATAGCCTATTTCTCCTCCTGCGCGCATTCCTTCTATAAGAAGGTTCATTGATTCTCTAAGTATTTTTGAATCGTATTTTTTGGTGAATGTTTCTAGTGCCTGCTCCAGCCCTTCTCCTGCTATGTTTGATTTTGCAACTTCCTCTATTTCTTTTGCAAGTATGCCGAACTTAGGTCTTACTGCAAACCACAATGCCCTGTCTATAGGCATGCCTGCGCTTATATTTGCAGATGCAAGCTGGAGGAATTCAGGAAGAACTTCTTCTATTTCCTTTGTCCTCTTGTATACTATGTAGTCAAAGAAGATAAATGAGCCTATTATTATCAGGAAATATGTAAGAAGTGAAATTAATATGAATGATAGCAGCATGAACGAAAGGGAAAAGTAAAGCGGATGAGAGAATATCGAGGCACCTATGCTAATAATAAGCGTGATGATTATTCCAACAAGAACTCCTGCTCTTTTTGCTTTCTTTTGATATGCGTCTCCCCTTATTTCATAGCCGCTTTTCTCTAGAGTTTCATCAAGTATTTTTGTTATTCTTCTTTTTTTCTTCTTTTTCTGCTTATTCGACCTTCTTCGCTCTTCTGCTAATTCCTGGGTTATTTTTTCCTCGGTTGTTTTATTTTCTTTGGTGCTGTTTTTTTGAAATGCATTGGATGTTAGCGATTTTTTTGCTTTTATCCTTTCCATTATTTTATATATTAAATTTCCCTTTCTTTTTTTAGCTGAAGATTCCTCGGACATTGTTGTTAGAACAGTATCTACAGATTCATTTATCTTTTCTGAACTTGAATCAGTGGGTTTTTCTGCTGCAGCGTTTTGAATCTGAGTTATGCTGCTACCTTGGGCGGGTCTTACATCTGTTTTAGGCGCATTATATTTTTCTTTATCTCTTTTTATTTTTGTTTTTGATGACATTTTATTTTAGTTAATAGCTTATTGGGGGTCTTGTAGACTTTATCATTGTTAAAAACATGAACTGCACAAATGCAAGCACACAGGCTATTCCAAGCAATGTTAGCAGACCTATCTTAAGTCCCATAAATGTTGCTAGGATTACTACCATTGTGACTCCTAGGGAAGGAAGGATTATTGCAATCATCATATAGAACATCGCCATTGGATTCAGTTTTTTTCCATATTCCTGGACGCTTATCTGTTGCTCTTTCATTATTTGTGCAACTACAGAATTCAGGCTAGGACCTATGTCGCTCCCTGTTTTCATTGAATTCATCATTTGCCACAACACTTTTCTCAAGTTGTTTGACGGTGTATTTATCATTGTGTCATTTATGGCATCCTCTATGCTGGTTCCCAGGTATACTTTGTTTATTATATCTCCGAAGTACTTTCCAACATATTCATAGTTTTTCTCTACGTTTTGTATTGCATTATAAACAGATACTCCAGATTCAATCTCTATTATTATGAATCTTCCAGCATATATTATTTCCTGGTCTATCTCTTTTCTTATTTTTTCAATCTTCACATCTACGTATCTTATGAAATACATGAAGAATAATGGTGAGAGAAGCATTGAAATTATTATGGCTGAGAATTTTTCAGTAAGCATAAATGAGATGAATCCTATTGCAGCAGCCAGAGTGAGGGCGTTCCTTGTTGTTTTTTTTATATATTCTTCAGGAGTGTCTATCATTCCTGCTTGCAGAAGTTTAAGCCCTAGGTTTGGCTGTGTTCTTGTCAATAATTTATATAATTTTAGACTAGCCATATTATTACTCCTCAAATGGCTTTTTTGTTTTTACAAAGTGCATTAGATTTTCTTTATTTGTATAGTATTCTGCCATTATCCTTCCTACTCCATCAACATCATTTATGTCTAAGTCCACGAGATATTTTAGTACTGTTATTTTTTCATCTAGCTCTTTTTCAAATTCGCTGTCTGTCATTCCTGTAAAAAGTCTTATATTCTCAAACAATGCTTTGGACTTGCTTACTTCGATAAGCTGGTCTTTTTTTGCGTCGTACTGGAGTATTATATTTGCGTCTCCGCTAGGAAGCACTTCTGCAATCTGGAAAGTTCTTCTTTTTCCAGTTCTCCTGTTTCTGAATTGCACTATTATGAGGGATATTGCCTGAATCATTATTTTTGGTACGTTAATTGGCGCGTTTGTAAGTCTTTCAACTGTTTCCTTTGCGTTGTTTGCGTGGAATGTTGCATAAACTGAGTGACCTGTGTGGATTGCCTCGAATAGTGTTTCTGCTTCCTTGCTTCTTCTTACTTCTCCTACTAGTATTCTGTCAGGTCTCATTCTAAGGCTGTTTACTAGCAAATCTTGCATTGTTATTTCTCCTTTTCCCTCGGGATTTGGGAGGACTGTGTTAAGAGGCACCCAGTGTAGGAATTTAGGAAGTTTCATTTCTCTTGTATCTTCTATAGATATTATTCTTTGATTAGGTGGGAAGAATCCTGCAAAGACGTTCAATGCCGACGTTTTTCCTGATGCTGTTCCTCCTGAGATTAATGCTGACATTTCATATTGTATTGTTGTCCATATTAATGCTGCCGCTTTGTAAGAAATGGTGTTTGACTGCAGGAATTTGGTTATTGTCCAGGGGTCTTTAGTGAATTTTCTTATTGTTATAGTATTTCCCTGAGTGCTGACAGGATAAAGTGTTGCGTTGACCCTGTCTCCTGCATCCAAGTGTGCGTCTAGCAGAGGGGTTAGGACTGTTATTTGCCTTCCTATTTTTCTTGCAATTATGCTTGCATAATGCCTTATCTGGTCTTCTGATTTAAGGAATATGTTTGTTTTCAGCCAGCCTAGTTTTTTATGGAAAACCCATACTGGCTCTGAGCTTTCATTTATTACTATTTCCTCTAAGTTCTCGTCCCTCATTATTAACTCAAGAGTTCCCAGACCAAGGCTTTTCATCTTCAGATATGTGCTAAGAAAAGCAGATGTCACCTCGTCGCTGTCAGGGAAGTACTTTTCTATAAGCACATTTATCATGCTGTCAAATTTCTCTTCCACAAGATTTATGTTTTTGAAATCATTTATCTCCGCAATTCCAAGATTAACTCTTTTTATAAGCTCCTGACGTATTCCTTCCAGGATTATCTCGGTTGTCTGACTTATTACGGATATTTGAAGCTCATATATTGGGACGAATTCCCCTCTTTTTTTCTGAACTATTACTTTTATAGGTATTCCTTCTGATGAGAATTCATATGTTGATATTATTGAAGAATCTTTTGTTTCAATTGTTTTTTCTTTTTTTTCCTTTGGAACATATTTTTCTTTGTATATTTTTGCTGTTGATGTTTCTTTATTTGTTTGAGAAGAAGTATTTTCTTTTGTTTTTTCTTCAGGCTTGGATGGAAAGGATATGCCTTGTGGCGAGGTAGTGATTCTAGATCCGGGCTTTCCTGTCAGTATTGCTATAGGATCAGGTATTCCTGAATTTTTTAAAGCAGATGTATTTATTTTGTTTCTTGAATTCTTATTTTTATCTCCCATAGCCCACCCCTGATGCTATTTTATATTGTTAAAATTAAAATATCTATGACTTTATGAAGTCAACTAAATCATTTATTTTCTTCATTAGTCCTGACCTATTTTGCTCGTAATCTTTAAGTGCCTGTGCTATTTCTGCTACTTGTGATTTTAGGTTTTTGGATGAATTCATAAGATCCAGTGTTTTTGTCCTGTTTTCTAATGATACAAGCGCTTTTTGCAACCCCACTTTTTCCTCTTCTATTTCTAGTATCATTTCCTCTGTTTTAAGCTTCTTGGCGAAGAAACCCTTGAAACTTCCCCTTATTTGTTCTATTAGTGAAGAGTAATCCTGAAGCTCTTTTGTCTTTGTTCTTGCCTTTGCAAGAAGATTATCCTGGTCTTGGAGTATTTTTTTGCGGTCATCGCTTATTTTATTTATTAGCTTGTCAACTAACGGATCGTTGTTGTTTGTAAGTGTTTTCTGGAAATAATCTGCTTTGGTTTTAAGTTCATTTATTCTTTTAATCTTGTCGGAAATTATTTCTTGCTCATGGTCTATTTCTTTTTCAAGATGTTTTATGCTTTCTTTTGCGGATTCTATTGTATTAACCAATCCTGTATGGGATCTCTGCAGGGCTACAATCTTCTCATGGGATGAATTTATTTCTTTTAGCTCAGAGGATATATTGGCATTCAAAGCAGAATACTCAGTCTTGGCCTTTTGTATTCCTTTTATTATCTCGGAGAGCGCCTTGTCATAGTCTTCTTTTTGCTTTTCTATTTCCTTGTCTATGTTCTTTTTGAAATTGTTATATTTCTCCAATTCTGCCAGTTCCTGGCCAACTATTGTTATCTTGTCTTTTACATCGTGCTGTATTTTTGCAAATTGAGTCTTTATCTCTTCGAATCCCGATGTTTCTTTCTGAAGTGTTTTTAATGCAGAATCAATTTTCCTTAGGAAGGCATCTTTTTCAGATGAAATTTCCTTTGCAACATCGGAAATCTCTTTCTTTGAAAGTTTTTTCTCGCACAGCCAGATTTTAGACAGGGAGTACTCTATAGTTATGAGTCCTTCTTTTTCCAGAAATTCTCCCCATTCTTGGATTACCTGGGAACTTATTCCAAGTTTCTTTGAGGCATCATCTATGTTTATTTTTTTCTCTGAGCTTATGAGCTCAACTAACTTGTCAACCCCTGTCTGTATATTCTTCACTTTGTGTATTCACCTTAAATCATCTTATATATACTTTTGTCATCACTTTTAAATTTAAACAGCTATTCGCAGGTCGTGGAATAATCCAACTGATCTACATCATATAAACTTGCTCTGTCTGGGGTTAGAACAAGCTCAAAATCCTCTAATTCTTCAGGGAAATCAAAATCGCATATTTTTGAATAGCTCAGGTTGTTAAAATAAATGTAGTCTACTTTTATCCTGTTTGGATAAACTGTTAAGTCCTGGTCTGAAATGGATTGTATGTTTACTATGCTTTCAATTCCGTTTTCATTTGGAGTAAGATTATTTTCAAATCTCATAATAAAGTTAGGTGCCTTGTCCGTGGCTAGGTAATATCCATTTTCTAGGTGATATGATAAGTTGTCTGTGTTATTGTCTGGTCCAATTAGATATGTAAAGTTGCTTTTCCTTATCGTGTTTGATAATCTATTATATGTAAAAACGCCATATAACGGGTCTCTTAAATTGTCTATTGGCACTTTTACAAGAAATGTTTTATTATATGTCCAATTTGCAATGTTTGAGTGGTCTTTTATTGTTATTTCTGTTTCTGACTCAACATCAAGCATCCAAGGACTTGATTGACTAAGATGAATATTAAGTACACTTATATTTATGGATATTCCCAGCCTAGATGATATTTGTTCTGCCCTTGCAAGATAATCTTTTATGGCCGAATCATTCATTATTGGACACTCTTCCCCTTTAATTGTACCATTATAAACTGTCTCTTTAAATGAGTCTTCTGTATTATTCAAAAATAAGCCGGTTGATGCAACGTAATCCTCTAATGCAATCATTGTTCGAAAAGATGCAATGTGAACTGCTCGTTCATAATCTTGATTGAATCCTTTTACAAAATCGTTCATGTAAATTAGTCTTTGGTTATTTGTGCTTTGTTTGTCTCTAAAAAAGTTCTCATCATTAGATATTATGACTGCAAAGAGTATTGCGACTAAAAATATTGATGAAATAAGATAGACAAATCCTTTTTTATTCAAGATTTCACCTCTACTGTGGTGATTGAAGGACCCCATAAGTAAGGTATGCTTCCTATTGTTGTTAAGGTTATTTCAAGGTCAGATGCTTGTAAATCTACAATTATGCTGCCTTGTTTTTCTGGGTCTAGTTGAGTTAGTAGCTTGTACATTGCACTATCATATGCATCATTTTCGTTGTATGATATATTTGCAACTGTGTACTTGCAAGAATTGCTTCCCACGTAAGTTTCAGGTATTTTAATATAATTAATCGCGCCATTTCTTGATTCTATTGTCCAATTACATCCTTCTGCATCTTCAAGGGAGTTTGTTCTTCTAGTTGATGAATTTATGAGTGCGGAATATATTATGGAGTTATTTTTGGAGCAGTTTGATGTATTTGATGGCGAATCTCCTATTTCAAGAGAGATGTTGTTATATTCTCCTGTAATTAAATATGCTGCAGGTACTTGTATTTGAAATGGATCTCCAAGAGTTATATATTCTTGACCATAATCATCTATGTTGTAAACTATTTCTCCGTTTACAATTAGTTTTTTTGTCCAGTGCATATCTGAGAATGATGTTACGAATGCACTCCATATAACTACGTCATCAGGTATGTAAACTGATGAATTACAGGAATCTGAGAGGTTTGATTCAAAGTTTAAGGAAATCATTCCCTGATATGATTCAGAGAGATATGGAGTAAAATGAATATCTATGTATGAATTGTTGAATATTTTGGATGGACTGTAGTTTCCTTCTACATTAAGTGTTTGAGATGAAAAATTTGCAAGAAGAAGTATTTGCTGGGAAATATTCTTGTATATATCAAGTAAATCATCTGTATTTGATGAGTTAAAATAAAGAGAGTCGTTACAAGCCATTTGCCTTAAGACATCATGTTCCGCTGCACTAAGTGCTGTTCCAAAGCCTATAGTAAATACGCTTATATTTTGGTTGCAAGCATATCTTGATGAGTTTATTGCCCATTCTATATCTGCTGTGCTTGATGAGCTTCCGCTGCTATCTCCTCTTGTTCCTGAGCCATTGAAATCTGTAAAACTATTACAATAATAGGAAGGTGCTCCATCGCTTAGTACTATTATAAATTTCTTATTTGAGGATGTATTTATCATTGTTCTTGCTCTGTTTACTCCGCAACATGTACATGTTCCCCCTCCATCATTATATGTATTTATTTCTGTGTTTAATGCAGAGGAAATGCTTGATAGATTAAATAAATCGTTTGCGCTTGTTGAGAATGCAGAAAGACCTATTCTGTGTTGGAGAGATTGGCTTAGGATGGTATTTACAAATAAATGATCTGCTTCTTTTGCTATATCTAGAAGGGTAGCATTGCAGGTTGTACTGGTTTTGTTGAAAATTATATGGTTTCTTGTTGTTGTAGATCCTCCGCATTCATTGGATATACATGAACCAGGATATTCGCATTCTCTATAAATCCAGAATCCCCAGAATCTATATTCATATCCGCAGTATGTGCTGTTTATGCTTATATATTGACCGCAATCACCCATACTTCCTGATACATCTGTTACAAGTATAGAATCAGATGGGACTCCTTCAGTTATTACTGTGACATTTGATAAATTACTTACTGCTAATCTTAGAGGTATCTGTGTTGGGGGAATAAGCAAAGGAGGACTGTTTACTATGATGTTTTGTGTTTGGTTGCTTCCTGTCGCGTAGAAAATTGTTTCATTTCCAAGTGTAAGGAATGTATCATATTCATTATAAAAGCTTAGGTTAAGAGTCCACGAGTTTATAATTCCTTGAGCGGCAAGCGAATCATAAATATTTATTAGTCCTTCTATTTCTGGAAATTCATATCTTGTTTGATTTATTACATTAGTCTCCTTCAAGGTATCAGTTGTATAAATTACTTTTATGTAGCCTCCTGAAATATATGATGTGTTTAAATCAGATATGAATTCAAGTTTTAATTTATTTTGTCCATTTTTTAGGCTTGAATTACAATTTCCTATATTCCATAAACTTAAGTCATTGTTTCCTATATATGTTCCTCCACATTGGATTGAATTTATATATAATTTGAAAGACCCTGGAATCTGGGCTTTTATTTCTGATTCTATGTGCTTAGATGGGTCAAAATCGGATGCGAGATAAAGATTAACGCTGACATTCCCTTGTCCTATGAATCCTCCAAAATAAGCATATGCATTTGTTTTTTTGCTTCTTATTTTTTTAAGATATGCAGATGCGCTGGTTCCTGTTATTGGGAGACCTTTGCTAATTCCTGCAATCATTCTTTTTGACACGCCTGAGTCCGCATTATCTCTTAAACTTTGGCCTGAAGAAAATATTTGGTCGTTTCCTATCGTTATGTTTATTAAGTTATCTTGAAGAAGGTTTTCGTTAAGGGAAATGTTTATTAGCTCTCTTGCTGAATCTATGTCATACGTTGCCCAATACTCGCCGGCTTGTTCTATAACACTTTTATTTGCCTGCAACGTTCCATTTAGTATTGACTGCTGAATCTTAGGAGAATTTAGTTCACTTAATTTTAATTCAGATAATGAATTTAATAGGTCTTGGGACAAGTAAGTTCTTTGCTGAAACTTAGATTCTTGGAGAGGGATGGAAGTCATAAGATATATTGCGCCTATAAGAAATATTCCTGCAAGTATGGCGTCCAATGAATAATATATTCCCTTTCTTGACATCATTTTATCTCTCTTTTTTTAATTTTTTATTTCCAAGTTATTACTATTAACTTCACTATTTCAGATTTGAGTATAACCAATCTTTCAGTTTTGGCTATGTTACTAGCATCTGGAGGTATTTGTAATGTGCAATTATCCTCGCTGAAAGTATATCCTCTAAAACAGGTAGTTTCATTAATAATAGTTCCATTATAAAAGTAAAAAACATATTCTCCTGATGTTTGAAATATTGTTTTTTTCTGTTCATATGATATTAAATCAAATTCATTTAGTTTTGTTATGTTTATTCTGTTATTCTCTGCAATAGTTAGGCCTGTATTTGAGGAAGCGTTAGGTTCTTGATTGCTTAAAAGTTCCGCAGCTATATGGTCAGATTCTCTTGCAGTTTCCTTAAATGTATCTTTTTCGCTCATGTATCCTTTCATTATAACTAATGCTGTTATCAGTATAGTTAAAAATAAGAGCAATCCTGTAATGTAATCTAAAGTCCAAACTTGTCCTTTTTTGCGAGACCTTTTTCCTCCAATGCTGGTTTTTTTCATTTTTTCAGATATTATTGTTGATTTTATGGTGTGTGAACTATTATTAGGCTCTCTTGTTTTGATATTATGTTGTTTCCAGGAGCTATTGTGCCTGAGATTTTAGGAACATCAAAGTATATTTCTATTAATCCTGAGCTTATTACTAAATATGAACTCTTGTTTGATTCATTGTTTAGGGTTATGTTATATTCTTGTCCCTCGATTTTTGGAGGTAAATATAATTTTCTATTATATCCATTTTCCATTTCGCTGGCAGTAATAATTTCGTTTTTCACACTTGTTCCTAAATCCTCAATTGATGTCTGGAGTCTGTGTTTTTGATTGTCTGATGATATGTTGCTTAGCACAATTAGTATTATAAAAAAGAAAAGCAATGCGAAGGAAGTAAGAAGGAGAAATTCTATTGCTATTTGTGCCTTTCTTTTTTGTGGCATTATTTATCCTCCAAAAGAACTCCATCTTCTTCAGCGGTGAAGGATATTATGTGCTCTCCAGGAAACGTTCTTAATGATCCTTTTAATATTGCTGAGCTATCTTTAGTTACGCTTATCTCATTAGTTCCATCGTTGAATGTAGCTTCTATATAAGATTCATTTATTTTTATTGACGTAATTCCTTCTGGAAATGAAATTCTTATAGTCTTTTTTGCAGGAACTCCTTGGAAATATATTTCCTCTGCAGAATCGCTTATTTTAGATATAATTCTATATGTCTGTGCGTTTGTGACGTCTGTTTGTATATTTTTTGTCTGAAGAGAAAATATCAGTATCAAGGGTATGGTCAATAGTACTGCAAAAGAGAAAATCGCAAGGTACTCTATGCTTACTTGCGCTTTATTTTTCATTCAACTCACCCCAGATTACTGTTGAACTGGTAATATATAAAGTTAACTGGGATTTATGATGTGTTGTTTTTGTTTTGACATGATGTTAGGAAGGGAAAGATTTATATAGGACTATATATAGGAATTGTTAAGCTATCCTGATACCAATTATATTATGAAGGTGTGAATAGGATTATATTAGCGAGGTGAAAAGATGAATAAGAAAGGACAAGCAGCCATGGAATTCTTGATGACTTACGGCTGGGCAATACTTGTTGTTTTAGCGGCAATAGCAGCGTTGGCTTACTTTGGTGTTCTAAGCCCAAGCAAGATTCTTCCAGAGAGAACTACATTCTCGGCACCATTGCCAAATGTAGATACTGCAGAAGTTGATTTGGCGACGAACTCATTCGAGATTTCGTTCAGAAATAATGTTGGTGTTGGAATAACTCTTCCATTAACAGGAAATGTGACTGCTGCAACAGGAACAGACTGTGACAATGCAGTTATTACTGGTGTATATAATGGAAATCCTATAGCTGCAGACACAACAGTAATTCCTAATGGAGAAGGCTTCCTTTTAACTTGGGATTGTGATGATTCGTCTTTGAATCCAACTGAAGGATCAAAATTCAAGCTTGATGCTGTGAACTTTGATTACACAAACCAGGAAACCGGCCAGACAAAGAAACATACTGGATCTGTCGACGGTAAGTACAAATAAGTAATTTTATTTTTATTTTTCTTTTATTCTTTTTTTATCTGTTTATTTCTTTTAAGGAATCTTTCAACTTGCAGTTGAACCGCTCTGCGTGATTTTTGCTAGTGGGAAATTTCCTGCATACTTCTGGTCTGTCTTTGTATATGATGCAGCCGTTTTCTGTTAGGAATGAGCACTCTCCGTTTTTTTTGCGTATTATGAAGATGGCTCCAGGAGTTATTTCTTCTAGATATAAGATGATGTCCTGCCTGCTTTCTTTTTTCCACTTTTTTAGTTCATCTTCTTTTATCCTTATTATTGCGTTTGTGCAGCAGTTTGTACACGGCCAGCAGGGGTTGTTTTTTTGGTCTGGAGCCATTTTGCTTAAAAATACCTAAAAATATATAAATAGTTGTCGCATCTAACCCTAAAGACAAAAGCATTATTAACTACTCGTTAGTAAAAATAGATTCGGATTGTGTTTTAATATAGATGATGTTATATGATATTAGGGGAAGAACAAGAATTTAAAGTGACTGCTATAACTCTTGAAAGAGAGCAGCTTGCGGAGGAAGTAGTTACTGATATTCTTAGAGGAAAGTTTCCTAACTTAAATTCTTTAAAAGATCTATATGGTCATGACAGGCTTTGGAATGTAAGTGATACAATTGAGCATTTTCTGGAATTGAGCATTGACTCTTACCTCGCGGCGGGGAATAAGCTCAGGCACTTGGTAGATATAAGAAATTCAGACATTTTCATAAAGCATCAGGAATCTCAAAGCTCAAATATTTTCTTTGAAATGGAAAAAAGAATAAACAAATGGGAGCTTCCTGATAAAGATCAGATGAAAGATTTCTACGGGGATTATTATGTATTTGTAACAAAGTCATTCAGGGAATTCCAGAAATTAAGGAAGGATAGGAATTGCGAAAGGCCCTATGTGAACCACCTTCTAAGGACTTCTGCCATGGCTAAAACTCTTGGATTTGACGCTAAATCAGGAAAACCTGCTAAATATTACACTGCACTATGGGCGCTTCATGACACAGTAGAGGAGCTTCTTTACGATATAAGAAAAGATAACGGAAGGAGAAAATACGGTCTTGAAAGTATAAGTGATTTTCTTAATGATTACGTGCCAAGAGACATGCAGGAAGACATAATGATGGTAACTAACAAGAATGATATTATACTTGACCACTTAAAAGCTAAGAGATTCAGCCTGGAAACAAAAAAAGAAATGGATTTAAGCCTAGCATCTCTATTAAAAGAGGAGAAATATGGATTCATCCATGAGGATGTTATTAAAGCCAGAGATGTTCTTGGAAATATTAATATAAAATCAGGAAGGGAAGCATTTGAGATAGATGTAAGATGGTCGTTTTACAGGAAACTTTTCATAGATGGCCTTGCGGAAACTGCATATGAACGGAACCATTTTGCATTGTTTGAAGGAAAAGGATGTGTTGATTTGCTTGATAACTGCACTTCAATACTTCCAGAGAATATAAGAAGAGCAAGAAGGGCAATGCTTAAGATAAGACTATGGGCAGATGAGGCGGACGAAATAATTCTTAGGGCTAAAGAGCAAAATAAGGCGCCTCCTATTTACTTTCAGGAAAATGTGTGGCAAACAATGAACTATGCTAATTATGCTGCAAGAAAATTTCTTATATCTTATTTTGCGGAGCCAGTCTCTCAATCCGGGCATTTAGATGCTGCGCTTAAGTCAATAAACATTCTGAAGCCCGTCTTGTACACTAATAGATGATTTGTCTATGATTTGTTTTTTTCTTTAAAAGTAATTTCTCCATTTAAATAAACTCCCTTCTTAAGATCTACAGGTCTCCATGAATCCTTTATTAGTTCTGCATCAAGCCATTCTGCTAGCTCTTCAGGATTTCCTATAGTTGCAGAAAGTCCTATTAACTGTGCTCTTGGAATTTCCTTTTTTATTATTGTTATTATTATCTCAAGAGTGGGTCCTCTTGAAGAATCATTAAGAAGATGAATCTCGTCAATTACAACTGTTTTAAGTTTTCGTATCCACTCTGCCTTGTGTCTTAGAAGCGAATCGAATTTCTCGCTTGTTGTAATTATCACATCTGCTCCTGAAAGATAAGAATCCTGGGTATCTAGCTCTCCTGAGCTCAGTCCTATTTTAAGGTTAGGGTAATCTCTTTTGAATTGTCTGTATTTCTCAGATGCGAGTGCACGAAGAGGAACTATATATACTGCCTTTCCTTTATCATGTAGTATTGCATTTAGGAACGCTAGCTCCGCAACGAGTGTTTTTCCAGATGCAGTAGGGGTGCAAACAAGAAGGTTTTTGTCCTCGAAAAGCCCTGACTGTATACTTTTGAACTGGCTGGGCCTTAACTCTAGAAATCCTCTTTTTTCTAACAAATCATATATTTTCTCTGGAATGCTTTTCTTTAATTCAGAAATTTTCAATTTAATCCCTTCTAATTACATTTCTTCTACTGCCGCTATGCCTAAGAGATCGAGGCATCTTTTTAGAGTTTCATTAATTCTGGAAAGCAACAGAAGCCTTGATTTCATTAGCTCGTGGTTTTCCTGTATGATTTGGTTTTTGTGGTAATATTCGTTTGCTTTCTGCGCAAGCTCAATAAGATACCTTGCTATTATTGATGGTTTATAACTTCCAGCGCCTTCTTCTATTATTTGGGATTCTTTTTCAAGTATCCTTAGAAGTTCAGAATCTTCCTTTGTGCTAAGAAGGCTGAAATCTGCCCTGTTGGATGGATGAATGTTTTGATCTTTTGCTTTTCTTATTATTGAATTTATCCTTGCGCTTGTGTAAAGGATATAGGGTCCTGTTTCTCCTTCTAAGTCTAGCCATTCATCCTCATCGAATACAATTTCCCTGTTGTTATCTATCTTAAGCATTCCAAATTTTAACGCGCTGTTTGATATTATTTGGGAATTCTGTAGAATCTTTTCATCATCCCATTCTTCATGCCTCTTTTTTGTCTCAGAGATTATTTTATCTACCATTCTTTTTTTTAGGTCCTCATAAAGATAGACGTTTCCTTTTCTAGACGCAATTGGTCCTTGTTTTGTTGAGACAAATTCATATGAAACATGAACCATGTCTTTCTTGAAGCCCATTAGCTCAAGTATGCTAAATACTTGCGCCATGTGAAGACTCTGCCTTGAGTCAATAACATATATTGATTTGTCTATGTTGTACCTGCTGAATTTCTTTTCTGCAAGAGACAGGTCTTTTGTAAGATAAAGAGTAGTTCCATCAGATTTCAGAACTAACGCTACTCCCTTTCCTTTTTTCTCTAGATTAACTATTATTGCTCCTTCGCTTTTTTCTGCAATCTCTTTTTTTAAGAGATCAAACGCAATTTTCTTCCCTGGCTCATCCTCTTCGCTCTCGAAGAACCATGCATCAAAATGAACTTCTAAATCCCTGTAAATGCTCTTGAATTCATCAAGGGACCACTTTCTTGTTTTCTCCCATAATTCAGTTATTTTCTTTTCTCTTGCTTCAAGCTTCTGGAGGATCTCTGAGACTTCTTTTGCATATTCCTCGTTCTCCTCTATTTTCTGGCTTGCTTCAACATAAATTTTCCCGAGGTACTTTCCCTTGTTATCAGGTATTTCGTCAGCATCATGAAATTTTTTCAGGCACCACAGTGCTTTGGCAACATGGGTTCCTATGTCTCCTATATAGTTTGCATTTATAACTTCATTTCCTGTGAATTTGTTAAGCCTTGAGATGCTGTCTCCTAAACATGCATTGCGAAGATGGCCGACATGAAACTCCTTGTGGGTGTTAGGCTGGCTGAACTCCACCATTACTCTGTAATTTCTTTTTTCAAAATAAGGCTTCTTAAGAATTATTTCTCTTGCATAAATTCCTTTGTTAACCCTTAAATTAAGGTATGCATTTACAGAGGATACTTCACTCAGGATATGATCCTTAGTCTCATTTATGTCTCTGTTTATTTGCTCTTTAAGGTCTTCTGCGATTGCTAATGGGGATTTTTTAAGGGTTTTAGCTAATGCAAAACAAGGGAATGCATAATCTCCTAGGTCTGTATTTGGAGGAATTTCAATTAAATTAAGAACTTGGTCTGCATCCAGTTTTGAATGTTTTGAAATTATGCTTGCAATCTCTTTTTTTATTTCCATTATTCAAAGAAATTCATGCAATATATTAAGTTTTTCCTTAAGAGTCCGGTGTGGGCTTATTGATTAATAAATTAAAAATAAATATCAGAGAAATTCTAAATAAAAATTAAGGGATTAATAATCCCCATCGTCGTCTGGCTCATCTGCTTCAAAATCGTCATCGTCTTTCCAGCTGTCCATGTCTTCGAAATCATTATCGTTGCTCATTGTGTGGATTTTCATTTTATATACCCCCGTTTTTTTGAATGAAATAAATAAAATATTTTTATTCCCTTGTTTTTCTTATTTATATATTTTGCCTAAGCCTTACAAAGAAAGGATATTACTCCTTTTTTTATTCTTTCTTCTCTTCTTTAGCTTCAAACAAAGGAGTGCTTCCGTGCTTAAGGACCTTTAGGTTTATCTGGGCGGTTTTTGCATATATTGTATTTCCTGCAACGCTTTTTCTTACTTTCCTTCCTTTTACGTTGCTTCTAAGACCTACACCGCTTACTAGAAGTATTTTTTTTCTCATGGTTCCCTTAACATCTTTTCTCATAGGGAATCCTGCATTGTCGCTTCCGCCTGTTATTTCAAATTCATAACCTGGCAAGTCGAAAGAATCGCCATTGACTTTGTCGCCTATTTTCTTGTTCATGAAAACATCTGTGGCGTTGTCAACTATTGCTTTTGTTATTGTTTTTTTGGATTTTGGATCTCCAATATTAAGTTTTATTTCTGCCATCTTTATTCCTCCGAGATTTCCCTGACTTTGCAAGGTCTCAGTGGAGAATGGGAAAGAATAAGGGTTTTTAAATGTTTGCTGAAAAAAGAGTCTTGCTTAATTCAAAAACTATATAAATACATTATCAAATGGAGTTATTATGAAAAGAGGGTATTCAGCATTAGTCTTATTGTCATGCGTATTTGCATTGTCTTTGTTTGCAGGCATTGTACTTGCCCAGCTAGTTCCTGCAGATTGTGATATTCAGGCTGCTGCTTGTGTAAGTCCGTATAATGCAATAGGTAAGGTAAGCGGAGATGGGCACTTTAATTCTAGCCTGTCCGGAGTGGAGCCTAATTACCTTTGCTGCAGGTACTTGGCTACAGTTTCAGGGGTCCCCTCGACTTTCAATGTGTCCTCTGATGGGCATATATCTGTGAATTCCACATTTACTTATTTTCCTGAAAAGATCAGCGTTGATTATGACAGTGTAAATGTGGAGCTTGATAGCTGCTACCTAAAGGATGACTGCGCCCTTAATAATGCAGAAGAGTGCCTTTTTAATGTTGCCAATTCATCTGCAACTGTTGTTGATAATTCACATGTTTCTGACTGCGACATTACAGATAGGGGTGCACAGCTTTGCTGCAAGTTCAAGGAAAAGAATTGCTCTAATGGAATAGATGATGACGGTGACACTTTTATGGATTGTGCAGATACTGACTGTCAAATAAGTGATAGTCATCCTAATGCGTTTGTTTGTACAGGCTCTCCTTTGATTTCTGATTACTGCGTACAGTTAAGCAGGAACACGTTCACCGGCGTTGATACTACAACATATAATCCTTTGTGCCGCGGTGTTGATTCTAATTACTACTATTGCAGTTATTCACAGGTAACTCCTGGAACAGGTGTTTGCTGCCCTTCAGGACAGAAAGCGTCATATGATGTCTTTAGTGGCTGGACTTGTGTAGACTCAGAAAGGTGCGGGTTGAGTATTCCTACTTGCGATTATGATTTTGATGATTCAAAGCCTTTGTGGGAATCAAGCATTTATGATTATGTGGCAGACATGGATTGGTGCGTAACGCAAATACCTAATCTTTATGATCCTGATAATTTGACCATAGAAAGGAGTACTGGCTGCTGTCTTATAGCATTTGACGGGGAAGTTAATTACTTTACTGATGATACTAATGTAAAGATTTATGGAACATCATAAAGTATGTTTTAGTATTATGGGAGTTAGCTAGTATAGTATTATATTGTATTTCAAGAATTTGCTTTCTGAATGATGGTTCTTATTATTAATAGATTAACTATTTTTAATCTGTTGGTGTTCCTTGGTTGAATAAGTATATTATTTTAGCCATTGCATTTCCAAAATCAGTAACACTGCCTGTGGTTGTAGTTACCCATGCACCTGATTCTTCTGGAGGATCCTTGTTGTTTGTAAATTGTTGATAAATTTCTGTAAATATTACAGGAGATCCTGTTCCTATGTTGTATTTTGAAAATGAATTTTTTAGTCTCGCATGACCATTTATAGAGTATGTCGTTGTTAAAGTTGTTCCGTTGTATGCGTTGCTGTTCCAGAATGTTGTTCTGGCCACATTGTCAAATGTATCTCTTGCTTGAGCTTCCACCCATTTTGGATCTGATGTTGAGCTTATTGTATAGAATTCATAAGGCAACAGGTGTGTTCCGTCGTTAAGAGTGTATATTGAAAGTACTTTGTCAAGCTCTGTTTTTACTCTGTCAAGCTGCGACTGCTCTATCTGGACTCCTGAATCTTCATTGAAAGTCATTTGGAAGACATATACGCTCTCTGCTCCTGGCCTTGGAATAAATTTAGTTGTTTGGTTTGAAAATCTTCCTCCCATCATGTCTCTTATTACTGCTGCATCTATGTTTATGTATGAGCCGTATGTTCCTTCGAGTGCAGTTGGGACTTTTATTTGCCTAGGAAGCAGGTATTCTACTAAGTCATAGGGTATGTCTGTAAGATTTAGCTCTGCATACATTGGGTTGCCATCAAATCTCTGAGTCTGGCAATAGTTTGTGTCTGCGAGCTCATGGTCAGGAGTCCTGAATATTTGCATATAATTGTAAGAGGATGATGAATGAGACACTTTAACTTTTGTTGTTGGCTCACCTGACTCTGTCCTGTTTACATATATGTAGCCGTCCCCGGATACGCTGTGGTGAGTTGTGGTTCCGTCTGCCCACGTCAAGTCAAGTGTAAGGCTTGAAATTGCGTCTCCGTTTATTGTTCTTGGGCGAATCCTGAAACTGTGTTGTGCACTGGCTTCTGCTTCAAGCTGCGCCTCTATGTTGTTTGCTCCTTCGTTTAGTGTTATGTTTGTTCTTGTTTGTGTGGTGTAGTTTGGTGCGGAGAATGTTACTGTGTTTAGTGTTTGTGTTTTTGTGGTTCCTGTTACGTGGTTTGTTTCGAAGCTTGTTCCGTTTACTGTTGCTGTATAGAGTGTTTCTCCGTCTTTTACTCCTGTAACTGTTGCTCCGCTTGGAGTTGTGTTGTTTCCGTACAGCCAATATATGTACTCTTGTATTACATTTATTAGAGACTCTGAGTTTGTTCCTGTTGTAGCAGTTACGTTTTGGTTCTTTGTCTGAATATTATCTTTTGTTATTGTTAATGATAATGTGTAGCTGGATAAGGGAAGGTTGTTTGCGTCTGTTTGCAGGTTGCTTCTTGTTATTGTTGCTCTTCCATCTGTGCCTGTTGTTTCTGTATTGTCTCCTCCCTCTATGCTTGCACTGGATACGTTTTCATTGTATTGATTCTGGACACGCACAGGCTTGCTTAAGCTGTATGTTAATCCTGTAAATGTTACGCTTACACTCTCGCTGTTGTCTATGTTTCTTGTTACTTCATTTGTATTGTGTCCTGGGACACTTCTGCTTCCTACTTTTGTGCTTGTTGAAGCACTCTGGTCTGTCCATGAGAATGAGAATGATCCTCCACTAGTTGTTGTCCAAAGAGTATCTCCTACTGCTTTCACTGCATATATTCTTGTTCCGTCTCTTATTGTTTTTCCTGATATGCTGCTTAATGCGGAGCCGTTTATCTGGTGAGGATAGCTTGTTGTTTCAGGTGTTAGTTGTGCGTCTATTGTGTTTGCTCCTTCGTTTAGTGTTATGTTTGTTCTTGTTTGTGTGGTGTAGTTTGGTGCGGAGAATGTTAGTGTGTTTAGTGTTTGTGTTTTTGTGGTTCCTGTTACGTGGTTTGTTTCGTATGTTGTTCCGCTTACTGTTGCTGTGTATATTGTTGTTCCGTCTCTTACTCCTGTTACGCTTGCTCCGCTTGGAGTTGTGTTAGTTCCACGCAGCCAGTAAATATATTCTTGTATTACATTTCTTAGTGCTTCAGCATTCGTTCCTGTTGTTGATGTTATGCTTGTGTTTAATGTTTGGATGTTTGATTTTGTTATTGTTAGGTTTGTTGTGTAATTTGCAAGGGGAAGGTTGTTTGCGTCTGTTTGCAGGTTGCTTCTTGTTACTGTCGCTGTTCCGCTTGAATTTGTGTTTACTGTTGCGTCTCCTCCTGCTATGCTTGCGCTGGATACGTTTTCATTGTATTGGTTCTGGACGTGCACCTGATGGGTGAAAGAATATGTTAGCCCTGTGAATGTTATGGGTGTGTTTGTATTATCATCTACTGCAATTGATATTTCTCTTGGGTTGTGTCCTGGGACATTTCTGCTTCCTATTTTTACTGTTTGATTTTGTACTGAGCTAGTCCAATTGAATGAGAATGATCCTCCGCTTGTTGTTGTCCATGTTGTATCTCCTGGAGCGGGAGTTAGATATATTCTTGTTCCGTCTCTTATTGTTTTTCCTGATATGCTGCTTAATGCGGAGCCGTTTATCTGGTGAGGATAGCTTGTTGTTTCAGGTGTTAGTTGTGCGTCTATTGTGTTTGCTCCTTCGTTTAGTGTTATGTTTGTTCTTGTTTGTGTGGTGTAGTTTGGTGCGGAGAATGTTAGTGTGTTTAGTGTTTGTGTTTTTGTGGTTCCTGTTACGTGGTTTGTTTCGTATGTTGTTCCGCTTACTGTTGCTGTGTATATTGTTGTTCCATCTCTTACTCCTGCGATTGTTGCTCCGTTTGGAGTTGTGTTAGTTCCGCGCAGCCAGTAAATATACTCTTGCATTACATTTTTAAGAACTTCGGAATTCGCTCCTGCAATTGATACTGTGGTTGTGTTTAATGTTTGTATGTTTGATTTTGTTATTGCTAAGGATAATGTATAATTTGCTAAAGGGATGTTATTCGCATCAGTTTGAAGATTGCTTCTTGTTACGGTTGCTCTTCCTGTTGAATTTGTGATTACTGTTGCGTCCCCTCCAGTTATGCTTGCACTGCTAATGTCTTCATTATATTGGTTCTGAACATGTATTGGTTGTGTCAAGCTATATGTTAATCCTGTAAATGTTATGCTTAAATTTTCATCATTGTCTATTGATCTTGTTATTTCATTTTGATTATGTCCTGGGACATTTCTGCTTCCTGTCTTTACGCTTACATTCTGTGCAAGGTCTGTCCATGAAAATGAAAATGCTCCTGAATTTGTTGTTGTCCAAATAGTGTCGCCTACAGCTTTGACGAGGTACATTGATGTTCCGTTTCTTATTGTTTTTCCGGAAAGATTGCTTAATGCGGTTCCGTGAACTACATGATTATATGTCTGTGCAGACTGCGGGATTAATTGAACGTCTTGAGTAAGGAGGCCTTTGTTCATGTTGACTCCTCTCGTTTCTGTTATGTATCCTGTTCTGCTTACTATTAATTCTAAACTTACAACATCTCCTTGCTTTTTGAAGGCAGTCTGCTCTCCTACGTTTTTGGTTGCAATTGTTGCGCCCGCACTTTTTACTGTGTATGTTGTTCCGTTTCCTGTTACTGTAAGGCTGAATTGTCCGTTTCTTATTGTATCTAGTTTGTACTCCTGATTTTTGAATTGAGTTGCTGTGAATGTTGCAGGATCGGTGTACGGTGCAGTTAGTTCATACTTTATTTGTATTCCTTTTCCTGCATCATTATCGAATCTTTGAGATAATGATTTTACTGGAAATATTCCGTTTGCGACTGTTCTTTCATCAATGGCTGTACCATCAGACACTCTTATAACTTTAATTGTCGTGTTTGTATTTGTCTTTGAGGAATATTTTATTTCCTTTGCTGTCCAGTCTAGAACTTCATTAATATTGACTTTGTTTCCAGGGGAAACAGTTATGTTCTTAGAGTAATTTTCTATGTTTATTGTGGGGTCTGTGAAACTTACTGAATAATCATCACTAAGTGCGCCCTTGCTTGATTCTAATTTATCTTTTTGATTTTGTTCCCATGCGATATTCTCTTGTATTATGTTTGCATTAAACTGGTTACCCATATTTACTATTTTGAGGGTTTGCCTTTCTTGCTTGTTTATGTATTCAAGAATTATTAAATTGGATTTAGAATTGAAGTTGAGGTAATTGTCTTGGCTTAAGTCTACTTGGCCTAGCTTTTTTCCTAGAATATCGAATGCAGTTATTACTCCTTCTAATTGATTTGAGCTCTGGATGTAAATGTTCAAATTTCCGTTGTATGTAGGATTTGGTCCTGCTCTTATTTTGTCATCTATTATTGTATCATCTATTCCTGTGACATTTCTAAGAACATAATTTTTAGGTGATAAGAATGTTTTGTCATTTATCGTAGTGTCGCTTCCTACAATATTAACTATGCCTGCTGCAGGTTTTCCATCTTTTTTTGTAAGGGTTAATCCTAATTCTGCTTTCTGAGCGAATGCTCCTGATGCAAGAGCTAATCCTGCTACGCCTAATGCGGCTCTTTTTAGATATTTTTTTATGTAATCTGTAAGCACTGTTTGCCTCCCTACTGGCTATGATACTATGTGTTGTTAATATGTGATTTTAAGTAAACCTTTTGTTTATTTAATATGGTTTGCTTTTTTTCTTCTTGTTTGTTCGTTCTTATATATAAATATTTCTATTGTATTCACCCAGTAGTAATTAATTTGGTTTTCAATAAATTTATATATTACCTTCATACTGCTATTTTGGATGGCTAAAGTTATTAATTATGAGCCTCTTTTCAAAGCTTATGACATTAGGGGGGTCTTTCCTAAGGAATTGGATAAGACATTTGCTTATGAGCTAGGAAAGGCATTTGTCTTTTTTACTAATGCTAGAGAGGTAGCTGTAGCATTCGATGGGAGGACTAGTTCTAAACCTTTGTTTGAAGCATTAACAAAAGGAATACAGGAGCAAGGTGCTGATGTTGTTAATCTTGGCTTATGCAGTACTCCAAAATGTTATTTCTCTGTTCTTGAGGGAAAATATGATGCTGGAATAATGATTACTGCCAGCCACAATCCAAAAGAGTATAATGGGTTCAAGCTTATGGGAAAGAAGGCGGAGCCTATATTTTCTGAGAATGGAATGCTTGATATATTGGAAATAATAAAGGAAAAGAAATGCGCCAAGCCTAAAAAGAAAGGAAAAATTAAGAAGGCAAATTGGTCGAAGGAATATATTAAATTTCTTAAGGGGTTATTTCCTAAGACTAAGGAATTTTCTGATAAAGCAAAAGGAATAAAGATTGTGGTTGACCAAAGCAATGGTTCTGGTACTGACGAAGTTCAGGTTCTTAAGGAGGTATTTCCAAAAATAAAGATTCTAAACCAGAAAGTTTCTGGTTCATTTCCAGGACATGCGCCCGATCCCCTTAAAATAGACAATAGGAAGGGTTTAGTGGGGGAAGTTAAGAGGAATAAGGCACTATTGGGAATTATACTAGATGGTGATGCTGATAGAATATGTTTTATTGATGAAAGGGGGGAATTTGTAAGGCCTGATATAATTCTTAATATTCTCTCGGAAGATTTGAAAAGAGGAACTATTGTATATGATACTAGGTCGTCAAGGGCAGTCTGGGAGCTCGCAGAGAAGAGGGGTTTAAGAAGCATATTGTCAAAAGCAGGAAGAACTTACTTAATCCAGACTATGAGAGCAGAGCAGGCAGACATTGGCGCGGAAAATTCAGGGCATTTGTTTTTTAAGGAATTCAGTTATCTTGACAATGCGGGTATTTGTGCGGTGAAATTGCTTTCAAAATGCATAAATGAAAATAAGCAATTGTCTGAGCTTGCTGCCAGAAACAATCTTTATTTTCATTCAGGGGAAATAAATTTCAAGGTTAAAAATCCAAGCAAAGTTTTCCTTCTCATAGAACAGGCATTTACTGATTCAAAAAAGGTTCTTTTCATAGATGGGCTTTCTGTTTACTATGAGAATTTCTGGTTTAATGTTAGGAAGAGCAATACTGAGAATATAATAAGGATAAATGCAGAAGCTTCTAACAGAAAAGAATTGGAAATACTTCTTAAAAAGCTTAATAACATTATGGATTTAGTTAAATAATTTGTATATAATTAAATTAATAAAATGTAATAATAGAAATAAAATAGAAATAAAAAATAATGTTATAATATTCCAAAATAAAAAATATTAAATTAAAAATTCACTTTTGGTATTTCTGCTCTACTACTTCGTTAACGTGTGAAATTCTGTTCTTGTAATTTTTTCCGTATGTGTC
>CAZOPU010000010.1:0-29985 GCA_964581965.1 uncultured Methanosarcinales archaeon | reverse complement strand
AAATTATATTTAAAATAAAAATATCATGCTTAAAAAAATATCAGAGGTAAAAAAATGGAACCGGTTCAACACCAAATGATGGGTTATGACAGAGCAATAACAATGTTCAGTCCTGACGGACGCTTGCTTCAGGTAGAGTATGCAAAAAGAACTGTCAGGTTAGGAAACACAGCAATAGGCATAGTTTGCAAGGATGGAGTTATATTGGTCACAGACAAAAGATTAGTTGATAAACTGGTTGTTCCAGATGCAATAGAAAAAATATTCAAAATAGATGATCATATAATGGCGACTGCTGCAGGAATATTGTCAGATGCTAGGGTTTTAGTAGAGAGGGCACAGCTAAAAGCTCAGCAGCACAAAATAGAATTTGACACTCCAATTGATAATTTAGTTGTGGTGAAGGACATATGCAATCTTAAGCAATTATGCACTCAGTCTGGAGGATACAGACCATTCGGAGTTTCTCTGCTTGTTGCAGGAATAGATGAAGCAGGAATTTCTTTGTTTGAAACAGACCCTACTGGATTATACTATCAATACAAAGCAACAATAATAGGAGAAGGAGAAACTGAAGCAGAGGAAATGCTTCACAAAGAATACAAAGACAATATGTCTATTGAAGAAGGATTGCAGCTAGCAGTTAAATTGCTAAAGAAAACATTAGGAGATCAGTTCAGCGCAGAAAGAATAGACGCTGCAACAGTTTCAATTAAGACAAAGCAAATGGAAAAGGTAAGCAAAGACAAAATAGAAAAACTTGTCAAGGGAATGTAAAAATGCACAAAGAAAACATATTTGACAAGGAAAAAATTCACTTTAATCTTGTAAGGGTTCAAAAATTCGGTAAGACTTTTGAATTGGTAGTTGAGCCTGATGCAGCTATTGCTCTTAAAAATTCAAAGATTAAATCTGATGAAAAATTAAGGGAGATGCTGAGGGCTGAAAAGATATTTTCAGATGCAAAAAAAGGAAAGCTTGCAGATGAAAGTGATTTGCTAAATGTATTTGGCACAGATGACTTCTTTGGAATTGCAAAGAAAATGATAGAAGAAGGAGAAATACAGCTCACGTCTGAATACAGGGAAAAGTTAAGAGAAGAAAAAAGAAAAAAAATAATGCAGATGATACATAGAATATGCATAGAGCCAAAAAGCGGTCTTCCACATCCAATAATAAGAATAGAAAATGCAATGGAAGAAGCGAAGGTAAAAATAGATGAAAACAAGCCCGCAGAGGACCAGATAAGTGAAATAGTATCTAAGCTGAAACCTATAATTCCAATAAAAATAGACGAGAAAACATCTGTTCTTACTATGCCTCTGCATTATGCATCAAAGCTAAAATCAACTCTTTCATCATATGGCCAGATAGAATCAGAGGAATGGCTTGGCGACAATTACATTTGCAGAATAAGGGTTCCTGCAGGAATATATGCTGACTTGCTCGATGAGCTTAACAGCAAAACTCATGGCTCCGTAGATGCAAGGCTCGAAAAATAAAAAATAATAATCAAAACGAAAGGTGAAAAACAAAATGGGAGAATTACTAGCAAACGACAAAGATGTTGTTGTTCCTGGGCAAGTCATAGCCAACGGCTTTGACTTTTTACCTAGCAATGGAACATACAGGTTGAATGAACAAATAATAGCAAACAGAGTGGGGCTCTTGTCTGTGGAAGGAAAAGTTCTTAGAACAATACCCTTGGCAGGAAGATATCTTCCTCAAAGGAATGATATTGTAATAGGAAAAGTAGATGATATATTAATGAGCGGATGGAGATTTGATATAAACGCGCCTTATTCATCTGTCCTTCCTTTAAAGGATGCAAGTTTTGATTTCATTCCAAAAGGAGTAGATCTGACAAAATACTTCAACTTAGATGATTATGCGGTCCTGAAAATAACAAATGTGACTAGCCAGAATCTTGTTGATGTAACAGTCAAAGGTGCGGGATTAAAGAGATTAAGAGGAGGAATGGTTCTAAAAGTAAATTCCCAGAAAGTTCCTAGAATAATAGGCAAAAAAGGAACAATGGTATCATTAATAAAAAGAGCAACGGGATGTAAGATTATAGTAGGACAAAATGGCTTAGTATGGATAGATGGCGAGCCTGAGATGGAAGTTCTTGCAGTTGCTGCAATAAAAAAAGTAGAAGAAGAAAGCCATCTTCAGGGAGTCACAGAATCCATAAAGAAATTCCTCGAAGCTAATCTAGGAAAACCAATTCCTGATGAGCCAGAAAGAGAGGAACAGGATGAGTTTGATGACAGCAAATTTGAAAGGCCTGAAATAAATGATGAAGAGAACAGTGAGAACGGGCATTCAAGCGAAGAAGGCGGAGATGAAAATAACTCTGAAAGAAACAGCAATGGAAACAATGGAGGATACAGGGGTCACAACGGAGGCCACGGCGGAAGATTCAGAGGCCGCAATGATAGAAGGTGATAATCATGGAAAATTTTACTAGGCCTAGCAAAAGAGAATTCTCAGAACCGAGAAAAATAGAAGCAGAAGCAGGAGTCATAAAAAAGGCGGACGGATCTGCAAGGTTCAAGATAGGTGACACAGAAGCATACGCAGCAGTTTATGGTCCAAGGGAGCTGCATCCAAAATTCTTGCAGGACCCTAAGACAGGAGTGCTTAGATGCAATTACAATATGATGCCTTTCTCAGGAGATGGATCAAGGGTAAGACCAGGCCCATCAAGAAGAAGCAAAGAAATAAGCTTAGTTACTGAAAAGGCTCTTCTTCCAGTAATCGACCTGCAGGATTATCCGAACACTGTTGTTGATGTGTTCATAGAGCTTCCTCAGACTGATGCAGGAAGCAGATGCGCGGGAATATGTGCTGCAGCAATTGCACTAGCAGATGCAGGATTCACCATGAAAGATATGGTTGCTGCAGTCTCGGTAGGATCTGTAAGAGGCAGTATTGTTGTTGACCTAGACGGCGCAGAAGAGCACATGGATGAAAATGAATCAACAGATATACCTGTGGCTATGATTCCTAGCACGGAAGAAATAACTTTATTGCAGATGGATGGAATAGTTTCAAAGGAAAATTTGCTTCATGCAATAGAACTTGTAAAGCCTGCATTAAAGATGATTGCAGAAAAACAGAGAGAAGCCCTGAAAAACAGGTATAAAAAAGATTAAGGTGATTTTAATGAACAGAAATATCAAAGAGCATGTAAGAAACAGCCTTAAAAAAGGAGTTAGACTCGACGGAAGAAAACCTCTTGAAGTGAGGCCTATAATTGTAGAAACAGGATTTATTTCAACAGCAGAGGGCTCTGCAAGAATTAAATTTGGGGATGCAGATGTTATAGCAGGAGTGAAAATGGCTATAGAAAAACCATTTCCAGACACTCCTGAAGATGGAGTTCTGATGGTAAACTCTGAGCTTCTTCCAATAAGTAATCCTGATTTCGAATCAGGTCCTCCTAGCAATGCATCAATAGAAACTGCGAGGGTTATAGACAGAGGAATAAGAGAAAGCAAAACGCTTGACACAAAGCATCTATGCATAGAGAAAGGAGAAAAAGTATGGACTATAGCTATAGATATAGTTCCTATTAATTACGACGGGAACCTTGTAGACATGGGGGGATTGGCTGCGATGATAGCTTTGAAGAATGCTCGCTTCCCAAAAGTAAATGAAGACGGTACTATAGACTACCATGCAAAAACAGACAAAGGATTAGAGCTTAGAAGAATACCTATACCTGTTACTGTATGCAAAATAGGAGATTTATTTTTGGTAGATCCGACTGACAGCGAAGAGAACACTATAGATGCAAGATTGACAATAACTGTTCTTGAAGATGATAAGATATGTGCACTCCAAAAAGGAGGAGATGGATCATTGACATCTGAAGATATAAAGAAAATGGTTGAAATAGCGATGGATGTTTCAAAGCAAATAAGAAAGACATTTATGGAGGCGAACTAAATGGTAAGAATACAACTTCCAGAGGATTATAGTACAAAATATGAAAAAGCAAGATTAATAGGTGCGAGAGCTCTTCAGATAAGCATGGGTGCTCCTTTTCTTATGAAAATAACTGATGAGCAGCTTAAGAAAATAAATTATAATCCAATAGAGATTGCTAAACTGGAATTTGAGAACGATGCGTTAAACATAGACATAAAAAGACTCAAACCACACGAGCGAAGATAATTTTTTTATTTTTTTATAATTTATTTCTCTTAATTTAAAATCCTTGTTAAAAAATAAAATTAAGAAATTCAAATTAACTTAGATATTATTTCTTTTTAGTTTTTTCTTATTTTGGCTACAAAGAATCCTTCAGAATCATTGTCCTGGGGATAAATCCTTAAACATTTTTCAACACTCTCATTATATTTTCTTCCATTAAACTCTTTAACCGCGGGGCTGCGCTTTATGTTTAAATTTATGTCAAGAATCTCTGCATTTGGAAAGTCATTCAGAAGTCTATCAACAATTTCTTCATCCTCTTCTGGCTCTAGAGTGCATGTGCTGTAGACAATTTCTCCTCCAGTTCTTAAAAGATTGAACGAATTTCTGAGCAACTTGTACTGGATGCTTGCCATTCTCTTTACCAGTCCAGGACTCCACATCTCTGCAATCTTAAAATTTCTCCTTAATGTTCCTGTTCCAGAGCAGGGCGCATCAACTAGTATTTTGTCAAACTGCTCTGTCTTCTTTGTTAATTTCTCTCCATCCATCTTTGTAACAATTGCATTCATAACTCCGCACCTTTGGAGATTTATTCCTAAGGCGCTTAACCTGATTCCCTGAGAATCATTTGCAACAAGAAGCCCCTCATTATTCATATATTGCGCGAGCTGTGTTGTCTTGCTTCCTGGAGCAGCACACAAATCAAGAACAACATCTTCTTTGCTCGGGGAAAGAACAACGGGTGGAATCATTGATGCAGCATCCTGAACATAAATATATCCTAACTGGTGCTCAGGAAGATTCCCTATATCGAATCTTTTTCCTTCCTTATAAGTTATCCAGAATCCCTCATTGCACCAAGGAACCTGCTCAAGAACCCAGAAGTCGCTTAATCTTCTCTTTATATCATTAATATCAGATTTTAATGTATTTACTCTTATTGATTTTCTTATATATCTTGAGCTGTAATCAACAAATAAATTATAATCATCGCCTAGCAGATCTTTGTATCTAGACTGAAATGCAGGCTTTAGCAATAGCTTTCTTCGTTGAAGATCCTCTGATTCTCCATCATTAATTATGCTAATATGCTCTAAGGGAGCATTATTTTTATTTGCAGTTCCTTTACTTTTCATTATAATAGTATGTAGCTCACATTTTTAATTTTATCTGAAAAAAATATAATAACATATGCTACATGCTTTTTTTGCAACTGCGGCTATGATTAATGAAAACATTTATAAAATAATGCACGTTCTCTCCTCTATTCTTCTAACGCATTTTAACCAGAGCCTCTTAGAAGAGCATAGAAGGTGTTATGATGAAAATAAGCAAAGGCGATTTTATAGAAATAGATTACACTGCAAAAGTCTCAGGAGAAAATATTATATTCGATACTACAATCCCTGAAGACGCTGCAAAAGCGGGATTAATTCACGATCACGAGCATGATCATGACCATGAACATGAGCATAATCATCTCCACAAAGAAGACCTGAAACCAATAATAATCTGTGTAGGAGAAAAACAAGTTCTTCCTTCATTGGACGTAAAGATAGAAGGATTGGAATTAGGAAAACATACAATTTCTCTTAATGAAGAGGAGGCATTTGGAAAAAAAGACACTAAGATGTTGAAATTAATGCCTATGGCTGTTTTCAAGAATCAGAATATAAGGCCTTTTGTTGGATTAACTCTTGATGTTGACGGCTCAAGAGGAGTTGTAAGAAGCATAAGTGGAGGAAGAGTAATAGTTGACTTCAATCATCCTCTTGCAGGCAAAAAAATAGAATATGAATTAGATATAAAAAGAAAAGTAACTGATCAAAAAGAGCAATTAAAATCTTTTATAGACATGCTTAGGCTTCCATACGATTCAATAAATATTGAGGGATCAAAAGCAAAAGTGATTATTAAAATAGACTTGCCAAAAGAAATAAAGGAGACTCTTGAAAAAGACCTTAATAGAATAACGTCTCTTGATGTGGAATTGATGGGAGAAAATGAGAAAGCTGAAAGCAAACTTGAGAATAAAATAAGAAAAGACAAGGAAGAGGATAAAACCGAAAACTAGTAAATCAAGAAATATTAGCTCATAACAAACTTTAAATATATTAATTCAAAAAAGTGTTGTTATCAGCAGGGGAATTATTTGCCGTTGTAAACATAAGTGTTGGGGGCTTAAAAATGGTTGACACAATAGAAAATGTAAAAGGTGCAGACACGCCTAGAAAAGTCAATGCGTTGGATGCTGAACTAGCAGAAATGATAGAAAGGCAGAAAGCCAGAATAAAAGTCTTCGGATGTGGTGGAGGCGGAAACAACACAATAAACAGGATAGCTGAAATAGGAGTTACTGGTGCAGAGACTATTGCAATAAATACTGATGCTCAGGATTTGCTTTATACTTCTGCAGATAAAAAAATACTCATAGGAAAAATGCTGACAAAAGGTTTAGGTGCGGGAAGCATACCTAAAGTAGGAGAAGAAGCTGCAAAAGAATCAGAGTCAGAGATAAAAAAAGCAGCAGAGAATTCAGACATGATATTCATAACCTGCGGATTAGGAGGCGGAACAGGTACCGGCTCAGCTCCTGTGGTTGCAGAAATAGCAAAGAAATCAGGAGCACTAACAGTTGCAGTAGTAACAATGCCATTTAAAATGGAAGGGCAAAAAAGATACGAAAATGCAGTCCAGGGACTTGACTCTTTAAGAAAATCAGTTGATACATTAATAGTAATACCTAATGATAAACTACTTGAGCTTGCGCCTGACCTGCCTCTTCATACATCATTCAAAATTGCAGACGAGATACTCACGAACGCAGTAAAAGGAATAGCTGAACTTGTAACAAAAGCAGGACTTGTAAATCTTGATTTTGCAGATATAAGAACAGTAATGGGAGATGGAGGGGTTGCATTGATAGGTGTAGGAGAATCAGATTCTCCAAGCAGGGCCTCAGATGCAGTTGAAAAAGCAATAAATAACCCTTTGCTGGATGTAGATATAATGGGTGCGACAGGCGCATTAATTAATGTTGCAGGAGGACCTGACTTAACTCTTGAAGAAGCAAGACAAATAGTGGAGAAAGTATCAGAAAGCATAGATCCTCAGGCAAGAATGATATGGGGTGCTCAAATATCAGACGATCTTCAAGGAACAGTAAGAGTCATGATTGTCGTTACAGGAGTTAAATCAACACAAATAACTGGAAGCTCAATAGCTCAAAAAAGCAAAAAAGAGGAAACAGGATACGAATTGGGAATAACATTCGTAGATTAAATGGTGAAATTTATGGGAATGACGAAAATTAAGGAATTTATAACTGAGTGTGGGAGAGTTTTAAGAGTTGCAAGAAAACCTTCAAAGCATGAATTTTGGACTATAGCAAAAGTCTCAGGAATAGGAATAATGATTATAGGATTGCTTGGATTCTTGCTTCATTTAATAGATATGCTTACAACAATAGTAGTGGCTGCTATTCTAGTAATAGTCATAGTAGTAATACTTGTGTTTTTAAAAGGAAAGGAATGATACAATAAAAGAGTTGATTAAATATGGAAGAAAATATATTAAAACAAAACAAACTAGGAGAAGAAGAAATACAGAGAATAAAAGAAATAGAGCAACAGGAAGTAGAGGAAGAAAAACTTCTAAAGGAAAAAGAAAAGGATGAAAAACAGAAAATAAGCACACATCTTTTTGCATTAAGGGTTACTGCTAATAGAGAAGACCAAGTAATGACATTTGTCTCAAGCAATGTCTCAAGAAAAAAAGTAGGAGTATATTCTGTAATAAGACCTCATGGGATGAGGGGATATATATTCCTCGAAGCAGGTTCAAGATCTGATGCAGAGCAGGGAGCATATGGTGTTCCTTATGCAAGAGGAATACTTCCAAATGAAATCCAGTATAATGAAATAGAGCACATGCTTGAGCAGGCCAAAAAAGAAGTTGACATAAGGAAAAATGACATAGCAGAGATAATAAGCGGGCCATTCAAGAGAGAGAAATGTAAAATTTCTAGGGTGGATAAAGCAAAAGAGGAAGTTGTTGTAGAATTATTGGAAGCGGCAGTCCCCATTCCAATAACGCTGAAAATGGATGCTGTCAAAGTAATAAGAAGAGACTCCGACGACTAAATATTTTTATTTATTTTAATTTTAACTTATTTTTTGATTTTTTAATTATGATATCTTGGGCAGAGTCCTAAAATCACAGGACGTCAACAAGTGTGCGCTCTATTTTATGAGAACATGTAGGACCTTAATTGGGCGTACTGGCTAGACGGAAAGCTTTATAAATTAATCATTATTCCGATAACATTACGAAAAAAGGATTTATATTCATTTTGTGAGGAGAGTATTATGGCAACAACTTCAGTTGATGTTTTGATAGAAGGGGGAAAAGCAACCGCTGCCCCACCTTTAGGACCTGCTATGGGACCATTAGGAGTCAATATAGGGCAAGTAGTAGCAGAGATAAACAAAAAAACAGCAGATTTCAAAGGCATGCAAGTACCTGTAAAGGTAACTGTAGATTCTGAAACTAAAGCATTTACAATTACAATTGGAACGCCTCCAGCATCAGGCCTTATTAAAAAAGAAGCTAAAGTAGAGAAAGGGGCAGGAGTTCCAAACAAGGACTATGTAGGGGACCTTAAAATAGAGCAAATAATAAAAATCGCAAAAATGAAAGAAGACGCTCTTTCAGGAAAATCATTAAAGGAAAAAGTAAAGGAAGTTATTGGAACTTGCAGATCAATGGGAATAAAAGTAGAGGAGAAAGAAGCAAGCGAAGCAATAATTCTAGTTAATGAAGGAAAATTCGACAAGGAAATAGCGTCAGAGAAAACAGAGATAACTGCAGAAGAGCTCAAACAAATTGAAGAGGAAAGAAAGAGACTTCAGAAAGAAATAGAAGAGAAGAGGGCTCAATATGAAGCTCAGGCAAAAGCAATAATGAAGACTCTTGAAGGAAAGACAGTGGAAGAAATAAGAAAAGCTCTGGATGTAGCTAAGATACCAGAAATAATAATTAACAAACTAGCGCCAAAGACTGCGGACAAGAAAGGCGGTGCAGGTGGAAAAGGCGGAGCAGCAAAGGGCGGAGGCAAGGGTAAGTAAACACCTTTGAATTAAAATGGCAAGAATAGGCGGATTAAGAAGGAAAAAAGTATCAATATTCACGAAACAGACAAAATCCAAGGGCAAAGTAAGCTTAAGAAGATATTTTTCAGAGTTCAATGTAGGAGACAGAGTCTCACTAACAATAGAGCCTGCAGTTCATGAAGGAACATATTGTCCTAGATTTGTTGGAAAGTCAGGCACAGTAATGGCAAAAAGAGGAACTTGCTATGAAGTCAAGATTATGGACTTCTCAAAATCAAAAGTTCTTATAGTGCATCCTGTGCATATGAGAAAAATAGAATAAAATAAAAAATATGATTCATAACAAAGAGGTATTAACATGTCAAAACCTGAAATATTGGAAAAAATGCCATTATCAATGGTGCAGCTTAAGTCAGAATTGAATGCTGTCTCAAAAAGAGACAAGGAGCCAGGATTCAGGACAACAAAGACAATAGAATACCTGAACTCATTCAGCACACTTTCCCAGACAGAATTTAATTCTATGAAGAAGAAAATAGAAGATCTTCAGATTCCAAGGCTGAAAGAGGAGCACATAATAAAAATACTTGATGTTATGCCTAAGAATGTAAATGACTTGTCTGTTGTGCTTCAAGGATACACAATAACAGTAAGCAAGGAAAACCTAAAGAACATTGTTGATATAACATCCCAGCACAAGAGCAAGTAAGTTTTTCTTTAATTTTGAGAATATATTTTTAATTTAATAAATTAGTAATTGTAATTGCCGCAAAATATATAAATATGGTTTATTTAAGAGCTAATGAATGCGTTTGAATACGGGGGATAAGCATGATGCAAAGACAAAGAGAAGAGATAGTTATAGTGTTGGATTTCCTAGTAAATGGTTATGCTACAGACAGGACTCCTATGCATCTGAAAACACCTATAGTTCAAGCGATAGGTACTAACAATTTTACAATTCTTGAATTAGTTCCAAAGAAAGGAGTACATCTTCAACCGTTTGAAAAAGTATACATAGGGGAGGAGAAACGGGAGCAGATACATCATATAAATGGAAAAATACCCTTTGAAAAACTAACAAGTACTGCAAAATCAGAGCTTGAGCCTGCAATAAAGAGCATTGTGGAGATGAATGAGCAAAGATTTGTTGAGTTCTTCAATAAAGCACAACCAATAAACACAAGAATGCACACTTTCGAGCTTCTTCCAGGAGTTGGTAAAAAGCACATGAACGAGATTGTGGAGCAAAGAATGGAAAAGCCATTTGAAAGCTTTGCAGACATTAATTCAAGAGTGAAACTTATGCAGGATCCTATTAAGGTAATTATAAAAAGAATACTTCTGGAAATAGAAGGAAATGAAAAGCATTACCTTTTTGTGAATAAGTAAATAGGGGATTTCTAAATCTTTTAGTTTTTTATTTTGTCTTATTATGCTTTTTTTCATATTTTTAAAGGCTAATTTTATTTTCTGGAATTATCGTTCATAAGAATTATAAACTTATAAATAAATGAATTATAAACTGGGGGTGGTATTATATGCTTTATGCAAGAGGAGATAAATTTGTAGAGCGCCACTTTAGAAGAGCTAGCCGTGGTGATGACGAATACTACTATGGCGTTCAGGATAGGGAAGAATATGATGAGTACGAAGAGGATGAGTTCGTATAAATAGTACGTCAGTTAATGATTCTATGCGTTTCAATCCGCTCAACGCATAGCTGTAGGTAGGTTTTTCTATCTAATTTGTTATTGCAAAATGCTGGAACGCACAAATTGAACACGAAATAATATGATTAAGATTTATTAACAAATATAGAATTAAAATAAAAACAAAAGAAAAATAAAGATTATAATTAAAAAATTAAAAATAAGCAAATAATTATTTTCTATTTGCTCTTTTGCTAGGTCTTACTTTTTCAGCGCCGAATCCTTTGCTGTTAAGGCCTCTTGCCCTTCTTGCTGCACTTGTCAATCCTCTCAAAGCCCTGTTTTTTGTATCATGAGCCCATGCAGTATTCTGGTCAAGATAAACGCTAGGATTATCCCTTTCAACTAAGATTACTTCAAACCACGCATATTGGCTGTTCTGTGTTACAAAATAGCTGTTTAATACTTCGCAGTTGACGAATTTCTTGCTCGCTTTTTCCTCTGCAATCTGCTGGTAATTCTTTGAGACATATTTTCCCTGGCCTGAATTTGAAGTCTTTCTTCCTCCTTTTATATCAGGTCTTTGCCTTTTTCCTCTACTTATTCTCTGCCTTACAACCAAAAAACCTTGTTTTGCCTTGTATCCCAAAGACCTTGCCCTGTCAATTCTTGTAGGATGCTCAATCCTTAGTGTTGCAGGCTCATTTTTCCAGAGAATTCTTCTTTCTCTCATTAAACCAGAAATCTCAGAATCTTGCTTTCTCCACAAGTCCTTCATGTATTTTATGTATCCCATTTTCTTCCTCCATTATTTTATGTTATTACATTCAAAATCTGGAACATTTTAAGCTCCTAACTGAATGTTTTTTTAGGTTTTCAGCGAAGTAATCGCCACATTAACCATGACAAAGAAACAATCATTTATTTATAAAGATTGTCTATTAAGATTATTAAGAATTAATTAGCGAGTTTTTCTCTTTTTCATAAAATATATAAAGAACTATTCTAAAACTTAGTGTTGGTGATTTGGATGGATGAGGACATGGAACTTGGGGGTAATATATCATTATCTGGCTTTAAGGAAGTGAAGCCTGCAGAGCTAATAGTTGTTAAGAAAATTATAGGAGGATATGCGAGAAAATTCTCTGACAGTCTTAATAATTATGAATCGCTCAGGATATATCTGAAAGCAGTCCACAAGACACCGGGCTCGGAGAAATACGAGATTCATGGAAAACTATTATTTGATGGCAACTTAAAGGTTTCAGAAATAGTTGATAGAAACTTATTTGTTGCTCTGGATAGTGTGTTAAAAAAATTAGAAATGTTGTCTTTACAATGAAATAAAGATGCTTCTATATTTTATTCCACATAAAAGACAAACAAAACAGTGAGGGAGATTATGAAAAATAAGAGATATTTGTTTACATCGGAGAGTGTTACAGAAGGTCATCCTGACAAGATATGTGACCAGGTTAGTGATGCAGTTCTTGATGCTGCACTTAAGCAAGATATAAATTCAAGGGTGGCAATAGAGACACTGGTAAAGACGGGTTTTGTAGTTGTTGCAGGAGAACTTACTACAAATGCAAAAATAGATTTTCAGAAAGTGGTAAGAGAGACAATAAAAAATATAGGATATACAAAAGAATCAGGCTTCGACCCGGACAATTGCGGAGTATTGATTTCAGTTTCAGAGCAGAGCCCTGAAATATCACAGGGAGTTACAGAAGGAAAAGGGCTTCATAAAGAGCAAGGTGCTGGAGATCAGGGTTTAATGTTTGGCTATGCTACGAATGAGACTCCTGAGTTCATGCCTCTTCCAATTTTGCTTGCGCATAAACTTACAAAAAGACTTTCTGATGTAAGGAAAAAAAGAATAATTTCTTACTTAAGGCCTGATGGAAAGAGCCAGGTCACAATAGAATATTCAAACGGATTGCCAGTCAGGATTCATACTGTGGTAATTGCTGCTCAACATGAGCCTGGAATCACCCATAAGAATATAGAGAAAGACATACTAAAAAATGTTATAAAACCAGTATGCGGAAAATGGCTGGATGATAAGACAATAATTCATGTAAATGCTACAGGTGCATTTGTTGTAGGCGGACCCGTAGCGGATGCAGGAGTCACGGGTAGAAAAATAATTGTTGACACATACGGCGGGCATGGCAGTCATGGGGGAGGCGCATTTTCAGGAAAGGATCCCTCAAAAGTTGACAGGTCAGCGTCATATGCTGCAAGGTACATAGCAAAGAATGTTGTAGCTGCAGGGATTGCAGATAAGTGTGAAGTTCAGCTTGCATATGTGATAGGAGTTGCAAAGCCAGTGTCTATTCTTGTAAATACATTTGGGACAAATAGAATCCCAGAAGACGAAATTGTAAAGTTGGTTGTTAAGCACTTCCCGATAAAGCCTTCTGATATAATCCATGACCTTAAGCTTAAGAGGCCTATTTATAGAAAAACTGCCGCTTACGGTCATTTTGGAAGAAGCGATCCTGACTTTGTCTGGGAGATGACTGATAAGGCTGAAGCCATAAGAAAGGAGGCAGCAGCGCATTTTCAGGTTCAGAAATTAATTGGAAGCGAAGCTTCTTCGGATGAAGCAATTTGATTTTTTCTTTTTTCTTTTGTTTTACGATATTTATTTCTGAGTAGTAAATTCTAATAATATTTATAAAAGAGGGGTCCTTCTTTGTGTTTTATTGTTAGTTAAATGGCGAAATCTGCCAGTAAATGTTGATTATAATGAACAAACAAGAAAGAGAAAATGGAATTAAGGATATGTTAGAAGACATCGCTAATAAACTCGCATTTTTATATAAAAAAGAAGGGGTAATTTCGCTAAATAACTCAGAAAGAATAATTACCACAAGTTATATTTCCTTAGACAAATCAGATACAAAGAAAGTTCTTTGGTGGTATGCTCAAAAAAAGTCTAGAAAACTTATTTTTGCGGTTGATGCAAGGTTCTCTGAAAGTCCTAATGGAGAGAATAATTTAGGAGTTTTTGTAGATGAAGGTATTCCGATTGAGCAGTATGATATAATAACTGAAGGGTTGAGGAGTTACGTGACTGAATTTGCACCAATAAATGTTTTCGAGAGAAAATTCAAATATATAATGGATAAGCCAAGTCCTTTATGAATTATATTTCTTTTTTAGTTTATTAATATAAAAATAATTAGAAAGTATAAAAAAATAATAAAAATTTATTCCTGAGAAGGGCTTTCTTCCTTTGACTCTTTTTTAGAAACTTTCTTTTTAACTACCTTAGGTTTCTTTACTTCTACAGGCTCTGCTGGTTTTTTCTCAGCTTCGTCTGGTTTTTCATCCTTTGGTGCTAGTTTCTCAGTTAGCTTGTCCTTAAGGGATGTTGCCTTTTCTGTCTTCTCGGTCTGGACTTTGTCAACTTTGTATTCAAATCCTTCAAGCTCAACAGTCAGCTTGTCATTCTCTTTTATTACCTTTACTTTTACCTTTCCAGGTGGATTTTTTATTCCATGCATCCAAACTTGCTCGTTAAGGTGCTTGCCAATTCTTATATTTTCTTCATCTACTTTCATATGTCTTACTAAAAATGATTTTATGAAGTTTACAGCTCTTTTGCTTCTGTAATATTTTGGCACCTTCACGTAACTTTGTCTTAAAGGGATTGTGTAATTTCTTTCTATTTTTGCCATTGCTAGTCACCTTACGCCTTGATTTTTCTCCTTCTCCAGTTTCTTTTGACACTTGTGTGTCTTCCTGGGTGGATTTTTCTTCCGGCACCATAAATCTTAGGTACGGTCCAAAATGGAGCCCACCTGGTTTGCCTTCCTTTTTTTGTCAACTTTTTCTTTTTGCTGATATGTAAGAATCTTGCCATGATGTTCACTCCTTATTTTGCTTTTGGGGCTTTTCCTTTTTTACATCCTTCTGCGGAGGCTGCTGCTGTGGCTTTTCTTGTATAATAACTTTCTTTGGTGCCTTTACAGGTGGATTTTTTAACACTTCTTTGGAGCACTCATTGATTAGCTTAAGGCCCTGAGAAGTCAATATTCTTCCTTTATGGACATCCTTTTCCTGCTGCTTTATTAGCTTTCCAGCTTCAAGCTGCTGCAGTACTTTTCTTATTATATTGGTAGATCCTGATGCAAACTTTTCAGGCTTATAGCCCTTGTTTTTCTTGTTGCCATACTTGACGCTCAACTTTGAAACGCCAACAGGTCCTAATTTCTGAACACTTAGTAGAATTGCTGCAGATCTCACATACCACCAATCTTGCCTTACAGGGGGTCTCTGCTTTCCATGCCCTGTCTTAACATACTCTGCCCAAGAAGGAGGAGTTACTGTACCTTTTAGTTTTTCAGCTAATTTCTCAATTAGGTGCTGATGATTAACAATCTTCATTCTTTAAACCTCTTGATGTTTATTTTCCAACTCTTTTTCTTTCTTTATAATGCACTCTTATATTTACTAAGAGAAACTTCTAAACTTCTAAACCCGTGATATAGGAGAAATAGTTTGTTTAAAAAGGTTTCCTTTTAAGAAAATTATGTTTTGAGTTTGATTTTACGGACAGTAAAAGGATTATTTTGTGCATATTAATAGTTTGCATACTATAATAATAGTATAAGTGTATTGTTTGTGTATTATTTGTAAAGTGTGTAGTTTGTGTCTTGTAATGTATACATTATATATAGTTTACATATAGGTGATGTAATATGTGTATAATATGTTAGGAGGTATAGGCATATAATATAGCAAGCGTATAATATATGTAATTAACTTGTGTCTGTTTGTTATTGTGGTGTTGCTTTAGGCAGGGCATTAAGATAAATAGATGTGTGTTATTGTAATATTATTATATTGTACTATATTTCGGCACTATTATATATTATTAGGTAATATTGATAAGTATTATTGGGTGTTATATTGAGATATGTTAATATTTTATTGTTAAACTTAAGTAAAAAGATGGAAATTGCTAAAAGGGTTGTTTTTTGGGCTGCGCAACTGGAAAGTGATGACTTCCGGATTTTGGGCTATATGTCTTTTTTAGCCTGGGAAAACAATACCTATGGCTTTTATAACGGTTTTAGCTTAGAAAACTTTATAAATCGAACTAGATACTTGTCTACTTACACCGAAGGGTGAGCCACTAGTCTGGGTATGTATAGGCTAAATTAATACTCAACGTAAGTTGACTATTATGGGCAATCTATGCATACTGGAGAGAGGAGTGGACGCCGGTGTGAACAAAATTTTAACACGGAGGTGTGTTAACAATGGATATGAAGAAGACAGTGAAGAAAATGTCTGCTATCCTGGCTGGTGCAACAATGGTTGGCGCAACAGTTATGGGTGCAATGGCATATGATCTGAGCAATTATCCAAGTCCATTTATTGAGGACGGACATTTCTCAGGAAAGATAGTTGTAGGAGAAAAAGCGATGGCACAGGATATTATCGGTGCAACAGATATCGCAGCAGGCCTACAAGCTGATGCAACAACACCAGTTTCAACTGGAGGCTCAGTAACAGTAGCAGGTGGTAAAACTGAAGAAGTAGCACCAAACACAGCTTTGAACGATGCAAATGCATTTGGCTCAAGCTTAGATAACAACGACATTTCTGGATTGAATGAAGGAACAGTAACCATAGACATTGACGGAAACGATGATGACTATGACTACCATGAGACAATTTCATTCACATCAGGCGCAGTACTTGAAACAGGATTAACTGCAGCTGGACAGGATGAAGACTTCAAGGACGGTGTATACTTGCTTCTATCAAGAGGCTCAATCGGATACAATTTCGTATTTGATGACTCACTTGCAGCAGGAAACCTACTATCTGACGCAACAGATGATGAACCTATAACAATCGAATTCCTAGGAAAGGAAATGGAAGTTGTAGGAGCAACAGGAACATCAATAACTGTTCAGGTTGGAGAGACACTTTACCTAGAAAATGGTCAGAAAGTGACTGTTGCAGGTAAGGAAGTTACCCTTGTAAGAGTTGGCGATGACAGCGCAATCGTAAGCGTTGGCGGTTCACAGGCAACAATCAGCGACGGCTCAACAAAGACTGTTGGCGGATTGAGAGTCAAAGTAAAGGACCTATTCAACGATGAGGGCGTAACAAATGACGCAGCAACACTTATCGTAGGAGAAGAGTCAACAAAGACATACAACGATGCTGACGAATTCATCGGTGAAGATGAAGACGATCCAGATTGGGTATGGGACTTGGCTAACTTGAACGTATCAGGAGTTCCAACATTAGGAATACTATACGACCAGACAATAGATGATGTGTCTGATAATCCAATAACAGTTGGTGAATCACTTACATTGCCTAATGACTTCGCAAGTATTGAGTTAGTAAGCATAAACCAGAATGACTACAAGAAATACACTGTTAGCACAGCAACAGGCGAATCACTTTACGATGGATCTGGAAACGAAATGCAGACCTCAGCTAAAGTGCTAGTATTCTCTGCAGAAGGCGGAGAAGAAGATGGCTTCTTGCTAGGAACAGAAGAGTCAGATGAAATCGCAGTGTTCTTCAACGTAACACTTGGTGACTTGCAGTACTTCTACAAGGACCATGATGATGCAAACAAGTTCAAGCTTGTAACAGGAAAGACACATGACTTCAACGCAACTGGTACTGATGTGTTTACTATCCAGTACAAGGACAGCGACATAACTGTTGACTGGGATGACACTGTTACGTCATTCTCTCTTGACTTGACAACAGATGTTAAATTGGACATTGACTTGAATGCAGCTGCAATCGAGTTTATAGGACAGTCAGATGGCGACACAACGACATCAGGCGATGTTTACTATAGTTCAAAGGACATCTCAGGTTGGGAAGAAGACACAATGACTGAGCAGGGAGTTAAACTACATTCATACGATGCAACAGCATCAAGTGATGAGTGGAGCTTCAGTGTGCCAAGCGACATTACAGACTTCAAAGTTAATGTAGCTGTTGTTGGCGGAGCAGGTTCAGTCTCAAGAACAAGTGGCGCAGATGCATACATCGTGAATAAGCTGGATGTTGGATCAACAATACTTGACAAGGATGCAATGAGCCTAATAGGCGTAACACCTTTGATAGTTGTTGGCGGACCTTCAGTTAACACTGTTGCAGCAAACTTGATGGATGAACCAACAAGAGAAGAAATCAACACATTGTTCCAGCCTGGTGTAGGTAAGATCAAGTTGTACACAGCACAGAACGCATTGCTTGTAGCAGGATACAATGCACAAGACACACTTGGTGCAGCATATGTACTTGCAGATTACGGCAATTACGACTTGACAGGAACTGAAGTTGAAGTTGTTGTTCCATCACTGAACTCAATCAGTGTAAGAACACCTCAGTAAGTCCATAAGTAAAGCCTGAAAAGGCTATTTTTTCTTTTTTCTTTTTTTTCTTTCTCGTTTTTTAGCGTATTTATTTTTGTCGGAAGTTAAATTATCACAGTTTCTTGTGTGAATAACTTCTTTCTTTTTCAGCAACATTTATATATTATTTATTTCAAGGCTTAAGTTTAGGGTGAGTCGATTGAGAAAAATAATGCTATTTGCAAGTTTGATGTTATTTGTCTGCTTACTGTCTTATTCTGCTTCCGCAGAAAAAATAGTTCATAAGGCTTGGCATGAATATATTGATGTATTTTCCGTGGATGGAAAAGTAATAGATATAAGACTTGGGGAAAGTGAGGATTCTCTTTTAAGAATTAAGGTTGATAACATATCTGCACTGCTGGAATATGGCAAATGTATAACATTCGACACTCATACGGTCTGTTATACGAACAGAAGCGTGGACGTAGCACAGGCATCTATATCTAACTCTGGCCAGACAATGCCTGGAGTTTATATAACTGTTTCAAAAGAAGATGACATATTAACAGACATGAGTATAACTCATTCTCTCACCAAGATTAACATACTAGAGGATTATAAAGTTAACATAACATTCAAGAACAAAAAATCAGAGTGGATAGACTCATTTAATTATGAGGTTACTCTTCCAAACGGAGTTGTTGTGTCTGATTTGGGAGACTTCATAAAAATAGGGTCTAATAAACTTTTATATACTGGGTCTATAAGCTCTAATTCTCAAAAAATAGTTTCGTTCACCGTAAAATCTTCAACTACAGGATTAAAAAAGGCCAATTATACTATTTCAATGACTTCAAACAACATAAAAAAAGAGGCTAAGAACACATTCAACTTTGACTTTGTAAATCCTTTTACGTTGACTGTTACAATGCCCTCAACTTCAAATATACTAGATGATTCAAAAGTAGTTATTAATCTTAAGAATACAGGTAATTTTGATTTGGAGCTTGTCAATCTTACAATTACTGGTTCATCAGAAGACTTGGATTATTTTGCAGGCACAGGTCTTGAAATAGTTAGGCCGGGAGTTTATTCAACTGTCCGGAGCGAAATTATTAAGCAGAAACTAGACAAGGAATATTATATGGTTATAACTCCTCTTGCAACAGGAAAGCATAATATTACATTTACTCTAAATGTTAATTACAATGGAGGAAGTACAGTTTATGTTTTGAATAAAACATTAGTATCGTCAATAAGTGGATTTACTCCTATATTTGAGATGAGCAAAGATGCGGTGCTTTCAGGCTCTGAAGTGGAATTATATTATGAAATATCAAATTCAAATCCTAGCAACACATTCAGGGATATATATGTCACAATATCTGGGGAATTTATATCTGAGAACCTTTCTTTGGCAAGGCTGGGTGCTGCAGAGTCTGTGGTTCTTCTTAGAAAATTCATTGATGTACCTTATCTAGACAAGGATAAGTCATACAAGGTTGTAGCTACAACTAATTATGTTACTCAATCAGGAGAAAGAAAACAAGTCAACACTACGAGGAACCTAAAGGTTACATCTAATGGAAGTCTTATATCTTTAAGCCACAAGCTCAGCCCTGTTGAGGTGTATGCTGGACAGGATGTTATTGTAGAGGTAAACATAAAAAATCTAAAGGATGAGCTTTTTGAAGTCGGAGCCAATGAAGTTGTGCCAAGTGAAGTTGAAAAGATAGGAGGAATAGTTTGGAGGAACTTCACTCTCAAAGGTCTGGGATCTGATTCTGCATATGTTTACAAGCTTCATATTCCAGAAAGTATAGGAATTCAAGGATTTAATGTTACCACAATAGGCAGGGTGGAGTCTAAAGGGTATGAAACTTCAGTCTCTTCTTATATAAAGATAAAAAGAAATACATCTTCAACTCCAGGAAAGACGGTAAAGAACTCATCAACAGATATAAATCCAAATGATATTGTGGTAATAAAGAATTCATCTTATTCCGTGCCGGATGATGATGGTGATGAGAAAGAAGAGAAAAAGGACACTGCATTCAGAAGGTTCTTCAGGGGAATAGAAACGTTCTTTGTTAATCTATTCTCATAATTTTTTTTAACTTTTTATTTATAATCTCTCCAGGTGTGCTTGCACTTTGTGCATTTTAAGAATTTTGTTTCTGGCTCGTCTCCTGCTCTTGTCTGGACCATCCAGAAAACTGCCTTTTTGTTATGGCATTTAGGGCATTCAGCATCTGTCTCGGGAAGCAAAGAGTCTTCCTGTCCATCAACTATGTCTATTTTGCTGTTTGCAGACTTTATTTTTTCTTTTATCTCAAGGCTGTCGCTCTTTTTTTCTATATGACCGCACTTGCATGATGTTGATATCATAAGTGCTCCGCATTTTGGGCAAAACATCATAATTTAAAAGAATAAATTTGAGTTTAAAAAACTTTCTAGAATTAAAATAAAAATCTAGTGTGCTTGTTCAAGGCAGACTATGGAATATGATTGGCACTTTTCTTTTACATATTTGCTGGATAATATGCTCTTTAATAGTTCAAGAGGGGTCTTGAATTCCCTTTTTTCCTCCGCAAATATCTGCCCGTTTTTTACAAATGTTTTTTTATGAGCTTTTTTGAAATTCTCATTTGACTCTTTCATTTCAGGAGGAGGACCTTTTATTAGAATTGTTTCTGGAAGATGTTTGTTTCTGAATGCAAGGCATATTCTGCTGTTTTTATCGTTGAACTCCCAGTCAGACCAAGTCAATTCGAATTCTTTATTCTTTGCATCCTGCTCTAATGTTTCCTTTATCTTAAGGACTTTAGAACCTATTACATCTCTTTTTCCATCTAAAGGATGTATATTAATTAGGAATATCTCTGCGTTTTTTGTTTTTGCTATTTTCTCGTCTATTATGTCACTAAATAATGGAATTTCAAAAAAATCCTTGCTTGGAGATTTAAGAAAGTCTCTGCATCTTTGCCTGAACAAATTAAAACATTCCCTTGACACTGCTGCGGCTGCATTTCTGTTTTTTTGGATAGGATCAACAATTATCAAAGGTCCTGATATTTTTGAAGTATTAAGGCTCATTCTTGGATCTATGTGATATTTTTCAATATCTATTACAAGCTCGTCTTTCCATTTGGCTGCTGCTTTTACAAGGTCTAGAAATGTCTTGTATTTTATAAGTAAAAGATCCACCACGTGCCCTGAGAATCCTTTTATGTAGCTTTCTGCTCCATAAACTCTTGCAGACTTCATGAATAACTTAGTTACTCTTATCTCTTCCCTTAGGTTTTTTATCTTCCTGGATTGCTTAATGAAATAAAGAACATGAAGAGGGCTCATATCTGCCACGTTTTCTGCTTGACGATAATCATTTACATTAAGCACAGGAACTAGCTCATAGGTAAATTCTTTTTTTATCTGAAAATAGTCTCTTGAGCCATGAACTCTATTAGCCTCAAGTTTCATCTTCTTAAGAACAGAATCCAGAATATCTGAGATGTTCTGTCCTCTGAATTTTGGATGGAATTTTACAAATATGTCTGCGTCGAAACTATTTTTGATGAATGTGCCTTTAGCTACGCTTCCTCCCATTGATGCTTCTGCATCTATCTTCTGCTGTTTAAGTGCTTTGTTAAGCGCATCTATGAATTTATTTATCTTAAGAATAACTTCTTTGTCTGGCAATGATTCTTTTTTCTCCAGAGCCACTATTTCAGATATGCAGGAAGATTTGCTTTTGTTCTTGGTAGTAACTGCTCCTGACTTTAATCTTGCTCCTGATGATTTAGTTGTTTTTTTCATAGTTGTCAAGCCTTTCATTAATTATTTTTAAAAGGTCTTTTTTTATTGTTGAATAAGTTGGGTCATCCTTGCTTAGCTCGAGCTCAGTCAGTATTATTTTTGTCTTTATGAAGAAGTTTTTCCATTTTAAATCGTTGTCTGTTGAAAGAACAACGTTGTCAAATATGTCTGCAATTTTTACTATTTTTGACTCATCTTTTGCATTTTTAAGCATTTCAAGATATTTTTTATTTCTTTCTTCAGATTCTTTTATCTCAGGTTTTGAGACATCAAAAACAATCTCGCTAACTTCTTCCCCGAAATTACTCTTTATATTATCTATTGTTGCCCATGTGTCCTCTACTGTATCATGCAGAACTGCTGCAGTTCTCATTATATCTACGTTTGGATGGTTGCCGAAGTTTTTAAGGATAAACTCTGAAACTCTTAGTGGGTGGATTATATACTGATGGGGATGAATCTTCCTGTATTGGCCTGAATGCGCATTGAATGCAAAAATTATAGCCTCGGGCATTAAGTTACTTTGCTGCTCGCTTAAGTTTCTTTTTTTCATTAGACCACTTTATTTGATTCTGTTTAATTCATTTTTTATTGATGATATATAAATGGTTATCGCTATTTCAGTAGTCTTTTGATCTTGAAAATCTATTTTTTTGCCATCTGCGACATATATTATTCTTTGGAGCATGCTCCAGTCTAGCTCTGCATCAGGATGCCTTGTGCATATGAAACTAAAAAGTCCCTCTATGTCATCAATAAGGCATTTATCTTTTAATGCCAGCGCCTTTGCATATGATCTAAGTGAATTGACCAAAGTATTCAGCTTAGCTTCTCCTTTTTCACCTTTGGACTTTAAGACTAAAGATTCTCCCTCTGAAATATTTTTTTCAATATCTTCCAATGGAGGAGTGTCCAGCTCGATAAAATGACCCATTAGCAAATGAGAGTCATATGCTCTTGTCGCATCCTCTTTTTCTTCATTATAATACGTCATTTAGCTTCACGCTTTGAAGAATTATTTTTATTTTATTAAGTTTCTTGTTTTAAGCTAATCTGGTTTTTATATTAAACTTTTTAAAATAAAGGGAATATCTAAAAGTATGGAATCAAAAATAGAATTTGACGACCTTAAATTTGAAATGGGAGATGGAGTAGTTATATGCAAATTCTCTAATAATTATTACTTTAATATAAGCGAGTCAGACTTGCAAGAGATAGCTGATTTTAAAATAGACGAGGATGGAAGTATAATTTTCGAGTGCGCAGAGAAAAGAGCCAGGCAAAAGCTAGGCATTCTTATTGAAAAGGGCTTTGGTGACCTGCGCAATAGGGTAAGGGGGAAAAAAACTATTTATATTCATCAGAATTCAGGCATTCCTTTAATTGGTTCGAATGAATTTGGCCTTGTGGATAGAGGAACAAACATAATAGAAGTAAAGCCGTCTACAGGATGTAATTTGAGTTGTATATTCTGCTCTGTTAATGAAGGAGAGAATAATTATAATGATATTCTAGTTGAAGAAGAGTACATTATTAAAGAATTCAGGAACCTGTGCTCTATAAAAAAGCATCCTGTAGAGGCATGCATAAATCCACATGGAGAGCCTTTGCTTTATCCATATTTAAAGGAATTAATAAAAGACTTGAGGGGCATAGAAAACGTTGATGTAATCTCTATAAATACTAATGGTTGCATGCTTTCAAAAAGAATTATCGACGAGCTTAGCGAAGCGGGTCTTACAAGGATAAATTTGTCAATACATTCACTTAATAAGGAAAAAGCATCAAAACTTGCTAATTCCCCTTATAATGTAGACCACGTTGTTGAAATGATAAAATATTGCGAGGGAAAAGTTGATGTTCTTCTCGCGCCTGTATTGATTCCCGGAATAAATGAGGAAGACATTGATGGTATAATTGAATTATCAAAAAAAATAAAGAACAAAAGATTTCCATCTATAGGAATACAGAACTTTCTTAATTACAAAGGAGGGAGGAATGTCGCTGAGCAGATGCCTTGGGACAATTTTTTTGAGTTCCTGCGAAAAAAAGAAAAAGAACATGGATGCAGATTAATCATAGAGGAAAATCTATTTAACATACAATACGATGAGACTTTGCCAAAGCCTTTTAGGAAAGGTCAGGTTATAAAGGCAGAGATAAAAGCAAGCGGGAGGAGTAAAAACGAGGTCATTGCAGTTTCTTCAGGAAGAAACATAACTGTTGTCAACCCTAAGAAAAGAACAGGTATTATTTCTATTAGGCTAATAAGGGATAAGCACAACATTTATACTGCGGTCTCTGCATAACGGTATTTCAGTACAAATTTTACGCTTGGTCTATTGATTCCTCTAAATATTTAAAAAGGGATTTTCATTCTAATTTGTCATGGAAGACAAAAAAAAGGATTTGCTTTTGTATTACTCTGATACTATTCATGTTGCCAATCCTGATTCTGAGACGTGTATTCTTTGCCTTTGGACTAAAAAAGAGAGGGTGATTGAGAAAGTTTCTGAGGAAAATTATGCATTTATAGGCCAGCTTTACTCGAAGGACTACGGCCTTCAGATACTTTTAAGAAACCTTTTGGCTTGTCCTAAAATAAGGAATCTTGTCATTGTAGGTGTAGATCTTAATGGTGCGGGGGAAGGTCTGGTTAATTTTTTTGAAAAAGGAATAGATGAAGAAAATAAAATAATTGGGACTGAAGTAATTCTTGATAGTTTATTAAAAAAAGAAGATCTAGATGTTCTGAGGAAAAGAATTAAGGTGCATGATTTCAGGGATTTGAAAGATTTTTCAAAGCTGAATGGGAGACTTGCGAAGATAAAAACCAAAGGGGTTATTTCTAATGAATTCCTTCAGAGAATAGTAATTCCCTTGCCATCAATAAATCCTCCTGTGAGATTTCCCACAGATTTCTCAGGATTCAAGGCGAGAGGAGATGATTTTTACTCTGCATACAGATCATTGATGTCAAAATTGTCAAGATTTGGAGTTTTTAATCCTGAAAAGAAAATTCTCTCATTGCCCAATATTATTTTTTATGTTACTAAATTCTCAGATGAGGACAAAACATTTTTGTTATCCAGAAAGAAGTCAAAAACTAAAATACAAGTTTATGAGTTCTCCCACGATTTAGGCAAGGTAAAAACACTCATGTTCAAAGAGCTGGAAGTATGGGATGCTCTAAAAGATGTGTGTGCACAGTTGTGCGAGTCTGAATCTCTTTGTGTGATAATTGGAGAGGCATTTATTAGAGAGCAAGAAATAGAGGATGTTGTGGAACTCCTGGGAACATCTCATAGATACAAATGGGAGTCCGATCCTCATGGAAATTTAATTATACGTCTAGAAGATGATATTATAAAAGTGACTCATCTTTCATCTTTAGGGTCTGTCCTTGAGGAGATTGAGGGCAGGAGTGCAAAAGAGTTATTTAGGAAAATTGCATCTTCAAACAAGATATCCATGATTTATCACGCGCTTGACATAGGCGCTGAACTCCAGAAAGCAGAGATTGCACTGGAAAAAGGAATTAAGTATGTTCAGGATAAAAGATTAGAATTATGAATAGTTAATATATTTTAGCAATATAATATTATTAATTCGGCATTTTTTGCTGTAAATATATTTTAATTTAAAGGGATATTAAAATGAATCATACAGAATCTAAAATATCTGAGCTCAAAGTTATTGAAGCTAATGTAAAGCCAAATTCAGGACGGAGCGAAATAATTTTTGATGAGGAAAAAAAAATATTCAATTTTTATATTAAGTCATCTCCTGAAGATGGCAAGGCTAATGCTGAAGTTCTTAAACTGATAAAAAAAGTATCTGGAAAAAAAGGAAAGATAATATCGGGGGCAACTTCGAGAAAGAAGCTTATAAGACTGGAGGAATAATTACTGATTTTTGTATTTTTCCACTTCTTCATTCATTACTCTTACTTTGATTCCTGCCATTTTTAACAATTCCCTTGATCTTTGGCCTGCATGATACCTTTTAAGGCAGACTATCTCTGTTATTCCTGCATTTATAATCATATTTGCGCAAACAGGACAGGGCTCTAGTTTCATATACATCTTTGCGCCCTTAAGGGAAACTCCATTGTTTGCTGCTTGGAGTATCGCGTTTTGTTCTGCATGGATTGTCCTGACGCAGTGCATCCTCTCAACTCCGTCCTCATGAACTGTTTTTTCTATTAAATGACCTACTTCGTCGCACTGTGGAAGTCCTTTTGGCGCACCTACATAGCCTGTTGCAAGTATAACATTATCTCTTACAACTATTGCAGCTGTTTTTCCCCTGTCGCATGTCGCCCTTTTTGCAACAGCATCCATTATTCCGAAGAAATATTCGTCCCAATTCGGTCTTTTGTTAACTTCTTTATGTATTCTCTCTATTTTTTGAAAAAGTGCCTCTTTTGTGGAATTATTATTTATGAGGTAATCTGCTTTCTTTTTTAGATTGTCGAATTCCCTGAACTGGGCGCCTCCTCCTTTTCTTTCTTTTTCTTCATCCTTGAGAAAACGTGAATAAGTAAGAGTTTTATCCTCTAATCTTCCTCTCTTTAGTTGTCTTTCAAACCTAAGCTTTGCAGGAGCATCTACAAATATTAACTTGAATCCTTTTAGTTTTTTAAGAGATTCAACTTCATCAACTCTTCCAATAGAGGTTATTACGTAGTTTTTTTCAGGATTTAATCTGGAAATGGCTCGTTCTGCCAGAATATTTCCTCCTAATCTCTGCCTTAATTCATTTCCTAGGCTTTGAAGATTGTCTCGTGTAGATTCTTTTCCTGCTCTCTTTAAGTCTTCCCTTAAGATATCTGATAATGAAATATGCTCATATTCCTTGTTTTTAAGGTATTCTGCAACTGTGTCTTTTCCCGCACCGAGGTATCCTGTTACGCCTATGACTACCATGTTTAAACCCCCAACAAGTTTAACTAATATTAATTGATATAAAGGACTACTATATAAAGATTGTCTGGATTTAATCGCAAAATGTTTTCATTTAATTTTTGTTTTTTAACTATCTAAAACGCCTCCAAAAGCTTTATAAATGGTTGTCTATTCCTCATAATTCATGAAAAAACCTAAAGTTTTAAAGAGGCATTGTCCTTTTTGCAAGAAGCATACAGAGCATAAAATCACTGAAGCAAAAAACAGGGGAAGAGGAAAAGCTCATCCTTTGTCAAAATTTGGAGATAGAAGACTTGCAGACAGGGGTGTAAAGAGGGGTGCTGGAAACCAGGGAAAATTCTCAAAGCCACCTATTAAGAAGTGGAAGAGCACCGGTAAAAAGATGAGCAAGAAGACTGATTTGAGGTATACTTGCCAGGTTTGTAAGAAAACAACAATCCAGAAATCAGGGATAAGAACAAAGAAGCTGGAATTAGTATAATTTTTTTGTTTATTTTGATAAATTCTTAATTGTAATTTCTGAGCAAAGTTCTGATTATGTTATTTATTTTTATTTTTATGAGATAGATTTATCAAGAAGAATTATTTGCACATATAGATTTTATGTTTTGCTAATTATGGCTTGGGGGGCATTTTGCGTAAGTCATTATGCATGACAAAGCTTATAAATGCCTGTTTGTTTCTTTCTCTAAATGTTTTAGGAGGAATATTTATGGCTGAAAGTTCAAACTCTAAATTTGTTAAGTTAAGATGTACTAAATGCAAAAATGAGCAGGTAGTATTCGGAAAAGCATCTTCAAAGGTTGCATGCCTTGTATGTGGAAAGGAGCTGGCAGAACCTACAGGCGGAAAGACAAAAGTCAAGTCAAGAATACTGGAAGTTCTTGAATAAGTATGGGTGAGAATAAATGTTTTTTAAAAAACAGGGTTTTCCGGAAGAAGGAGATCTTGTTTTTGCAACTGTAACAAATGTTCAGTATAATTCTGTATTTTGTCAAATTGAAGAATATGGTAAGCAGGGTTTGATACATATTTCTGAGGTTAATCCTGGAAGGATAAGGAACATACGTGACTTTGTAGTAGAAGGAAAAATGATTGTCTGCAAAGTTATCAAGGTGGACCGGGAAAAGGGGCACATAGATCTTTCTTTAAGAAGAGTTACTGAGATGCAGAAGCGTCAGAAAACTGACGAAAGAAAGCAGGAGCAAAAAGCGGAGAAAATAGTAGAAACTCTCGCGTCTCAGATTGGTAAGCCTGCGCAGCAGGTTTATGATGCAATTGCTAAGCCTTTGCTTTTAAAATATGAAATGATTCAGTATGCTTTTCAAGATGTAGTTGAAGCAGGAATTTCCCTTGAGAGCCATGGTGTTCCTAAAGAGTATGTGGAGAAACTAGAAACATTAATAAGGGAAAAATTAAAGGAGAGGGCGGTTGTAGTATCCGGCACTTTATTTCTTAAAAGTTATGATGAAAAAGGAGCGGATTTAATAAAGAGCACACTTATAGAAGCGTCAAAGATAAATAAAAAGTGCAGCATAAAGTATCTAGGGGCTGGAGCATATTCTGTTGATGTAGAAGCCAAAGAGTATAAGGATGCAGAGAAAATACTAAAAGATGTTCTAGACTCCGTTCAAAAACACGTGGGCAAGAGCAAAAATACTGAATTTAGCTTTAAGAAGAAAGATAAGAAGGATAAGAAGGAAAATAGCTAAATATTATATTTAGAAATTAACCTAATAGGTTTTTTTATTATCTTAAAATTAATAAATAGAGGGTGCGAATTATGGTTCATATTTTGAAATGCGAATCTTGCGGCAGTTACGGTTTAGAGGATGTTTGCAGTTGCGGCTCGAAACGCATTAAAGTTGCGCCTGCAAAATTCAGCCCTGAGGATAAATATGATGAATATAGAAGAAAAGCCAAAGAGGGATTATATTGATTTCAAATGCTCCGTGGAAAATAAGTCATATTTTAAAGAAGAAAGTTTCTTCGCCTATTTTAATTGAAGGTCTTCCCGGAATAGGGAATGTTGGTAAAATAGTTGTTGATTACATAATAGAAGAAGTAAAAGCAGAAAAATTAATGGAGTTCTTTTCATATTGTCTTCCAAACTCGGTTTTTGTTAATGAAAATAATATGGTTAGTTTGCCAAGACTTGAATTATATTATGCAAAATTTGGAAGCCAGGATTATTTGTTTCTAGCAGGAGATGTTCAGCCAGCAACAGAGGAGGGAAGTTATACTTTCACTGAACTTATTCTAGGTATTCTTCAGGAATATGGCTGCAAGGAAATAATAACTTTGGGGGGTATAGGTCTTGCAGAGATTCCTGAGAAGCCAGAGGTTTACTGTGCATCCAATGATTTAAAATTCATACAGAAATTTGTAAAGGCGGGAGCTAAAAAAGAAGTTTATGGTGTAGTGGGGCCTATAATGGGAGTTTCCGGATTGCTTGTTGGGCTTGCTGCTAAAAGAAAAATAAAAGCCACAGCTCTTCTTGCAGAAACATTAGGGCATCCTATGTACTTAGGGATAAAAGAGGCTAAATTTTCTATTGAAATACTTCGCAAAGTATACGGATTTAAGATCGACTTGAAAGCTCTTGATGAGGAGATAAAGGCAATAGAGAGGGAAGATGGAGAGGATCATGATTCAAAGTTATTATCTATACAAAAACTTAAGAAATTAAAGGAAATGAATTATATAGGGTGATTATTTTAACCATGTTATTTATTTGTCAGACAATCACTCAGAAAATATTTATATAAACTGTTCTTTCCAAGTTTTATTATGAGCAAATTAGCTGAAATATCTGGAAAAAACCTTGCTAAATTATTGGATGTAGACTCTCGAAGTTATGAAAAAATGTATTTTGAATCTGAATTAGGTTCTAAGACTAATTTATTTAAAAATCAGGAAATAAATTATGGAGAAAATATGATTACTGTGATGGATGCAT